>JANLRG010000581.1:0-1660 GCA_031361545.1 Bacteroidota bacterium
AACTTTGTGTCTTTGTGGTGTCTATTTTTTTAAAAACGCAAATGTAAACAACTTAACGTTGTAGAAGGTTTGACGGATGAGTTTTTGAAAAATTGAATGAAGGGCGTTTTATTTTTTTATTTGTTTAAAAAACGAAAAACCACCCGTCAATACTGAGGGGTGGTTTTAACTTTGTAAGTTGTGTAAGTTGTAGCACGCCTTTAAGGCGTACTACAACTACTTATACTAACTACTTATCCTACCTATAATTAATTCTTTACAACCTTTTCTGTAAATAATAAACGATTCGCTTGGCGCAATTGAATGAAATAAATACCCGAATTAATATTCGACATATTCACATCCACGTTGTTGCCCCCCCTCAGTATTTCGACCTTTTTAGCCGATATTTGACGACCAGCTAAGTCAGAAACAATGATTTGTGCATTGAATTGTTCGTTGCTTTCAAAGGTTACATTAAGGCGCTCGGAAACAGGATTTGGTGCCACTTTAACGATGAATTTTTCACCATTCAATTCTAAAACACTGTTAGCCAAACACTCTTGAACCAAATCAGCACCCATTTGTCCACGGATTTCACCACCCGCGTTAGCAGTCGTATGGAAATTGATATACGACAAACCAGTGGCAATTGAGTCGGCAAGTGCCGCACCAAGTCCGCTCACGGAGCCACGAACCGCATTGCCTGAAAGTGCGCCCGTAAGGTTGATACTCACTGGACCTGCAATGCCTTTTGCACCTCTATGAATATGTGCACCATTGGCGTCCGTACTCAAACCATTCGTCACAGCATCCAAAAATAGATTGGTTTTATCACGCGATAATGAGATAAAACTTGCACCCGAAGCCGTTGTACTCACCGCAGGGACTTCTTGACCACCGCATAAGTTAGCCACCAAACTCGTCCGCATAAGCGACAAAACTTGTCCGCGAATTTCACCATTAGGGTTCGCCGTCGTATGAATATTCAAATAAAAACTGTCTCTGATAATTGCATCGAAAATCGCAGGTGTCAAAGCAACTTTGCCACCATATAGGTTTTGAGATGCCGCACCAATGCTCGTCAAAGCGACAATAACACCACCACTTACCCCAGGGACACCTTTATGAAAATGCGCAGCAGTCGGTGTCAAACCATTGACTTGAACGGCGTAATCCATCGTATCAAGGGTTGAGCGAATATTGGCAAAAAACGAGCCTTTCGCAGTTGATGTCGTTGTCGGCACTTCTTGTGCCCCTTCAATGAGTCCATCAAAACCAATACCATCGTTTTGATAATCCACTTGTCCGCGCACTTCACCATTAGGATTAGCAGCCGTATGAATATTAAGGTATAGCTTTGAATTCAACAAACTGTCCAGAATCGGTCCTGTTAAAGTCAAACTACCCGTCATCGTATTCGTTGCATCAAAAGTGATAGGCAACGCCACAGCACCCGCCCTACCGAATGAGCCAAAGTGTAAATGCGCGTTTGTGATTGGACCCGTCAAGCCATTAGCAACGATTTTATAATCCAAACGATTACCCAATCTTGACAATGAAAAACTACCCAATGCCGTACCTGTACTTGTTGTAGCAGGCACTTCCTGTGGACCCGTAGCGAGCGCCGCAAACAAATAATCTGTCTCGAAAACCATTTGACCACGGATTTCACCACCAC
>JANLRG010000525.1:0-1176 GCA_031361545.1 Bacteroidota bacterium
TTGATTAAACATTTTTGCACCAAGCATTTGGGCGGCACATTGCGGAATACCAATATCTAAATCATTTTTTTTGGCTTCTACAACTTGAATTATGGGATAATTGATGGAATATGAGCCAATATCTTTTGCTAAAATAAAATCACATTCACCATTTAAGCCATTAGCGGCATCTACATTAAGATTTTCGCCAGAATATATCGTAAAATATTGTTGATGCTGTTTTCGCAAAGCTCTCAAAATAGGAATTAAAATCAATTCAGATTTTGCTTTCTCTGTCCTTAATGGAAGCGTTTGAGCATCTGCCAAGTCATCTTTCAAGTCATCACTCGGTTCTACGGGTGATAATTCACTAAAAAGAAAAACTCTTTGATTTTTCACGCCAAATTTTTCTTCAAGTGAATCTAATGTAAAATCTGAATAAGCCATGACTTTATTTTTTTTAAAAAATGACTTAAATAATGCTTAGATACTGAGGGGGTCTAAATTTCAAACCTCCTTTATTGATTTATTTTTAAATCTAATGGGTCAAATCCATATTCTTCAATTAGTTGATTGATAGTGAAAGTTTGGTTTAAAACAGTCATGTCATCATGCCAATTCATTATTAACCAGGGCTTATTATCATTTTTAGCAACCCATATTTTTCGAGATTTTGTAAAAAGCCAAACAACTTGTTCGACGCCAAAATCCAAATACTTTTGAGTTTTGTTGACAAAATATTCATCAAAACTATCCACTGACTCAGGTGCTGCTTTTGTATCTACTTCTACAACTACTAACGGCGGAAAATCAGCATATTTCGCCTTCGACAATCTTTCAAGGGTAATATCAGAACGGTGATAAATAGCAATATCCATTGAAAGATTATCGCCTACTCGCATATTGAGACCCAATTCACCGTACAATATTGTATAGTCATTCTTTAATTTGGGTAATAAATACCCAACAAATAAAGAAATAAAAAAAGATTGAAGTGCGCTACTACCCATAACTCCTTCTTGACTTAGTTTTCCCGATAATACATTTTTATATCCACGATAATAAATAGGATTGCCATTCATCACTTCGTAAATAAGAGAATCCGGCACTTTTGGCGTTTTTTTCTTTTTTATAATTAATTCAGGTGTAATCATTTTATTGTCAATTTTTCACCAAATTAAACTTTTTTTCTCTCAA
>JANLRG010000585.1:0-10285 GCA_031361545.1 Bacteroidota bacterium
GGAAGCGGAAAAACATCGTTAGTGAAAAAAGTAATTTATCCGGCGCTAAAGAAAATCCATGGCGGCTATGGCGAGCAAACTGGAGCCTTCGATAAAATTACCGGCGATTATACAAAACTACAATCGGTAGAATTTGTAGATCAAAATCCCATTGGAAAATCATCAAGAAGTAATCCGGTAACTTATGTCAAGGCTTATGATGAAATTCGTGGTCTTTATTCAGAACTGCCATTATCAAAAGCAAGAAAATATAAACCTTCTCATTTTTCTTTCAATGTGGAAGGAGGCCGTTGCGAAGTTTGTGAGGGAGAAGGTCAAGTTACTATTGAAATGCAGTTTATGGCCGACATCCATTTAGTCTGTGAAAGCTGTGATGGAAAAAGATTCAAACAAGAAATTCTTGATATAACATATAAAGGAAAGAACATTGCCGATATTTTAGAAATGACAGTAGATGAAGCAATCGAATTTTTTACACCAATTTTAAAATCATCAGGAAGCGATTCGAAGATAGCCAACAAATTAAAACCTCTTGCTGATGTAGGACTAGGGTATGTGCGTTTAGGTCAATCTTCGAGTACACTCTCTGGTGGAGAAGCTCAACGAATTAAACTTGCTTCATTTCTTCAGAAAGGAAATAATCATTCTCATACGTTATTCATTTTTGATGAACCAACAACTGGTTTGCATTTTCATGATATCAAAAAACTATTGAAGTCTTTTGACATGCTAATTGATCAAGGAAATACGATTTTGGTCATTGAGCATAACTCCGAAGTAATTAAATGCGCAGACTGGGCAATTGATTTGGGCCCTGATGGTGGGCAAAACGGAGGAAATATTGTTTATGAAGGCACGCCAGATGAAATGATCAATTGCAAAGAATCGCACACAGGTTTTCATCTGCAGGAAAAATTTAAAAAAAATCGCTGATTGATATTAGCGGGACTAAAAAGATTTAGCTTCCTAAATCTTCAAAATTCAGATCGCTGTAAGTTCCATTGTTTTCAGGTTCAGAAGGTGCTGAAAAGCTAGGTTCGTCTCCTTTAATAGAATGAACTTTTTCAAAAGCTTCATTCATTCCATCCATAAATTTTTCAAAATCTTCTCTGTAAAGAAAAATTTTGTGTTTTTCATAGAACGGTGCTCCATCATTTCCGATTCGCTTTTTACTTTCAGTAATCGTAAGATAGTAGTCATTGGCCTTTGTACTTTTCACATCGAAAAAATAGGTGCGCTTTCCCGCTCTTACTGATTTTGAAAATACTTCTTCACGTTGGTTGTTTTGATCAGACATAATAGTCGAATAGGATTTAAATGTTGGTTGGTGACAAAAATAGAAAAATAATTAAACGTGCAAAAAGCGTCTGAAATTAATTTGGCAAAATGCTATTAAATCATTGTTAATCTTGCCATGAACCAGTTAAATCTATATTTTATATTGATTACGCAAGAATATTAGCTGAATATGATTACCAGACTTAATCTCATATTTCACCTATTGAGAAAAGGAACAAACAAAGCGATGTAGTCGTCTGAAAGAATATAAAAGCCTACTATTTGGGGAATTGTTGGTAACTTTAACCCACTGAAATGCTACAAATCGCTTATTTTTGCATTTTGTGTTAAACTATGCAAGTAACTTATTTTGGTCATTCCTGCTTTCTAGTAGAATTAGGCGGTAAAAAATTATTGTTCGATCCATTTATTAGTCAAAACCCATTGGCTAAATCAATTGATCTATTATCTATAAAAGCTGATTACATATTAGTCTCTCATGGTCATTGGGATCATTTGGCCGATTTAATTATGTTGGCCAAACAGACAAGTGCAGTAGTAATCTCTAATTATGAGATTACAGAATGGGTAAAAAACCAAGGAGTTGATAAAATACATTCGATGAATATTGGCGGCCATTGGTTATTTGATTTTGGCAAAATTAAATGCGTGAATGCCGTCCATTCTTCTTCTTTGCCAGATGGAAGTTATGGAGGAAATCCAATGGGATTTTTAATCGAAACAGGAGACATTAAAATATATTATGCAGGGGATACAGCATTGCATTACGATATGAAACTGATTGGAGATTACAAAAAAATGAATTATTCTTTTCTTCCAATAGGGAATAATTTCACAATGGGAATTGACAATGCTGTAATTGCCTCTGAGTTTATTCGATGTGATAAAATTATTGGAATGCATTACGATACTTTTGATCAAATTAAAATTGATCATACAGAAGCCAAAGCAAAGTTTGAGTTTAATGGAAAAGAATTATTGCTATTTAACATAGGCGAGAAAAAAGAACTTTAATTGAATTGAATTAAGTTAGAATTTGAAAAATAAAAAGTATGGGAAAGATCATAGCCATTGCAAATCAAAAAGGTGGAGTTGGAAAAACAACTACTGCAATGAATTTAGCAGCAAGTCTGGCAGTCTTGGAATATAAAACGTTATTAATTGACAGCGATCCTCAAGCTAATGCGACTTCTGGCGTTGGTTTTGATCCTCGCTCTATTAAGACTGGTATCTATGAATGCATAATCAATGAAGCAGATCCGAAAGAAATTATCTTAGCCACTGAAACGCCAAACTTATTTCTTCTGCCTTCTCACATCGATTTAGTTGGTGCAGAAATCGAAATGATTAATCTTCCAAGTAGAGAGCGGAAGATGAAAGATGTTTTGAATAAAATTCAGGACGATTATGACTTCATCATCATTGACTGTTCTCCATCGCTAGGTTTAGTCACAATAAATGCTTTGACAGCGGCTAACTCTGTAATCATTCCTGTTCAGTGTGAGTATTTTGCTTTGGAAGGTTTAGGGAAATTATTAAATACGATCAAAATTGTACAAAGCAGATTAAATGCAGAGCTTGAAATAGAAGGCATTTTATTGACGATGTATGATAGCCGATTAAGATTATCAAATCAAGTTGTTGAAGAAGTCAAAACTCACTTTCAGCAAATTGTTTTCGACACAATAATTCAAAGAAATACAAAACTTGGTGAAGCTCCAAGTTTTGGTCAAACCATCATTATGCATGATGCGACGAGCAAAGGATCTATCAATTATTTAAATTTGGCGAGAGAAATTCTACAGAAAAACAACTTAACGAAAATCAAAGAAGCCGATAAAAAAATTCCAGTATCTGATGACCATTAAGAGAAGCGCCCTTGGAAAAGGGCTAAGCGCACTACTAGAAAATAGTGAAACTGATGTGACTACTAAGTCAGGTTCTGATACACCATCTGGCGTAGTTGGATCTATTGCTCAAATTCCATTAGATCAAATAGAGCCAAATCCTTTTCAACCTCGTGTTGATTTTGATGAAACTGCTCTGGCCGAACTTGCTTCTTCCATCAGAGAGCAAGGAATTATTCAACCTATAACGGTTAGAAAACTTGGATATGATAAATACCAAATTATCTCAGGAGAACGTCGATATAAAGCTTCAGCATTAGTAGGATTAAAAACTATTCCTGCTTACATCAGAGTAGCGAACGATCAGGGAATGCTTGAAATGGCGATTGTAGAAAATATACAACGTCGGGATCTTAATTCTTTAGAAGTTGCATTAAGTTATAAACGCTTAATCGATGAATGCGGTTTGACACAGGAGGAACTAAGTGAACGATTAGGAAAAAACAGAAGTACTGTTACAAACTTTCTTAGACTATTAAAACTTCCACCAGATATTCAAGCATCTATCAGAGATGGAAAAATTTCAATGGGTCATGCAAGAGCTATTCTAGGTGTAGAGGACGTTGACAAACAACTGTACATTTTTAAAGAAATTTTAAAGAGAAGTTTAAGTGTCCGCGATGTAGAATTACTTGCTCGTGAAACTGGGAATAAGTCAACCATCAAAAAGAAAAAAACTGAAATGAAAGATCAATTATCTTTCGAATTCAGTAAAATCCAGAACATCTTGACTAGTCATTTTGGTGCAAAAATTCAGTTGCAACATGCTAATAACGGGAGTGGCAAAATTATTATTCCTTTTATGAACGACGAAGATTTAAATCGTATTCTTGAATTATTGAATTACTGATTCGTAGTAAACTATTAATGAGATCATTTTTTAGTCAAAAATTTTTCATATTAATTCTTTTATCATTGATGAACTTTGCCTCTCATGCGCAAAGTGAACAGAAAGATTCCATCAGTGTTTTAGCTAGGCATCGAGCAAATAAAGCAGCACTTTTTTCTGCTGTTGTACCAGGACTAGGACAAGCCTACAATCATAAATATTGGAAGCTACCAATTCTATATGCTGGTTTTGGGGCGTTATATTATTTTATCCATTCAAATAATACTGAATATTTGAAATTTAAAAGTGCCTTAATAAATCGAACAGATAACAATCCAGCTACAGTTGATAATTATCCAAATTTGAGCAACGATGATATCATAGTTAGGAAAGATTTTTATCGAAGAAATCGGGACTTAAGTATTATTTTGACAGGCGTACTTTATACATTGAACATTCTAGATGCTTATGTCGATTCTCAACTGTTGGATTTTGATGTCAGCGATAATTTATCTTTTCACACATCACCGACTTTGATTAATTTTAGTGGACAAAATTATAAAGCCGGATTACAACTTACCTTTACTTTTAAATAAACGTACTTCATAATTCGAATCCTATGAAAATTGCATTAATCGGATATGGCAAAATGGGTAAAACCATTGAAAAATTAGCCCTAAAAAATGGACATCAAGTAGTTTTGCGTGTTGATGTCAACAACTCCAAGTATATTGATATTGGTGACTTGAAAGGTGCTGATGTTGCAATAGAATTTTCGCGGCCCGATTCAGCTGCAGAAAATATTCGCAAGTGCTTTCGCGCTGGAGTACCAGTAGTTTGTGGTACTACTGGCTGGCTCAATGAATATGAAAACATCGTTGCTGATTGTAAAGAAACAGGAGGAAGTTTTTTTTATGCAGCTAACTATAGCATAGGCGTAAACATTTTTTTTGAAGTCAATAAAAAATTAGCTGCTTTAATGAACGATCAAAATCAATATGATGAAATGTTGATTCATGAAAGCCATCACATAGAAAAAATAGATTGCCCTAGCGGTACTGCCATTTCACTCGCACAACAAATGATTGAGAAGATAGATCGATTGAAAGAATGGGTCAATTATAAAACAGACGAAAGTGTAAATATGGGAGAAGATACTGATGGTGAATTACCCATTTTCTCAACTAGAGAAGATGAAATTCCTGGTACTCATATTGTAAAATATTTTTCAGATGTAGATGAAATTGAAATTATCCATAAAGCTTTAAGTCGTCATGGTTTTGCCGATGGTGCACTGAAAGCAGCTGAATGGATTCAAGATAAAAAGGGAGTTTATTCAATGAAAGATTTACTCAACTTTTAAGACAAGTATTCACATCGGTTTAACAAGGCATTAACCAATAACTACTCATCGATTTCGTATTATCGTGATCGTTTAAATCAAACTAATTACATATCATTGTTTTAGTTTTAATCCCTAAAAAAAACTTTAAAATGAACAGATTCAGAATTAATTGGGATCTATTAAAAGATATTATCTTCGGAATATTTACAGTTGGAGTTTGGTTTCTCTTAAAGCCACGCCCCGGCCAACGTAAATCGGCTTGGAGAGAATGGCTTGATGCAATTATCTTCGCAGTAATAGCCGCAACAATTATCAGAACTTTCTTTATTGAGGCTTATACAATTCCTACTCCATCGATGGAGAAATCTTTGCTCGTTGGCGACTTCTTATTTGTTTCCAAAGTTAGTTATGGAGCACGAGTTCCAATGACGCCATTAGCATTCCCCTTTGCACATCATACTATGCCAGTAATTGGTGGGAAGTCATATTTGGATTGGATCAAAATAGGATACCATCGTTTGCCTGGATTTGGACATGTCAAGAGAGGCGATTGTGTTGTCTTCAACTGGCCTGCAGAAAATGAAGGCCGACCAATTGACAAAAAAGAAAATTATATCAAAAGATGTATTGGCCAAGCAGGCGATACAATTACCATTCGGGAACGTCAAGTTTATATCAATGGAAAAATTTTCATTAACCCTGATTTTTCTCAATCATCCTACCATGTTGTGACCGATGGAACAGGTTTTAGTTTCAATGCTATTCAAAGATTAGGTCTTCGTGATGGCGAAGCTCTTTCACCAGTTGAATTTAATTTCCATTTGACTTCAAAAGAAGCAGATGAAATGAAAAGTTTTGGAAATGTAAAACGAGTCGATGCAAACACTGTTCCTAAAGACATCTACCAAGATTTTATTTTTCCTTTTGATTCGAGATATCATTGGAACGTAGATAATTTCGGACCATTGTATATTCCTCAAAAGGGTGCAACAATTCAAATTGACTCAAGTAATATTTCGCTTTATAGAAAAGTGATTGGTGAATATGAACAAAACAAACTTGAAGAACGTGATGGAAAAATTTTCATCAACGATAAGGCAACATCAACATATACTTTTAAAATGAATTATTATTTCATGATGGGAGATAACAGACACAATTCAGCCGACTCTCGTTTTTGGGGATTTGTTCCAGAAGATCATATCGTTGGAAAAGCTGTTTTCATTTGGATGAGTTGGGATACCAATGCTGAATTCGTCAACAAGATCAGATGGAAAAGATTGTTCCATTCAATTCCCACTTTTGGAATATAAAAAAATGGCTGAGCGAAATTGTTCAGCCATTTTTTTTGGTCATAAATTTAATAGAAATTTAAAAGAATCAACACCATCAGCGTAATCCCATAGCTGTGGAGATTGTGTTTTTCCAAAGTCAACTCTCATTGCGTCTAATTGTTTGTCAAAAACAAAATTCGAATTGGTAACAATGCACTGAAGCTTTTCCTTTTGATCAATTAATTTCTTATTTAATAAATCTAGATTGTCGTAATGTTCATAATGAACGATTGAAATTGGAGAGGGAATATTTTCGTCTTCCCGAATTATTAGAAAACCATTTTGTAAAAAGGGAACAAGTTTTAAAAGCAATACAGAATTATTATAATCAAAATTATTCATGTATTTTGAATTATTCATTAGAGGACTTTCTGAAAAGATTGCTTCAAACAAAGAATCAAATTTATAATCAGATGGTACATATAATTTAGAAACATTTCTACAACCTAATCCGAAATAAGTAAAGATGTCTTTACCTAATTTAGTCAAATCCTCTTTCGATTCAAAGCCAGTTAAGATTGCAACACCATTTCTATTCTTACGAATAATATTAGGATATTTTCCAAAATAATATTCAAAATAACGGCTAGAGTTATTTGATCCAGTTGCGATGACAGCATCGATATTTTCCAACTTTTCAACAAACGAAATCCTTGATCGAAGTTCAGGATCAATTTCAAATAAGACCTTTGCAATCCAAGGCAGTAAAAACGGATCATCAGATGCGTTTTTACCAACATAATTATGACCTGAAAATAATACAACCAATAGATCATGTAAACCAACAAAAGGAATATTTCCAGCATTGATGACGCCAATATTTTTTGGGTGAACAGCAGTTTTAAAATTAGGGTAAAGCATAAAAAATTGATGAATGTTTTCTTCTGTCAGAGCTTCGCCCCAATTTTCCAATGATTGTAAAATATTTCCTTCAGTAAGCCAACCATTTTTTTGAAAAGCCTTGATCATCACCTCTTTCAGGTCAATAAATTCAGACGAATTGCATCTGACCGCTGCTACTTTTTCTCGCAGAGCAGTGCCTAGCTGTTTAGCAATCTTCTTAATATCCATCATTTGGCAAAGATAATCATGACTTTTTCAAAAGATAGTCCTTAGTTGTTTTGATATGAACTTTTTCTAATTATTTTTGTTGCCAATCTAAATATTATAAAAGGTAAATAAATATGGCAATCATAATAACAGAAGAATGCATCAATTGTGGTGCTTGCGAACCAGAATGTCCCAATAATGCAATTTATGAAGGTGGTGCTGAATGGCGATTCTCTGATGGAACTTCTGTAAAAGGAATGTTTAAACGATTAGACGGTACTGAAATTGACGCTAATACTCCTCAAACACCTGTAGCATTGGATATCTATTATATTGTACCTGATAAATGTACAGAGTGTGTTGGATTTCATGATGAGCCTCAATGCGCTTCTGTATGTCCGGTAGATTGTTGTGTAGATGATCCTAATTTCCGCGAATCAAAAGAAACTTTGCTCGGAAAAAAAGAAGAAATGCACGGTTGATTGAAAACTTAAGAATATTAAAAGCCGCGAAACGTTTTTTACTTTGCGGCTTTTATTTTTTCACATGACCACATACACTCCACCCCGACTATTTTACATTTTAATGTTTTCATTTTTGTTGAAAGCAATTAATTTGTTGGGACAAGACACTCTCACTCTTCCAGCGTTAATTAATCAAATTCAGAGAGGGAATACTGACTCAATTCGTGAAATGGCGAATCTAGATTTTCAATCAAGAATTGTTGATTCCCTGAAGACACCAAACTCTTTCAATAGATCTTTTCAAGAATTTAAAAATGTTTCTGTTGTCACTTCAGACGATAAATTATTTAAAATATTTTCATGGACCTTTCCAAATTTCAGTGGTGACAGGTATTACTATTTCGGTTTTATTCAATACAGAAAAAATCTATCAGATAGTATTCAACTTTTCTCCTTGATTGATTCTACTTCGACAATCTCTAAACCAGAATCTGAAAAATTAAAATCAAATAAATGGCTTGGATCAGTTTATTACAGTATAAACACAATAAAATATCAGGGAAAATATTATTACATCTTATTAGGATGGAAGGGTTTTAATCAGCAACAAACAAAAAAAGTAATTGAAGTTTGCTACATCGAAAATAATGAAGTTAGATTCGGATTCCCTTTATTAAAAATCGGCTCAGTGTATAAAAACAGAATTATTTTTTCTTACACATCTCAAGCAACAATGTCATTAAAGTTTGAAAAAGGTGGAAAGAAAATTGTTTTCGATCATATCAATTCACCAAAAAATAAATCAGATGTAGAAGTAATCAGTCAGACAGGGCCAGATGGAACTTATGATTCATTCCTCCTAACAAAGGGTCGATACATTTTGGAAAAAGATGTTGATGAAAGATCTGAAACAACCCCTAAAATTCAATTAGCCGAACCTCCAAAAGAAATAAAACAGATTGACAAAAAGTAATTTGTATGGCTGTGAAATAAAAACTATGAATAGATAGTTTCACCTTCAAGAATTTCAAACTTTAAGCAATATCTAATTGCACAACTTTTTTTAGTAAATTCGCTCACATATTCAAAATTCACCTATGGAGCCTCTGAAATTATTTATCCCTGGTCCTACTTATGTTCATCCTCTTGTCTTAGAGAAAATGGCGACACCAATGATTGGACATCGATCGCCAGAAGCCTCAACATTGCAAAGAAATATTTCTGACAAACTAAGGAAGTTGATGTTTACGAACAATAAAATTGTTTTAAGTACATCATCAGGAACTGGTTTAATGGAAGGCGCCATTCGTTCGGCAACAAATAAAAAGGCAATTGTATTTTCAGTCGGAGCATTTGGAAAAAGATGGCACGAATTAGCAGTAAGAAATGGCATCCAAGCTGACCTCCATGAAGAAATTTCTGGACATCCAACTATGCCGGAAACAGTCGATCGTTATTTAAAGACCGGAAATTATGATGTCGTTACCTTAACTCACAATGAAACCTCTACTGGAATCATGAATCCGATCGATTCAATTGCTGAAATCATCAAAAAATATCCAGACGTTGTTTGGTTAGTTGATACCGTTAGTTCATTAGGTGGCGCAAAAATAGAAGTGGACAGATTAGGTATTGATGTGTGCATTTCATCTTCTCAAAAAGCTTTAGCACTACCACCAGGTTTAGCGATTGCATCAGTATCAGAAAAAGCGGAACAACGATTTAAGAAAATTGGATACAGAGGTTATTATTTAGACATGCTTACTCTTTGTGAATTTATCGACAAGAAAGATCATCAATATTCTTGTACTCCATCTTTGTCACACATGTTTGCAATGGATTTTCAACTAGACAGAATTATGAAGGAAGGAATTGAAAATCGTTTCATCCGCCATATTGAAATGGCTGAATATGTAATCAATTGGGCAAGTAATTTTTTCAAAGTATATCCTATGCCTGGTTTTGAGTCTATGACAGTTACAACAATTGAAAATACACGCAACATTAGTATTTCTGATTTGAACGCAGAATTATTAAAAGAAAATATGGTCATTGCC
>JANLRG010000587.1:0-18217 GCA_031361545.1 Bacteroidota bacterium
TTGCTTGGTCATTCATGGCCAAGGTTCAAGGTTCAATTGCTTGGTCATTCATGGCCAAGGTTCAAAAGCAAAGTAATTAATAAAGTTAGAATTAAAAGTTCCAAGGTCAAAAAGTAATAAGCTAGAGGACAAATTTATTAAAGCAAAAAAGTAATACACAAAAATTTTATTACTTATTACTTAATTATAACTAATGAACCTTGAACTATGAACTATGAACTATGATTAATCTTTTAAAATAAAAGAAAAAATGAAAATAGGTTTATACTTCGGTTCTTTTAATCCTGTTCATAATGGACATCTTATAATTGCTGGGTATATGGCTGAGTTTAGTGACTTGGACCAAGTTTGGTTTATCGTCTCTCCTCATAATCCGTTGAAACAAAAACATACCCTGCTACAAGATTACCATCGGATGAGCATGGTGAAAATTGCTATTGGAGATTCGAGAAAACTTAAAGCCTCTGATATCGAATTCAAATTACCAAAACCTAGCTATACAATCAACACTCTTGCTTACTTATTTGAAAAACATTCTGAACATACATTTGTCCTGATCATGGGAAGCGATAACCTTGACTCACTTCCGAAATGGAAAAACTACGAACAGATCTTAGATCAAGTGGAACTGTATGTTTATCCGCGGAAGGAAAATTCTAAAAGCGATTTAGTCAATCACCCAAAAGTTAAACTCATTGAAGCTCCCTTGATGGAACTCTCTTCTAGCTTCATCAGAGAAAGTATTAAAAATAAAAAAGATGTTCGATTTATGGTGCCCGAAAAAGTTTGGGACTTTATCGAAGAAATGAATTTCTATAAATAAGCAACACTTAACAATTACAATCATGCATAAATTTGGAACCCGGGCCATTCACGCCGGACAAGAACCTGATCCAACTACTGGAGCGATTATGACTCCTATTTATCAAACTTCTACATACGTACAGGAGAGTCCGGGAAAACATAAGGGCTATGCTTATGCGAGAGGAAAAAACCCAACTCGTACTGCTCTTGAAAAATGTATTGCCTCTTTGGAAAATGCAAAACATGGTCTGTGTTTTTCTAGTGGACAAGGTGCCGAAGATGCTATCATCAAATTATTGCGCCCTGGCGATGAAGTAATTGCTACAGACGATATTTATGGTGGCTCTTATCGAATGTTTACAAAAGTGTTTGCCAACTTTGGAATCGTTTTTCATTTTGTCAATATGAACAATGCCAATGACATTTCGAAATACATCAATGCAAAAACAAAAATGATTTGGGTAGAATCACCTACCAATCCTTTGATGCGAATTATCGACATAAAAACAACAGCAGCAATCGCACAGAAAAATAATCTGATTCTTGTCGTTGATAACACTTTTGCTTCTCCCTATTTACAAAATCCGCTCGACCTAGGAGCAAACATCGTCATGCATTCAGTTACAAAATATATCAGCGGTCATTCTGATGTTGTCATGGGAGCGATATGTACAAATGACGATAAACTTTTTGAAGACCTTGCCTTCATCGCCAACTCTTGCGGTGCAACTCCTGGTCCACAAGATTGTTTTTTGGTGCTTCGTGGAATAAAAACTTTGCACGTAAGAATGGATCGTCATTGCATCAATGGAAAGGCCGTCGCTAATTATTTGAAGTCTCATCCGAAAGTTGATAAAGTTTATTGGCCTGGATTTACTGATCATCCAAACCATCAAATCGCTAAAGAACAAATGAGCGACTTTGGAGGCATGATCTCTTTTACATTGAAAGGAAATTCAATGGAAGACGCTTTTAAAATGGCTTCTTCTACAAAAATTTTTGCTCTTGCTGAATCACTTGGTGGAGTAGAATCTCTAATTGGGCATCCTGCCTCTATGACGCATGCTTCTATTCCTAAAGAAATTCGTGAAAAATCGGGGGTTTTGGATTCGCTGTTGCGACTTAGTGTTGGAATAGAAGACGAAAGTGATTTGATCGAAGACTTAAAACAAGCCATTGGCTGATTGGTCAAGAGTTTGTCATAACTCTTTTCTCCTCTTAAAAATTGATTTATTTAATTAAATTTGTCACTCTCCACTTTAGGAGATTGAACGATAAAACTCAATACCAGAATCATGAAAAAAATATACTCGGCGCTTTTCGTCTTGTTTACTTTAGCAACAGCTTCCTATGCTCAACGAGAAAACTTCTGTTTGTCTTCTGAAATGAACAATCAGTCTCTCCAAAACAATCCTCAACTTCAAATGGACCGTCAGGCTTTGGAACAATGGACACAACGTTATGGACAAATAGAAAGAAGCAGTCGTACGAATGGAGTTGTTTATGTGGTTCCAATTGTGTTTCACATCCTCCATCAATATGGCGGAGAAAATATTTCTGACGCACAAATTTTTGATGAAGTTGCTATTTTGAATCGTGACTACAGAAAATTAAATGCCGACACTGCTGATGTTGTTACTGATTTTATTCCAATCATCGCTGATGCTGAAATTGAATTCAGACTTCCAAGCATCGACCCACAAGGAAATTGTACCAACGGGATTGATCGTATTGTTACTCCACTTACGAATGGAGCTAACGATGCATCTAAATTAAATCCTTGGCCCTACTCTAGATATTTGAATATATGGATTGCAAGAACTTTACAAAATACGGGTGCCGCTGCTTATGCTTATTACCCTGGTGCTGCTCCTGACAGTACTAAAGATGGCGTGCTTTGTCGCTATGATTATGTGGGAAGTATTGGAACAAGTAGTGTAAATAATAGTCGAACAATTACTCACGAAATTGGACATTGCTTTAACCTTTCACACCCATGGGGAAGTACTAATGCACCTGGTATTTCTTGTGGTGACGACAATGTGAATGATACACCTATCACTCAAGGTTGGACTTCTTGTGTTCTGAATGGTTCTGTTTGCAATCCGCCTTTCCTTGAAAACGTACAAAACTACATGGACTATTCTTATTGTGATGTGATGTTTACTGAAGGTCAAAAAACAAGAATGCGTGCCGCTCTAAATTCTAATTTAGGAAGAAGAATTAATTTATGGTCCACTTCTAATTTACTTTCTACTGGTGTTACTCAAGGCCCACAACTTTGTACTCCTAAAGCTGACTTTGGAAATGATCACAATTTGATTTGTACAAATGGAAGTGTGAATTATTATGACTTAAGCTGGAAAGGAAGAGTATCTAGCTGGAACTGGACATTTCCTGGAGGAACTCCTGCTACTTCTATTGACTCTACTGTTATTGTTACTTACGCAACACCTGGCGACTATTCAGCTACTTTAGTTGTAACAAATGCAACAGGAACTGATTCAATTACGCGTACACAACTGGTGCATGTAAGTAATAGCACAACAACAAGTATCCCTTATTCAGAAAGTTTTGAAACTGTTTCTTCTTTTCCAGGAGTGGAGGGAATTATTGTAAATGATGATAATGGTATTACTTGGGCTCGTGTAACAAACGCTGCTAGCGCAGGAGTTGCATCAATCAAAATTAACAACTACTCTAATACGACTGGACAAGTAGATGAGTGGATCATGCCTACCTTCGACTTATCAAATGTTACTGCCCCTGTTGTCATGACTTTTAAAGTAGCTAATGCTCAGAGAAATTCTTCTTCTACAGATCAACTTTCTATGTCGGGCAGTTTCAATTGTGGTACTAACTGGCAACCACGTTATACTAAATCTGGAGCGACGCTTGCAACTGCAGGTGTAATTTCCACTAACTTTACTCCGACATCTGCACAATGGCGCACTGAAACGGTTTCTCTAAACGCCTATAAACTTCTTCCGAATATTCGATTTAAATTCACCAACACAAGTAACAGAGGTAATAATACTTACATCGATGAAATCAATCTAACGGGAACTATCGTTAATGTAAATGAGGTTGATGAAATTCAGTTAGGTTTCGCTATTTATCCAAACCCAACTTCTGAAGCGAGTAGTGTTCAATTTCAATTATCATCTACAGAAAAAATTATTATAGATGTAAAAGATATTCTTGGTAAAACAATCAGCAATGTGTTGAACGAAGAATTGAATGCTGGGCAGCATGAAGTAAAACTCCCTCTATTACCAAGAGGAATTTACATGATTGATCTTTATTCTGGCAACAAACATCACGTTCGAAAGTTGATCGTTTCTTAAAGTTAATTTCTTAATAAAAAAATCCCGCTTCATTGGTTGAAGCGGGATTTTTTTTGACCTCACTTTATCATTTACATCGGTTAGAAAATCACACAACTAGGACAATCTTTATTTCGGAATTGTCGGATTTTTTTACAAGATTTGCATCATCATTTCTCAACGATTAGTATTTAAAACTAATCGAGTCCTACTATGTTAAAACTACGATTCAGACTATTTTTATTGGTTTTTATTTTTTGTACCAAGTTCTCTTCAGCTCAAGATGCTCCTGAGTTTAGAAGAAATGCAGTATCGTTCAATATTACGAGATTAGCGATTAACGAAATAAACATGAGTTTCGAACATCTTTATTCTATCAGAAGAGGAGTCGAATTCAATGCAGGTTATTTTTATATCAATGACCCACTGAAGAAATTTGCAAATGATTGGGTCAACACCCAGTACTTTTATGAGCGCGGATTTGCCGCACGTTTTCACTATAAAATTTTCAAGAAATTGAATGAAGAATCTAAATGGCGCGATTATATTTCGCCAGGAATTTCATACAAATATCTTTATTACCTCAATCAGCCTTTCGATAACACCAAGTACGATGAAAAGAAAGGTAAAAACTATATTGAAAGAGTTGACCAACATCGTTTCAGAAATAAAATCTCATTGGAGTTTCTTTGGGGAAAAATTTATGAAATGAATGAAACCTTTGCTTTAGAATTTTATTATGGTGCCGGACTTACAGGAACAATTTCTGATCGTTATGTAAATACCATTACAACTATTAAAGACTGGACTGCCAATCAGGTGACTAATGTTTATGGCCACGATAAAAATTTTTATATCAGACCGACAGCAATGGTGGGCTTTAAAATTAAAATATCTTTTTAAAAAAAGTATTTATTTTTAATGCGCCTCTAACCAATTTTTCCCTGTACCCATTCCAATTTCTACTGGAACTTTTAACTTCAACGCTGTTTTCATTCTGTGCTCCACTAATTTTTTCAATTCATCAACTTCAGAAATGTGAGCGTCAAAAACTAATTCATCATGCACTTGCAATAACATTTTTGATTTCATGTCTTTTGAGCGAAGATCGTTGTCGATATTAATCATTGCTACTTTTATCATGTCTGCCGCACTTCCTTGAATTGGTGCATTGATAGCATTTCTTTCTGCAAAACCTCTCACAGTTGCATTGGCTGAGTTGATGTCTCTCAAATAACGTCGACGACCTAAAATAGTTTCTACATAACCCTTCGCTCTTGCATTCTCAATACAATTATCCATGTATTCTTTTACATGGGAATACTGCCGAAAATAATTATCGATGATATTCTTTGCATCAGTACGTGAAATATTTAATCGATCAGCTAATCCAAATGCCGAGATGCCGTAAATAATTCCGAAGTTCACCATCTTGGCATTTCTCCGCATGTCAGAAGTTACCTCTGGAAGGGAAACGCCATAAACTTTAGAAGCAGTTGCAGCATGAATATCTTCTCCACTGTTAAAAGCTTCCAACATGCCCGGATCCTGACTCAACTCTGCAATTATTCTCAACTCTATTTGAGAATAATCGGCCGATAACAAAACGAAATTTTCATCTCGCGCAACAAAGGCTTTTCTAATTTCCCTTCCTCTCTCTGTACGAATAGGAATGTTTTGCAAATTGGGATTATCAGAACTTAACCTTCCTGTTACTGCCACAACCTGATTGTAACTGGTGTGAATCCTTCCCGTCGCTTTGTTAATCAACTCTGGTAATACATCGACATAGGTATTTTTTAATTTCACTAATTCTCGATAATCTAAAATACGGCGGACAATTGGATGTTTGTTTTCAATTTTACTCAATACATCTTCTGCTGTACTGTACTGACCGGTTTTTGTCTTTACCGGTTTCTCTACAATTTTTAATATCTCAAATAATACTTCCCCAACCTGCTTCGGCGAACTTACATTGAATCTTGTTCCTGCCATCGACTGTATTTCTTTTTCTGTTGATGCAATGTCTGTTGCCAATATCTCCGACAAATCTTTCAATGACGATACATCCAAGTTTATTCCTTCGGCTTCCATATTCATTAAAACATTGACCAATGGCATTTCAACTTCTTCAAATAATTTTACAAGGCCAGCATTTTTTAATTTCGATTCAAAATTTTCTTTCAATTGAATAGTCACATCTGCATCTTCTGCTGCGTATTCAGCTATCGTTTCTAAGGGAACATCACGCATATTCAATTGGTCTTTCCCTTTTTTTCCAATTAGCATTTCAATCGACACAGGTTTGTAATTCAAATAAGTTTCTGACATCACATCCATGCTGTGTCGCATTTCGGGCTGAATAAGAAAATGGGCAATCATTGTATCGAACATTTTGCCCCGCAATTGCACGCCGTAATTTTTTAAAACGGCCATATCGAACTTGAGATTCTGTGCTACTTTTTCTATACTCTCATCTTCCAATATTATTCTAAATTCATCGACAATTTCTTGAGCTAATTTTCTGTCTGCCGGTACAGGAACGTACCAACCTGTGTATTTAAGAATACTGAATGATAAGCCAACCAATTCAGCTATGCTAACATCTAATCCTGTTGTTTCAGTGTCAAAGCAAATTGACTTTTCTTTTTTCAAAAGATCTATCAATAATTTACGCTCTTCCTTCGTGTTGGCAGATTTGTATTCGTGTTCAACTTCTGTAATCGTTTTTACATCTTGTACTCCTACTACTTCTTCCCTCTGAACAATTTCATCTTGCTTTTCTTTTGAATCAAACAATGATGTCTGTGCGTTTTGCATGACGATCGGTTTTGCTTTTCCTGTTTCAATTGTTGCTGAAGGAGCGAAGGAAAGATTCAACTGCTCAGCCAAACGACGAAACTCTAATTCATTAAAAAGTTCTCTTAACTTTTCCTTGTTGGGCTCGCATTTTATTAACTCATCAAGCGATTTTTCTACAGGAACATCCAATAAAATTGTAGCCAGCCTTTTCGACTGAATTGCCATCTCTTTATTGTTTTCAACTTTTTCTTTTAGTTTACCCTTCAACTGATCTGTATTGACAATCAAATTTTCTACACTACCAAATTGCTTTACCAAAATTATTGCTGTCTTCTCTCCTACTCCAGGTATGCCTGGAATATTGTCAGACGCATCTCCCATCAATCCAAGTATGTCTCTCACTTGATCCACTCTTTCTATATCCCATCGTTTACAAACCTCTTCAACTCCCATCACCTCTGCACTTCCTCCCGCACGCGCTGGCTTGTAAATGAAAGTGTGCTCATCAACTAATTGTCCAAAATCTTTATCAGGCGTCATCATGTAAGTTTCAAAACCGTCAACCTCTGCTTTGCGTGCTAATGTTCCAATGATATCATCCGCTTCAAAGCCAGGATTCGTGAGCAACGGAATATTAAAACATTCACACAACTTAAAAATATAGGGAATGCTCTTTGACAAATCTTCAGGCATTTCTTCTCTGTGTGCTTTATAATCTGGAAATTCTATGTGTCTGGACGTTGGACCAGGACTATCAAACACTACTGCAATATGTGTAGGATTTTCTTTTCGAAGAACTTCTAATAGGGTATTCGTAAATCCAAAAATTGCAGAAGTATTCAAGCCCTTCGAATTGATACGATGATTATTGCTAAATCCAAAATAGGCACGATAAATTAGCGCCATTCCGTCTAGTAAAAAAAGTTTCTTTGCAGCCATTGATTAGTTTGTTGTCAGCCAAAGATAGAAATTCCATCGATGAATCATTACTCAAAAATGCGACTAAATAGTATGTAAATTAATTTTACTGCTGCCTAAAACATATCTGCCTAAAATTGCTAGTTGCAATTTGATAGGTGGAATGTTAAGCGGAAATTAGCGAAACACTTTCAAGTTTGTAACTCATCAAGCGACATTCCACCGGGAGTTAAAAAGCCTCATTTGGTCACCACTAAAAAAAGAAAGAATTAAATTATTTCTTTAACGCGATTTTCAATTTGTCAACCACTAAAGCAACAGCCGGACAAATCATGGTATTCAAATAAGTGATTGCTAAAACAGAACGGATATCGCGTTGGTTGGTATGAGGATACTCTCGACAAGCATTTGGTCGCGCGGAATAAACACTGCAATGATTGTCATCTTTTAAAAAAGGACATGGCATCGATTTAAAAACAAAATCGTGATCCTCGTCGATCCGCAAATATTCTTTTGTAAACTCAAGTGGCTTCATTCTTAACTGATCCGAAAGTGATTGTATGTCTTTGTTTTTTAAATATGGCCCCGTCGTTTTACAACAATTTGCACATTTCAAACAATCAATTTGTTTGAATGCTTGCTCATGGAATTCTTGAGTCAGTTCATCTAATTGTCGCCCTGGAATTTTCTTCAGTTTTTCAAAAAAAGCTTTATTCTCTTTTCTTTGAAATTTCGTTTTCTCAAGTAGTCGTTTATATTCTAATTCCATCTGCTAAAGGTAGAGAGAAAAATTTGATTTGAATCGATAATCATTCTCGTGACTTTTTTACAATTCGGAAATCTCTCCTATCTCATTTTCATTCAAAAAAAAAACAGCAGATACCTCTGCCGTTTTCATAGTAAAATTTATATTCACAATTAATTTTTTATCACCTTGAATGTCTTCATACTTTTATTGGTATAACAATTCACAAAATAAATTCCACTGTTCCATGATTCTGTATTAACTTCTGTCAAATTCTTTATGTCATTTTCATTCACATAAATAATTTGACCAATAAGATCTGTAATACGAATTAATTTAACCGGAACTTTTCCGATATCAATTTTCAATTGATCTGTAAATGGATTCTGAGAAATACTAATTGGAAGATTTTGCAGAGCGACAATGCCATTAGAAATTACATTGTGACACTCTGAAGTATCCGAACAACCATTTGCAGAAATTGTTACTGCATAATAACCGCTGACTAATGGATAAAAAGATTGACCATTTTCTCCTGCGATAGGTTGTTGACTAACGCAATCAATCCATTGGTATTGGCCTCCGCTTTGAGTAGCAGTGAGCAATCCGCCAGTTTCAAAAACTGTTGTATCGATTGTTGTTAAAACTAAACTTACAACACTATCGCAAACAGAGGTAATCGGAAATCGAAAAAGATAAGTTCCCGGAGCAGTAAATGTTTGTCCTGAATATGTATAAGTTGTTCCCGGACAAATTACATCACTCACTGTCGAATAATTATTGATACCGTCAACAAAATTAGAAGTGGTTCCAGTTAATGCAAAATAATTCATCGTCCCATCGATATGTCCTGAAATATCAGTTAGCGCAGGAACTAAAGTATTATCAGCATTTGCTTCTCCTTGGTTACAATCAAAATATAACTGAAGTGCAATGTCTGTAGGATTAATTGATTCATTGTAAATGCAATTAACTTCATTTGGATTTAATGCTCTACTCCATAAACCAACCTCATCTATTTTTCCATTCAAGAAATACGCTACGCCACTATAATACATATTTCCAATGTGAAAATCTTCTCCAGTATTTGTAATACTTCCATTAGCTGATATAGACTGATATAATGTTCCATTTCTATACAATGTCAATTCGCTTCCTGAATACGTAAAAGTATAATGAACCCAAACATTCACTGGCATAGCCGTATCAACAATGTCGAAATTTATTCCAGCACTATTTCTAAAACGTGCTTCTAATCTGTTCACTCCAAATTCTACCAAATAAAAATCTGCATCGATATTATTTCTAAATCCTGCAAAGCCATCGTAGTCTGGAAATACAGGGGTAGTATTTGTCGGGTAAACCCAACATGAAAGCGAATATGCGCTCGAACCTGCAATGAGCGAAGAAGCTGCTCCAACAATGACTTCGTCGTCAATGCCGTCAAAGTCGAGTGCGTTTTGATGTTGAGCAATACTTTTCTGAGAGCTCAAAAAAGCAGACAAAAGTAGAATGATACTGAGTAATTGTTTTTTCATGTTTTGATTTTTTGGAAAATCTAAAATAGATTATTTATCTATAACTTTCACATTCAATTTGGGTGGTTTAAAAAATCTCTCGACTCGAATTTTAATCAGTTCCCGAAGCAAAAAGTTTTTATAAAAGGTTTTAAATCTCCTTTTCTGTTTATTTTGGCAATTTTATAAAGTAGATGTACAACTTTGCCTCAATAGTTGCGACTGAGTCTAAAATTTCAATATGTTTAAAGAAATTTAAACCAATGAGAAAACTTCTCCTCTTCTCTTTTTTGTTATTCTCTGTGATTCCTATTCATGCACAACAATATGTTCCGCTTTTAGATTCAATCAATCGATGGACGGTTGTGGCTAATTGGATTCCTGTTCGCATTTCTAGTGCACATTCAATCTGCTCTTATCCATTTTCTTCTTTTGGATCTAATAGTTATTTTCAAACTGATGGCGATACCAATTTGAATAATGTGATTTATAAAAAAATAATAATAACTGATCTATTCTCAACGTGCCTCGCTGGTTTTATCAGAGAAGACACTTCAGCAAGAAAAGTTTATTTTGTAAACACTATTGGTGGTGGCGAAGAATTAATCTATAACTTCTCCTTGAATGTTGGGGATTTCCTTCCACTAAATTTTTATCAATCCGGATTCTTTTCATCGGGGAATTTCACCGTCGATTCAATTGGCACAATTGCAATCACTGCTGGACAACGCAGAATTTTTTATCTCACCAATCATGCATGGCCTGGTTATGGTTTAGAATGGATTGAAGGAGTAGGTAGCCCAGAACATCCTTTTTATACCTACTATGATAATAATTATGGCGGACTGATGTTTAATTATTGCACAGGCAATCAATATTTTTTTGGCTCCTATCTTTCTTGCTTTTACCACTCTTCCACTATTTATTTCGATGAATGCGCTTACAATCATGCATTGATTGACGGATGCTTTATGGTTAGTGATTCGTGCAACTATGGAAATATCTGTGGAAATATTTCAGAAAATAATATGATTAAAAATGTTTCCCTTTCTCCTATTCCAACACATGTTGAAATAACCATAGAGGTAGATGTTTTACAAAGTGCGGAATATGTTTTTCAGATTTATAACATCGATGGAAGAATTGCCACTTCTCCTCAGGCTGAATCATTTCTCATCGGAAGAAACAGCAGAAAAATAAATGTAAGTTCTTTGGCAAATGGAACTTATTTTCTTGAATGCCGTTCTAAAGCGGGATCTGTATTTCGAAAACTATTAATTCAATAATAACTCATTATAACATTCTAACTAAAACCTCAAACAAATGATCAATTGGTACTCACTTATCGGGGCGACATTAGTTCCTTCTATTGTCGGCTTTATCTGGTACAACAAAAAAGTATTCGGACAATCGTGGATGACGCTCAGCGGTCTTTCAGAAGAAAAATTGAAAGAAACTAACATGGCAAAAGTCATGGTCATATCTTTAATCTTGAGTTTTCTTCTTGCTTCCTTTTTACAAAACATCGTCATCCATCAATTTGGACTTTATTCTCTAATAGCGAATGAACCTGGAATGAAAGACCCTAACTCTCCTATATCAGTTTGGCTAAAAGGTTTCATGAATCAATACGGAGGAAATTTTCGCACTTTCAAACATGGAGCTTTTCATGGCACCTTGACAGGAATTTTCTTAGTAATGCCAATACTTGTTACCAATGCACTTTATGAGAGAAAAAGCATGAAACTAACTTTTATCCATGTTGGATATTGGACGGTGACCTTGGCTATCATGGGAGCTATCATTTGCCATATCTGGTAAACAATATTTATTTCTGCAAAAAAGGGTGAGGCGATTAACGATCTCACCCTTTTTTGTTTTTTCAACAGACGTAAAAATTGAACATTAAAATTTTATCTTCGCTGCCCTATAAACTTGCCGCCAATCCGGTTAATAATGAATCTCTCTTCCCACAAATTACTTTTCCTTTTAGTTGCATTGTGTGCTTTATTTATTTCACATGATGCCAACGCTCAAGTTTCACTTCCTGAAAGAAATCCTGTCAAGCTTACCTTTAGAGGTGGTGCTATGTCCAACAATGGAGACTTAGCTGCACAGTTAAAAAATAAGAGTGATGGTGAATTAGGAAGAACAGTAGATTTAAATTATTCTGCCATCGGCGAAGCTGAATTAGGCATCGACTTATTGAAATTTCGTGGCTCAGGATTAAACATTGCCTTTGCAGGAATGTATGCACATCCAGAATTAATAGCAACTGATTATGCTGGTACTGCTACTCGCGTTGGACTAACACAACTTGAAATTGCACGAGCAAGTCTCAACTTTACTTTCAACGGAACAGACCCATATACAATGTTTGAACTTCCTTACCATAGTAATAAAGAGGCTGTGTTAGGGTTAACGGCAATGATAATACGGACAGAAAAAACTGCGCTGACTTCTTATGCGACCGACACTTTAGGAATCGATAAAATAGCAGGCGAATATTGCCAAGCGATGGGAATAAACTTTGGCTGGAACTGGCGATTAGGTCAATCAGGATTTGTACTGGGAATAAGTGGAGAGTTTATGTGGGCCGTTAATAAAAGCAGACTGGTAGATGTGACTACGAAAGAAAGTTCCCGTTTCGATGGCGATCGCCTAGATTTTGCTCCTCGTATTATAACGGCGGGATTGGGGTATCATTTTTAGGAAATTGTTGTTTGCGCCTTTTGCAAAGCAGAACTTTTGCTATTACTATTTGAATAAAATCTTTTCAATGTTTATTGATTATCATTCTATGTCCAAAAAAAATAAAAACCCGTCCTCTTTCCAATTCATCAAAAATCTCCAACGAAAATTGGCTGTGTCGGAAGGATTTTATGATGGTCGTTTTAGAGAGAAAACGGTGAAGGACAAGAAAAAAGAAACAAGTAAGAAGAAAGCTCGTCATAAAATAAACCTTTCTAAAGAATTGGAATAATTCGAATTTCATCTGACTTCTAACAAAATTTAATCGGAGGAAGTTCAATTTCTCGCCTCCTTCTTTTTACCAATTTTTCTATTTTTGTCATTCTTGACCTTTATTCTTTCATTTATCATTTTGACAAGTTGAAATTTTTACTAACTTTCCTTTAAATATTTTCTCCTATGCCTTTTCCTTGACGCATAGCATTCGATTATTCTGCACCGGTTTTTTAAAAAATCAGCTACTACTTTTTTGTCTTCCCTATTTCCGATGCACCAATTTCCCTTCAGTATTCACTTAAAAAAAATTGAATCATGAAAATCTACGATGACAAACACATTAAAAACCTGGTGCTGGTGGGCGCCCCGAAATCCGGCAAGACTACCTTGGCTGAAGCCATGATTTTTGAAGCCGGATTAATTAATAGACGTGGTACGGTTGAAGAAAAAAATACAGTCTCCGACTATCACGAAATCGAACACGAAAGAGGGAACTCTGTTTATGCTACTTCTCTTCATACAGAATGGAAAGATTACAAAATTAATATTATCGACACTCCTGGCCTTGATGATTTCATAGGAGAAGTCATTTCTTCTCTTCGTGTAGCTGATACAGCTGTAATGCTTCTCAATGCAGAACATGGAGTTGAAATTGGAACAGAACTCGTTTGGAATTACGTAGAGAAATTTCAAAAACCAATCATCTTTGCTATCAATCATCTTGATCATTCGAAAGCCGATTTCGAAGACACCTTGATGCAAGCGAATCAACGTTTTGGAAAAGCTATTACATTAATGCAATATCCAGTTTCTATAGGCGACGGATTCAATGCTATCATCGACATATTGAATATGGTTATGTACAAATTCCCAGCGACAGGCGGTAAACCAGAGAAACTTCCTATACCGAAAGATGAAATAGAGAAAGCAAATCAGTTACATAATGAGTTGGTTGAAAAAGCAGCCGAGAACGATGACAAATTAATGGAACTCTATTTCGAAAAAGGAACTCTCGATGAGGATGAGTTGAGAAGAGGATTAAAGAACGGGATGTTACATCATGATGTATATCCCGTTTTTTGTTTGAGTGGTAAAAAAAACATGGGCAGCGGAAGATTGATGAGTTTCATAGACAATGTTGCACCTTCTGCAACAGAACTTTTCGCCGAAACTTTAGTTGATGGAGATGAATTAGAATGTAAATCGTCTGGGCCAACGACTGTTTTTATTTTCAAAACACTTATTGAACCTCATATCGGAAAAATATCTTTTTTTAAAGTGATGTCAGGAGAAGTTTCGACAGGGATAGATTTAAAAAATTCAACGACTGAAAGTATGGAACGCCTCAACCAACTTTTTATAATGGATGGTAAAAATAGAAACCCTATCGATAAATTGACGGCGGGAGATATTGGAGCTACTTTGAAATTAAAAGACTCTGCTACCAACCAGACACTTTGCATTCCTTCTCTGTCAATACAAATTGATCCAATCCATTTTCCTGAACCAAGAATTAGAACAGCAATTGTTACTACCAATAAAACAGACGATGAAAAACTAAGTACTGTACTCGCAGAGATTCACCAAGAAGATCCAACCTTATCGGTTGAGTATGCTAAAGAATTGAAACAAGTTTTAATAAATGGGCAAGGTGAATTACATTTAGCAGTAACGAAATGGCGATTAGAAAAAATTTATCATCTGAAAGTTGAATTTGAAAAACCTCGAATTCCATATAGAGAAACGATTCAAAAATCATCTCTCGCTTTTTACCGTCATAAAAAACAAAGTGGTGGCGCCGGACAATTTGGTGAAGTATATTTAAAAATAGAACCTTACTTCGAAGGAATGCCAGAACCCGAAGGACATAGTATTCGTGAAAAAGAAGTTTTGGATCTAGCTTGGGGTGGTAAATTAGTTTTTTATAATTGCATCGTTGGTGGAGTGATTGATCAGCGATTCATTCCTTCAATTCAAAAAGGTGTGATGGAAAAAATGCAAGAAGGTCCGCTGACAGGAAGTTTTGTTCGCGATGTGCGTGTAATTGTTTACGATGGAAAAATGCATCCTGTGGATTCCAATGATATCTCTTTTAAAATTGCAGGCATGATGGCTTTCAAAGAAGCCTTCTATCAAGCGGATCCGAAAATTTTAGAACCAATTTATGAAGTAGAAATAAAAGTTCCCGAAGAGCTGATGGGTGATGTGGTAACTGATCTTCAAACCCGACGATCAATCATTTTAGGAATGGATATTATTGGCCAATATCAAGTCATCAAAGCAAAAACTCCTCTTTCTGAATTGGACAAATATTCCACTTCACTTAGGTCAATTACTCAAGGACGAGGAAGCTATTCTGGAAAGTTTACGGAATATGCACCTGTGCCTACAGAAATTCAGAAAAAATTAGGTGAAGAATACAAGAAAATGGAGTCAAATTAAAAATACAGCCTGTTTTTCTAATAATGTCGTATCACTTGAAGAGGCGTTATTTGGTATTTACACCTGGTCACTTCCCTTTTTACCTTCTGTTTGTGAGAAATTTTTGAAGTGTTGAAGGGTTTGTTTCGTGAAAACTATATCCAACAGAGGTTCCCTTAAATTCTTTTGATCAAAGTTTTTGTAAAAAAATGTGAAGATTCTATAAAAGAGCAAAAGTGATTATGATTACCTTCGCCAAGTATATGATTTGACTTATTATTTCTTCATACATAGGAACCGTTCTTATAATTCTTAAAGCTCTTGTTACTCGTAAGAAAAGAGTGTTGTTTTGGAAATTTGTCGAGCCATTTTAGTCGATATTGTGAAAGCACACCGTAACTTTTTTATGAATAGTCTGTTTTTATTAAACTCTAAATAGTACAAATAAATTATCAATAATTTCGCCCGAAATGGTCGGTCGCAATCCTTAAAAAAATATGAAAATAAAAAAAATTCTCCCCGTGCTTTTTCTAATGCTCTCAAGCATTCTTTCTTTCGCTCAAATTCAGTTCAGCAAAGAATACGGTGGCGCCTACAATGAAGATGGACGATGGATGGAACAACTTCCAGACAGTGGTTACATCATGACTGGAGGTACTAACACTTATAGTAACGGTCAGATGGATATTTGGTTAGTCCGCGCCGACGCTTATGGAAATCAACTATGGACGAAATCAATTGGTGGAATTGGTTTCGACTTTGCTAATATGGTTAAACGGACACCTAGCGATGACGGTTTTATTATTTGCGGTTTCACTAATACTTATGGTGCAGGAAACAATGATGGATGGTTGATTAAAACTAATTCGATAGGAGATATACTTTGGACGAGAACTGTTGGTGATACGGGAGTTCAGGAATTGGAAGCCTTGACTCTTACTTCTGATGGTGGCTATGCTGCAGTTGGAATTAACTATACTTCTGGAACGGCTTACTATGACATGTTACTTGTTAAATTTAATTCTACAGGTGTCATTCAGTGGCAAAAAAATATTGGTGGTGGCTCTTATGAAATTGGGAACTCCATTCAAGAAACTCCTGACCATGGTTTTATTTTATCAGGTCAAACTTATAGCTATGGAAATTTAGATGGCGATTATTACTTAGTAAAAACGGATAGCGTAGGAAATACTCAGTGGCAAAAAACTTACGCTGAACAAGGAATACAGGAAGCACACTACGTACAAAATTCTCCTAATGGTGGATTCATCTTAGTGGGAGATGCAGACTCGTTATCAAATGGACATGGTGATACTGATGTTTGGTTGGTAAAAACTGATTCCAATGGTGATACTTTATGGACACAAACAATAGGTGGTGCAAAAAAAGATGGCGGAAAAACTGTTGAATACACTTCCGATGGCGGATTAATTATAGCTGGAATCACACGAAGTTTTGGATTAACAAATCCGAATTACTATTTGGTAAAAACAGATAGCCTCGGTACAATTGAATGGTATAATTCAACTTATGGATCAGAGAATCACGACCATGCTTACCGTGGAATTGAAACATCTGATGGTGGATTTGCAGAATTTGGGTACTTCCGTAATTCAACAGGTTATTTCCAAAATTTTAGTCTGGTAAAACTCGGCCCTGGTGGTGGCGTAACAAAAGATTTAAGTATAGATTTAATTTCTTCTCCCTATATAAAATTATGCCGAAGTAACAATGTTCCGTTAAAAGTTAAACTTACCAACTACGGAGTGAATGACGAATCCGATATTATTATAAATATTGATATCAATGATGGTACTTCAACTTCAACAGTTGTTGATACACTAAACGGAATTTTAACTTCAGGTTCTACTGCTACACTCAATTTTGATCCAACTTACAATTTTAATGTCGATGGCACTTATACTTTGACTGCTTATACTAGACATCGTATTGGTGATATTAGTTATTCAAATGACACTAGTATCATCGTTGTTAATGTATATCCTCCCACGCTTGATCCGTCTACAACGTCAGCGTCTAGTTGTTCTACTGCCTCTTTAACTTTGAATGCTTCTCCTGCATCAGTAGTCGATTCAATGTTTTGGTACGATGCAGGAGTAAATGGAAATCTTGTTTCTACAGGCACTACTTATACTACGCCGACACTTTCTTCCACGCAAACTTATTTTGTTGAGTCTGTCAAAGGAACGGGAAGTAAAGTTGGTCCCACTAGTAATGCTATTGGAAATGGAAACTCTGGAAACAATGGTTATTTAAAATTCGACACTCGATTACCTTTAAAATTAATTTCAATTAAAGTTTTTGCAAACAATGCAGGAAACCGAACAATCGAACTTCGAAATTCTTTAGGAACTGTTTTACAATCGAAGACTGTGAATTTACCTGCGGGAGAAAACAGAGTGTATCTGAATTTCGATGTCCCTCAAGGAAATGATTTTCAACTTGGATTAGGTGCAGGTAGCGGAAACTTATTGAGAAATACAACTGGTTTTACATATCCATATGATATCTCACGAACAATTTCAATTTATGGTGCAAGTAATTCTAATTTGTATTATTATTTCTATGACTGGTATATTTTTATACCGAATCAAAATTGCGCTAGTAACAGAGTTCCCGTTGAAGCATTCATTGGGTCTGGTCCAACTACAGCATTTGACCAATCACGGTGTGGGAATGGAACAGTTACTTTTACA
>JANLRG010000680.1:0-3076 GCA_031361545.1 Bacteroidota bacterium
TGTAAAAATTAGTGAAAATACAATAGCAGTTTAATTTTTTTTTTACTTTTTTTTACAGAATATTTGTTGCACGAAAAATAAATGAGGGATTTATTTTTTCGATTTCAAAAAGACACGAAGAACACTACCACAATATTAATCATTTAACAACCAAAAATATTTTGTTGAAAACCACAATTGAAAAGACTTGTGAGAGCATTTGGAATAACTGCTTGCAAATCATTAAAGACAACGTGAATGCGCAGAGCTTCAAAACTTGGTTCGAACCAATCAAGGCAATCAAACTCGAAGGCAAAATTCTGACGATTGAAGTACCGAGTCAATTTTTTTACGAATGGTTAGAAGAACATTACATCACGTTACTTCGAAAAACAATTCGTCAACAACTTGGTACAGAAGGTCGACTAGAATACAGTATCGTTATGGAAAATGCGACAAGTGATTCAAAACCATACACTGTAAAAATTCCTACCAGAACTCATGCTGACTTGAAAAATAGTCCGATGAATGTTCCGGTGAATTCAAATTCTAATTCAAATACCATTCGTAATCCTTTCATAATACCCGGATTAAAGAAAGTAAATGTAGAATCGCAACTGAATCCAAATTATACTTTTGAAAACTATATTGAAGGAGATTGCAACAGACTTGCAAGATCTGCAGGTTATGCAGTAGCTAATAAACCAGGTGGTACTTCTTTCAATCCATTGTTAATTTATGGTGGAGTTGGAATGGGAAAAACGCATCTTGCTCATTCTATTGGTATTGAAATCAAAAATGCACACCCTGGAAAAACTGTCCTTTACGTTTCATCTGAAAAATTTACGCATCAGTTCATTGATGCTGTTCGAAACAATGAGCAAAATGATTTTGTGCATTTTTATCAAATGATTGATGTGCTCATCATTGACGATATCCAATTCCTTGCAGGTAAAGAAAAAACTCAAGATGTATTTTTCCACGTCTTCAACCATTTACACCAAACTGGTAAACAATTAATTCTTACCTCAGACAAGGCTCCTGTCGATCTTCAAGGTATGGAACAACGTTTACTAAGTCGTTTCAAATGGGGACTGGCTGCTGATTTACAAATGCCTGATTTGGAAACGCGAATAGCAATTTTAAATAAGAAGATGTATATCGATGGAATTGAACTTCCTAAAGAGATTATTGATTACATCGCTTATAGTATCACTTCAAATGTACGTGAATTAGAAGGCGCTCTTATTTCGATTCTTGCGCAAGCTTCCTTGAATAAAAAGGCAGTGACACTCGAATTGGCGAAGCAAATGATTGATAAGTTTGTAAAAAATACGACTCACGAAGTTTCAATTGATTATATCCAAAAAATCGTTTGCGATTATTTTGATCTGCCAATTGAAATGCTGAAGTCTAAGACACGTAAACGACAAGTGGTTCAGGCACGTCAGATTGCAATGTACTTTGCTAAGAGCATGACTAAATCGTCTCTAAGCAACATTGGAGCACATTGCGGAGGAAAAGATCACGCTACTGTGCTTCACGCTTGTAGGACCGTTAACAACTTGATTGAAACAGATAAAAAGTTTAAAGCCTCTGTTCAAGAACTTCAGAAGAATATTAGAATTAGCGGAAAATAAATACTTATTTTCTATACTATAAAACCACCGATTTACATCGGTGGTTTTTTTTATTCAAGTTCTGACCTATTTTTGTCACTCAAACACTCTAATCAAACACTGTAACTAACCTTAGTCATACAACTGAAATGGAAGTTATTGAAGTTATTACCGAAAGCGATAAAAAGGAATTTCTTCGCTTACCTATATTCATTTACAAAAACGATTCGAATTGGATTAGACCACTAGATAAAGACATCAACGAGGTTTTCGATCCAGCGAAGAATAAATTTTTTCGTCACGGAACTTGTAGTCGTTTCATTTTGAAAAACGATCAAAAGAAAACTATAGGACGAATTGCCGTTTTTATTAACGATAGAACATCTAAAAAAGAAGAACAACCAACAGGTGGAATTGGTTTCTTCGAATGCATTGATGACCAGTCGGCGGCGAATAAATTATTTCAGAAAGCTCAAAGTTGGCTTGCCTCAAGGGAAATTGCAGCAATGGACGGCCCAATAAACTTTGGCGAACGTGATAGTTGGTGGGGACTGATCATTGAAGGGTTTGACCCCGTTCCATACAAAATGAATTATAACAGATCCTACTATCAAGCCCTTTTTGAAAACTTTGGATTTAAAATTTATTTTGAGCAATGGTGTTTCTCGTTAAAAGTTCACGCCCCTTTGCAAGAAAAGTTTCATTTACGTCACGATGCAATCAAAGCGCTCCCTGATTACCATAGCGAACACCTAGTAAAATCGAACTTGAAAAAATATGCCGAGGATTTTAGAATCGTTTATAATAAGGCTTGGGCCAAACATGGCGGTGGCAAAGAACTAGATAAAAAACAAGTACAGAAGTTTTTCAAGTCAATGAAACCTGTAATTGATGAAAACTTAATTTGGTATGTTTATTATAAAAATGAACCTGTCGCTATGTGGGTTAATTTACCCGACATCAATCAGATCTTCAAGAAATTTAATGGGAGATTTGGTTTAATTGAAAAAATCAGATTCATCTTTGAATTAAAAAGAAAGTCCATTCATAAAATGTATGGCCTTGTCTTTGGAATTTCTCCAGAGCATCAGGGAAAAGGAATAGATTCTTATATGATTTTGGAAGGAGCAACTTCAATGCGAGAGAAAAACATTTATTATGACTTCGAAATGCAATGGATTGGAGATTTCAATCCAAAAATGGTTGCTATTGCAGAAAACCTAGGAACTTATAAAAGCAGAACGTTAATTACCTATCGTTACCTCTTTGACCGTCAAAAAGAATTTAAGCGCCATCCTTTTATTTCATAATTATAAAAGTATAAACGTTGTTCTCGTCATTGTTGCTAATATGCGCATAATAAATTCCGGCATTTAAATTTTCAGTCTCATGAAGAATAGTTTTATTTCCTTCAAATAGTAATTGTTGGGATGATACAATTTGTCCAAATGAATTTACAATTTGCACCTGAATCGTCG
>JANLRG010000689.1:0-2145 GCA_031361545.1 Bacteroidota bacterium
TTTTCCGTTACTAATTATTTCATTTATTCCCCGAATAATAAAGACAATTAATTCAGGAGATATCCAATACTTATTCTTCCCATTGGCTGATGGATTTCTACTTGTTACATTTTACGTGTTGGCTATATATTATAAAAAGAAAACTGCCAAACACATGAGGTATATGATTGCTTCTGCTCTGGTTTTAATGGGACCAACTTTCGGACGTATTGGGCCAAACCTATTAGGCTGGTCAGAACTTTCAACACAAAATGTAGAGTATGCGATTATTTATACCATCTTGGTTATTCTTATATTATATGACCTAAAAAATAAAAGAAAATTTCAGCCATACTTAATTGCAATTGTTGGCTTTGTTATTCACCAATTGGTTTATTATTGGGTATTCCTATAATTAAAGTGTCAGTTTATATACAACTATTATAACTTAGTGACATTTCCGTAGACGAGAAAAACTGCCACCAACATGGGTATTGCTGCAAGTGTGGCAGGACGTTGTAACCTTCGGCTTTAGTTCGCTATCAGCAGCGGTTTGGGCAGACGGAATACTCGTGGGCTTTTAGTTTTTATCTTGTACTTTTAAATCATTATTGGGCAGCAGTTCCGGGCAGGACGAGCAATGAATGCCACACCTGCAGCAATACCTGTTCGTTAGCGGTCAGGCTAAAAGACGACATCAACCAAATGAACAGTCAGAGTATTTAAAATTTTAATTATGACTAAACTAAAAGCAGTCTTACTTTTACTAATATTTAATGCTATTACTTTTACTTCAATTTACTCTCAAATTGCATCAAAAGACTTAGATACTTTGGTGGCAGATGCCATGAAGAAGTTTAATGTGGAAGGAGTGGCAGTTGGTATTGTAAAAGATGGGAAAGTGATACACTTGAAAGGGTATGGTTTAAAAAAAGTTGGCACTAATGAAAAGGTCGATGAATATACTAATTTTGCTATCGGGTCCACCAGTAAAGCATTTACAACGACAGCACTTTCAATATTAGAGGATGAGGGGAAGATAGAATGGAACGACAAGGTCGTAAGGTATATTCCTGAATTTAAAATGTACAATGACTATGTAACGTCAAATTTTACTATTGAGGATTTATTAACACATAGGAGCGGTGTCGGTTCAGGAGAGGGCGATATAATGGGTTTGCCCGATAGTACGAATTTTACTATTAAGGATGTCGCGACCTGTTTCCAATATTTTAAGCCTACATCACCATTTCGTACCCATTTCGATTATGATAACTTACTTTATTTATTGGCGGGTGAAGTGATTGCAAGAGTGAGTGGGATGAGTTATGAGGATTTTGTACAAAAAAGAATTCTACAGCCTTTGCAGATGAAAAACTCTTATATGTCGTATGCTTTAGCGAAAAGCAAGGGCAATGCATCTTCATCACATTCTGGCGAAGGGGAATCAATTAGGGTTATTCACACATTTGAGGATCAAATAAATAGTGCTTGCGGTGGTATTTGGTCTAATATTTATGATTTATGTAAATGGATGCTCGTTCATTTAAATAAAGGCAAGTATGGAGCAGATTTGAAGACATCCCTATTTTCAGAAAAGAATCACCAGGAAATGTGGCAATTACATACAGTCGAAAAACCGGAATCACCGTCCAGATACAATACACATTTTTATGGTTATGGCTTGGGATGGGACTTACAAGACAAAAAAGGGAATTTAAGCGTTTCGCATACGGGCGGAGGGCCTGGCATGTTGTGTATAACAAGCATGATTCCCGATTTGAACTTGGGAGTAGTAGTGCTTACCAATACCTCAAATGGCGGGGCACCCTTGTTTGATGCCGTGACCAATATCATTATTGATAATTATTTAGGATTGGATGATTATGGTTGGGTAGATAAAAATTTAAAGAATCTAAATGAGGGGAGAAAGAATGGAGATGAATTGACTGAAAAAATTTGGACGATAGTAGAAAAAGCTAAAAATACACAAATTAAATACGAGGATTACATTGGAATATATGAAGATAAATGGTTCGGAAAAATAGAAGTGTTTCTTAAAGGGAGTGAACTCTGGTTTAAAAGATATCGTTCACCCAAATTAAAAGGTCTAATGTCCTTTTACCAAGCTACTACCTTTGCTATAAAATGGGAATATCAGGATAT
>JANLRG010000690.1:0-21898 GCA_031361545.1 Bacteroidota bacterium
CACTTTGCGAAGAACGGCATGACCATAACCAGGAACTACTTTTCCTTCTTCAATAGTACGAGTCACATATTCTTTGATTTGTTCTTTCGAAGGTTTGCCACCATCGTAATAGTTTCGAAGATCCATGATCCATCTAACCACTTCTTGATTGGCCAATCCATGTAAAGGACCAGCAAGTCCGTTGAGTCCTGCCGCAAAAGAAAGATAAGGGTCGCTTAAGGCAGAGGCAACTAAATGAGTTGAGTGTGCAGAAACATTTCCTCCTTCATGATCAGCATGAATCGTAAGGTACAAACGCATCATTCGTTTCATATCGTAGTCATCATAACCTAGCATGTGAGCAAAGTTAGCCGCCCAATCTAATTTATGATCTGGTTCAATATGAACATTGTTTTTATAAATCCGGCGATAAATATAAGCTGCAACTCTTGGAAGACGGGCAATCAAATTCATGACATCTTCGTACATGAAATCCCAGTAATCTTTTTTATTCAAACCTTTCCTATACGCCGAAGCAAAAACTGATTCAGTCTGAAGTGCCATAACAGCAATTGAGAACTGAGTCATCGGATGCGTATTTAAAGGAAGCGCCGCAAGCGTATCAAAGACATGCTTTGGGACATTGCTTCTTCTGGCCCATTCATTACCCACAGCATGGGCATCATCGTAGGTTGGCATTTCGCCAATGAGCATCAAATAGAAAATTCCTTCAGGCAGAGGCTCTGTATCGCCAGGTGCTTTTGGTAATTTTTCGCGTAACTCAGGAATACTATAACCACGAAAACGTATCCCTTCTTCAGGATCCAATTTGCTAGTCTCGGTAACCATACCGACCATTCCTTTCATTCCACTGTACACTTGTTCAATAGAATATTGACCAATTATTAAGTCTCCGTTCGTTTTAACGAAATCCTTTACGTCAGAGGCCATAGGCAAAGCTACTCTGGCAAAACTCTCTTTTATTTTATCCGTTTTCAATGGTGAATGATTATATATTTTTAATAAACAAATCGATCAGCGACCGATTACTTTTTCCATTTTATCATTTTTCTTGGTGGCATCAAACTCTATTTCTGGCAAGACAACTATAAGGCTAATGATAAAACCCAAAATGAGTAAAATCCAAATAATCGTGGTCGTTTTTTTCTTAACGCCGCTTCTCTGAAAAAAAGGTTTGTGCCTTTTTTTTTTGACTTTTTTTCTAAGCCTTCCTGTCCGAGGTGAAATTGAATATTCTCCTGAGGCAATTTTATCTAATGTATCTTGATCCATAACTAGATCGCTAATAGCAGATGATATTAACGCGAGACAAATTTATAATCTTTTCCGCTAAATCGAGCATTTTCACCCAAAGCTTCTTCGATTCTCAATAATTGATTGTATTTGGCAATCCGATCTGATCGACTTGCAGAACCTGTCTTTATTTGACCTGTATTTAAGGCAACAGCCAAATCTGCAATGGTGACGTCTTCCGTCTCCCCACTCCTATGACTCATGATTGCAGTATAAGAATTAGTTTGCGCCATGGTCACTGCATTGATAGTTTCGGTCAACGTTCCTATCTGATTTACTTTCACCAAAATAGAGTTACCTATTTTTTCTTTTATACCTCGACTTAGTCTCTTTACATTCGTCACAAAAAGGTCGTCGCCGACTAGTTGAATTTTTGAACCTAGCAGATCAGTTAATTTCTTCCAGCCATCCCAATCATCTTCTGCTAATCCATCTTCTATAGAAACAATTGGATATTTATTTGCCCATGTCGCCCAATAGTTAGCCATTTCATCAGAGGTCAATTGGTCGCCTGATGATTTCTTAAAAATATATTTGCCTGACTTCACATCATAAAATTCAGAAGCCGCTGCATCCATGGCAATAAAAATATCTTTTCCTGCGGTATAACCTGCTTCACCGATAGCATCTAAGACCGATTCAATAGCTTCTTCGTTCGATTTCATATTCGGTGCGAACCCTCCTTCGTCACCAACATTTGTCGATAATCCTTTTTTCTTCAACACACTTTTTAAATGGTGAAAAACTTCTGTCCCCATTCTCAAAGCTTCACTAAAGGATGCTGCGCCAATAGGCATAATCATGAACTCCTGAAAATCAATACTATTATCGGCATGCGATCCTCCATTTAAAATATTCATCATCGGCACTGGTAAAGTATTCGCATTAACTCCTCCAACATAACGGTATAAAGGCTGACCCGTTTCTATGGCTGCGGCTTTTGCTGCGGCTAAACTCACTCCTAAAATACCATTGGCGCCAAAATTTGATTTGTTTTCTGTCCCATCCAATTCAATCATTTTCGCATCAATCAATCCTTGTTCACTCACTGGAAATCCGTGTAGTTCTTCATTCAATGTTTTATTCACATGATGAATTGCTTTCAACACACCTTTTCCCATGTACACTTTTTTATCTCCATCGCGCAATTCAACAGCTTCATGAACACCAGTAGATGCACCGCTGGGAACGGCTGCTCGCCCTATGACACCTTCGTCTGTAATTACATCAACTTCAATCGTGGGGTTGCCTCTTGAATCCAAAATTTGTCTTCCATGGATTCTCTCGATATAACTCATATAGTGTTTATTAAACTTTTATAATGATTGGAAAGCTTTCTTAAATTAAAACTGGTCTTCATCAGTTGATGTTGATTTCAGTTTTTTGAATAGGTATCGCAAAAGTATAAAAATACCTGTATTGAGAAATAAATGAGGGAAAGAAATGTCACATTTTAGAAAGCCTTTATTTTAAATCAATAGTTAAATCGTATTTTATCAGTACTCTGACTGTCAATAACTCTATTATGATGGATAAAGTAGAACCAAAAGCCTTTAACTAATTGCTTATTTTTATGGCGTGGAAAAATTATTTACAGCGGCAAAGTTTATTCAATACAAGCTGACTTCCGGCAACCCGCACGATGTTCATTCACCTTTTGTTTTTGAACTTTTGAATGATGTAATACTTGATACTACTCCGTATTATTGTTATGAACCTATAGAAGCTGTCCGATCCAACATGTTAGTAGAGAATCGTTCTATCCATCTGCAAGATTTTGGAACTGGAAATCATCCAATCAATTTCACAAAAAAAGTATGTGAAATAGCCAAAGTCTCGCTCCAACATAAAAAATATGCACAGCTGCTTTTTCGATTGATCAATTATCTGAAAGCAACTACCATTTTAGAACTAGGCACTTCTTTAGGTATCACTACACTTTATCTTGCAATGACGGCCAAAAAAAATTGGGTGATTACTATAGAAGGTAGTAGTCAAATTGCGGGAATAGCCCAAGAAAATTTTGTCCGACTGAAAGCTGAAAACATTGAACTGATGCAAGGTCCTTTCGATCAGACTTTGCCTTTAGCTCTTGAGAAAATTGAAATAGCAGATTTCATTTACTTCGACGGAAATCATAAAAGATATGCTACGCTAGACTATTTCAATTTGTGTCTTCCATACAAAAGCAATAGTTCTGTTTTTGTGTTCGATGACATTCATTGGAGCAAAGAAATGAATGATGCGTGGAAAGAAATTTGCCGTCACCCAGAGGTTTCAATAAGTATTGATTTGTTCAAAATCGGAATAGTATTTTTTAAGAGTGGAGTTCCAAAACAACATTATCAATTGAACTATTAATTTGAGAAGTCAAAATAATTTAATTATATCGAAAGCTCGATTCGCTTTCATCTTACAAAAAAAATTAATTACAACTTGGAGTGATTGGCGGAAGGGGAATGAAAGTATCAAAAAAGAAAATAACATTTTAATAACCAAATACTACTTACTTTAGCCGCATCATTTTCAAAACACCACTTATGTTAAAAGCTCTTCTTGAATTAAAAGGAATTTCAAAAAAATATGTGATTGGAACTGAAAAAGTAAATGCCCTTAGAAAAATAGATTTGTCAATTTCAAAAGGAGAATATGTTGCACTTATGGGTCCATCTGGCTCAGGCAAATCAACTCTTATGAATATTATCGGATGTTTAGATACTCCCTCTGAAGGAACTTATTTTTTAAATGAAAAAGGTGTTAGCCAAATGACAGAAAACGAATTGGCTGAAATCAGAAATAAAGAAATAGGATTTATTTTTCAAACATTCAATTTGGTTCCAAGAAGTAATGCGCTCGACAATGTTGCTCTTCCGTTAGTCTATGCTGGGTTTTCAAAATCGGATAGGAATAATAGAGCGACAAAAGCACTGAATGATGTTGGCTTAGGAGATCGGATGAATCATAAACCTAATGAACTGAGTGGCGGACAACGACAACGAGTAGCTGTAGCCCGTGCATTAGTCAATAATCCTTCTATTATTTTGGCTGATGAACCAACAGGAAATCTTGATTCAAAAACTTCTGAAGAAATTATGGTGCTCTTCGAAGAAATTCATAAAAACGGAAATACAATTATTGTGGTAACACACGAAGAAGATATTGCTCGTCATGCTCATAGAATTGTTAGGATAAAAGATGGCTTGATTGAATCTGATACACCGAACCCTCAATTTATTAAATAGTGAAATTACTTTCAATGAAGCACTTTGAAAATTCGCTTTTATTTAAAAACTATTAATTAGAAAACCTGTGAAAATTTATACTAAAAAAGGTGATCATGGTCAGACCTCTCTCATTGGTGGAACGCGCGTCTCAAAATCACATCTTCGTATTGAAGCTTACGGAACTGTTGATGAGTTAAATTCCTTCATTGGTTGGGTGAGAGATTTGACATATAATCTTTCCGATCAAGAATTATTGATTGACATTCAAGATCGCTTATTTACGATTGGATCACATCTGGCCTCCGATCCGGAAACATCTAGAATGAAATTACCCGAAATGAACGAAGAAAATAGTGTTCAGCTAGAAAAAGCTATGGATCAGATGGAATTACAATTGCCGGAAATGAAATCATTTGTCTTACCAGGCGGACATCCTGCCGTTTCATGCATACACGTTGCAAGATGTGTTTGTCGTCGTTCAGAAAGATTAGTGGTTCTGTTAAATGAAACTTCTCCAGTTGATCCTTTCATTCTAAAATACCTGAATCGACTTTCTGACTTTTTATTTGTCCTTGCTCGTTTCATTACTTTAAAAACAGGAGCCATTGAAACTCCCTGGAAAGCTAAGGTCTGATACTCTGATCAGTCAAGTTGATTGTTTCACGCCTTATTTTATCTCCCCATTGATCACAAAATATCTGTTTTCAAGACATTAACATTAATTTTAAACCAATCCAATTTAACTTTAGGTTTTGAAAAATATTTTTATACTTTTGCCACCCAATAAAAAAAGCTTAACCTAATTAACTGTTTCCTATGTACTGGACACTTGAATTGGCCCAACACCTGGAAGATGCTCCATGGCCGGCAACAAAAGATGAATTAATTGATTTCGGCATTCGGTCTGGAGCTCCTCTTGAAGTAATTGAAAATCTTCAGGAACTCGAAGACGAGGGCGAAGCCTATGAAAGCATTGAAGAAATTTGGCCGGATTATCCGACAAAAGACGATTTCTTTTTCAACGAAGACGAATATTGATAACCACCAGTTATCTACAACATTTTAAAATGAAAAGACCACCATTGAGTGGTCTTTTTTTATTTCACAATTTAATTAAGAATGGCTTCTGAATAACTATTAAACTAGCTGTGAATAAACGCTGCAAGGATTACTTATCATTACCTAGAATAAATTCACAAACGAATGAATAAATTACTAATAGTTGTCCTTCTCTCCATAATAGCAACAACCTTCTCCTTTTCACAATCACGATTTCAAACATCTTATGGTGACAATGAAACTGACAGAGGAGTTGCAACTGTGAATACATTGGCAGGAGGATTTTGTGTGCTGAGTAACAATGGAAATCCAGTCAACAACGCATCAGAAATTGTTGTTTATAATGTCGATAATGATGGAAGCTTATTTTGGTCTGCTAAAATAGGTACGAGTAAAAACGATTATGGAACTGATATAAAACAAACTCCAGATGGCGGATATATTATTTGTGGTTATACTTATGGAGGCTTCATCGATTCGCTCACGAGTGATTTGTTTTTATTAAAATTGGACGACACTGGTTTCCCAATGTGGTCCATCACTTATGGTGGTCCTTCTAATGATCAAGCATCTGCTGTTTTAAATGCTGATGACGGTGGATTTTATGTCGTTGGAAATACAAAAAGTTTTGGCAACTCTGCCACATCTGCGCTCATCCTTCGAACTGATGCCAATGGTACTCCTATCTGGACTAATGTGAATAACACTTCTATTCATAATAAATATACTGCTGCGTGTTTGAATAACTCGCATCAGATAATTGCCGTTGGAACCGCTATCAACTCAACTTCAAACAGTGATCAATATATTTCTCTTATCGATTCAAACGGTGCAGTTTTATGGGGAATTACCAGCGGAAGTTCTTCTGAGGAAACAGTTCTTGGTGTTTCGAAAAGTTTTGATGGCGGGTTTTATACAGTAGGATCATCGCAAAATGCCAGTGCAGGAAATGCTGATTTTAATTTAACAAAAAGGGATAGTGGCGGAAATGTTTATTGGAATATTAATTATGGCACTCTCCAAACAGACAATGCGACATCAGTTGCAGAAGACTTGCAACATCACATTTTATTTACCGGGAAAACAAATCTTGGGGGATCGGCAATCACTCAAAATGTAATTGCAGTCACCGATGAAAATGGATTACTTCTGTATTCCAATTCATACGGTGATCCGTCTGTGAACAGTGAAGGACAAAATATCATTCTTGCTTCTGATGGCAATATTGTTTCTACTGGATTTATCAATAGTTCCATTGACCCAAATGGAGATACTTACTTTGTAAAAACTGATACGACTGGAAATAGCGGCTGCTATCAAATACAGTTGCCACTTTCAACTCAAAATAATTTTTATATTGATTCTTTAGGAGTCGATCAACAATTGATTTCACCTATCGCCTATCTCACTCCTATGAATTGGCAATTTTTTACCAATCAATTTTCAAGATATTGCTTCAACGATGGAACTAATAATATTGAAGAAGAAAAACATTTGACTGTTTTTCCAAATCCAAGTAATGGCATTCTGCACTTAAAGAATTCAGACAATTTTTCCCATTTAATTACCATATTTAATTCTTTCGGACAAAAAGTCATTCAACGAGAAATTGGTTTGGAACTTGTCTCGATAGACATTGCTGATTGGTCAGATGGAATTTATTTCTTTCAGGAAGATTTTAACTCATTGGGCAAATTTATCAAAACCAAAAAATAAACTATTTCTCATTATCAACTCTTCTATGACAGTCGCCTTTGACATCACAAATTAAAGCTAAAAGCAGACTAAAAAACTGGCTTCTTTCACTATAAGCAGTTATTTCGTTTCTCAGAAAAATATCAACAAAATCAATCAAAATTAAATTACTTTTGCAAGCTCATTATCGCAATTAATATGATCGGAATTCTCAATAAAGCCATTACCAAAATTTTTGGAAGTAAAAGCAATCGTGATCTAAAGGAAATTACACCTTTAGTCACTAAAATTTTAGCAGAATATTCACTCCTTGAATCTATCGACAACGATACATTAAGAGCAAAGTCTTTGGATTTCAAATCGAGAATTCAATCGCACTTAGCAGAAAATGCTTCTGCTATTTCTGAACTTGAAAAAGAAGCCGAAGGAAATCCTGATTTGGATCTGAATCGTAAAGAAGAAATTTATCGCGAAGTCGATCAGTTGAAAAAAGACGGAAAAAAATTAACAGAAGAAATTTTACTGGAACTCCTTCCAGAAGCATTTGCTGTTATGAAAGAAACAGCGCGAAGATTTACCCTTAACGAGAATTTGATTGTTACCGCTACTCAACATGATAAAGATCTCGCAGCTAAAAGAGACCACGTTTCTATCAGCGGCGTCCAAGCAATTTATAAAAATGCTTGGTTAGCTGCAGGCAACATGGTAACATGGAATATGATTCACTACGATGTTCAATTAATTGGAGGAACAGTTCTTCACTCTGGAAAAATTGCTGAGATGGCAACGGGTGAAGGAAAAACACTTGTGGCGACTTTACCAATTTATTTGAATGCCTTAGCCGGACAAGGAGTGCATGTTGTAACAGTGAACGACTATTTAGCGAAGCGTGACTCTGAGTGGAATGGACCAATCTTCGAATTTTTAGGACTGACAGTAGATTGTATCGACAAGCACGATCCCAATTCTGATGCAAGGAGAAGTGCTTATTCGGCAGACATTACTTATGGAACAAACAATGAATTTGGATTTGATTATTTGCGTGATAACATGGCCCGTTCCTCAGAAGATATGGTTCAACGTGGACATCATTATGCAATTGTCGATGAGGTCGATTCAGTTTTAATTGATGATGCAAGAACACCGTTAATTATTTCAGGTCCGACTCCAAGAGGTGATCATCACGAATTTGACAACTACAAACCTAAGGTTGAATTATTAGTTAGAGCTCAAAAAGAATATGTCAATACGTTGATTGCTGATGCGCGTAAACTTTTAGCAGACAAAAAAGATAAAGAAGCCGGATTAGCACTTTTCAGAGCGCAGAGAGGTTTGCCGAAACATAAAGCTTTGATCAAACTTTTAGGAGAGCAAGGTGTCGCGGGAATTATGCGTTCGACAGAAAATTTTTATTTGCAAGATCAGCAAAAAGAAATGCACAAAGCCGACGAGCCACTTTATTTTACGATCGATGAAAAAAATAACAGTATTGAGTTAACGGAAAAAGGTGTTGAATTAATTTCTACCAGTAGCGAAGATAAAAACTTTTTTATTCTTCCTGATGTTGGCTTAGTCATAGCAGAAATTGAAAAGTCACCAGCAGCGCCCGAAGAAAGAATTCAACGCAAAGATGAATTGATGCGCGACTATGCCGTTAAATCAGAACGGATTCATACGGTAAATCAATTGCTAAAAGCTTATTCACTTTTCGAAAAAGATGTAGAATATATTATTACCGATGGAAAAGTAAAAATTGTTGACGAGCAAACTGGTCGTATCATGGAAGGCCGTCGTTATTCAGATGGTTTGCATCAGGCAATTGAAGCTAAAGAAAATGTACGTATTGAAGCATCGACTCAAACTTATGCAACAATCACTTTACAAAATTATTTTAGAATGTATCACAAGCTTGCCGGTATGACTGGTACAGCGGAAACAGAAGCACAAGAACTTTGGTCTATTTATAAACTCGAGGTAATCTCCATTCCTACTAACAGAAATATCATTCGTAAAGACCATGAAGATAAAGTTTATAAAACCAAGCGTGAAAAATATAATGCTGTCATTGAAGAAATAGAATTACTTGTTAAAGCTGGTCGTCCAGTCTTAGTAGGAACAACGAGCGTTGAAACATCTGAACTTCTTTCGCGGATGTTAAAGCTAAGAAACATTCGACACAACGTTTTAAATGCAAAGCTCCATCAGCGAGAAGCACAAATAGTACAAGAAGCCGGAACTGCAGGCACTGTAACGATTGCTACTAACATGGCAGGTCGTGGAACCGATATCAAATTAGGTGAAGGTGTAAAAGATGCAGGAGGACTTGCAATTGTTGGAACAGAAAAACATGAATCGCGACGTGTTGACAGACAGCTAAGAGGTCGTGCAGGACGTCAAGGTGATCCAGGGTCATCACAGTTTTATGTTTCATTGGAAGATGACTTGATGCGTTTGTTTGGATCCGAACGAATCATGAAGTTGATGGACAGAATGGGAATTGAAGAAGGTGAAGTTATCCAACATAGTATGATTACTTCTTCTATTGAAAGAGCTCAACGAAAAGTAGAAGAAAACAATTTCGGAATTCGGAAGCGATTAATTGAGTACGATGATGTGATGAATTCTCAAAGAGAAGTAATCTATACCAAACGACGTCATGCAATTTTCGGAGAGCGATTAAGTCTTGACATCAACAACATGGTTTATGATACGTGCGAAAGTCTAGTGCTTTCCTATCACGACAATCAAGATTATGATGGATTGAAAATGGATGCAATTCGAATTTTATCGATTGAAATTCCATTTACGCAAGAGGAATTTGCCGGTAAAAATGCAACAGATCTTGTAGAAAGAACTTTCGATGAAGCGCTACGTTTTTACAAACATAAATCACAGGTTTTAATAGAACGCACTCTTCCTTTTATCAATGAAGTTTTCACAAATCAAGGAGCAAGCATTACAAACATTGTAATTCCATTTACAGACGGAAACAGAGGCTTACAAGTGATTGCTAATTTGAAAAAGTCGCTCGAGTCAAATGGTCGCGAAGTGGTTTCTTCATTTGAAAGAATGATTACTTCTGCTATGATCGACGACGCATGGAAAGAACATCTTCGTGAAATGGACGACTTAAAACAATCTGTTCAAAATGCCGTGTACGAACAAAAGGATCCACTGTTAATTTATAAGTTCGAATCTTTTGAGTTGTTCAAACAAATGATGGATAAGACGAATAAAGAGATTGTTAGTTTTCTCTTTAAAGGAGTTATACCGCAACAAGACGCTACACAAGTTAAGGAAGCGAAACCATTACCAAAAGCCGATAACAAAAATATTAGCACCAACAAAGCAGACAATGTAACTTCTACAGCTCCTAGAATTGGCGGTGGGCAATTACCTCCTGCTGCTGCCCCAAAGCTTCAACCTGTTAGAGCAGAACAAAAAGTCGGACGTAATGATCCGTGCCCTTGTGGAAGTGGAAAGAAATTTAAAAACTGTCATGGCGTAAGTGCAATTTAATTTGGTCACTCAAATTATCTTTAACCAAACTTAGATTAGAAATAATTCTTGTATTGAAACTATCATTTTTTAGAAATGAAATTTCATTACAAGATTTTTTTTTGGTGCCAGTAGTTGAATTCTGAAATCATCACAATCAAAATTTGAAACTTATCGAGCAAGATTATTGAATTCAACATAAAAATAATCTACAATACAAAATTTCAGCTATTTCCTTTTCTCGTTTTTTTTCCATTCATTTACTTATCTAAAAATAAGTCAGCTATGGAAAACGGAAAAAAGATTTTCAAACCATACATTTCAGCAACAGATTCTGTTCCTGAATTTACGTTGAAAGCCATTTTACTCGGCTCCATGTTCGGAGTTATTTTCGGAGCTTCTACTGTTTACCTCGCTTTGAAAGCCGGACTAACTGTCTCTGCTTCTATTCCTATTGCTGTCCTTTCTATTTCTTTGGGAAGAAAATTCTTTAAGACTTCTATTCTCGAAAACAATATTATTCAAACCACTGGGTCTGCTGGAGAATCGATTGCATCGGGGGTTGTTTTTACTCTTCCTGCTTTTTTATTCTTATCAGCCAACGAAGCAGGAATTAGTAGTGGCGACCAGTATTTTCAATATTGGACAATTTTCACCTTAGCAGTATTAGGTGGTTTATTAGGGACATTGATGATGGTTCCACTTCGCAGATCGCTGATTGTAAAAGAACATGAAACACTTCCTTATCCGGAAGGAACTGCCTGTGCTCATGTACTAATTGCTGGAGAGAAAGGTGGGGAACTAGCAAGTGTAGCTTATAAAGGATTGGGATTTTCTATTCTTTATGCCATGCTTCAAAAAATATTTCATGTCATCGCAGAAACACCAACTTGGGTGACTTCAAAAACAAATAAATATTTTCCTAGTGCTACTTTGAATGGCGACATCACCCCCGAATATCTTGGTGTCGGTTATATTATCGGTCCAAAAATTGGCGGTGTATTAGTTGCTGGTGGCGTCTTGGCATGGTTAGGATTAATTCCTCTCCTCTCTTCTATTGTTTCTCCTGATACGATAGCACTACAACAAATAAAATTGGGCTTCTTACCAAACCTTCTAACCGCCGGTGGTAAAGGCGGATGGGATCCAATCGCTCATACATTTGCTGATATGCCTGAAGCCATTTATCGAACTTATATCCGCCAAATCGGAGCAGGTGCTGTTGCAGCGGGAGGATTCATCACGCTTATTAAAACCATTCCAACAATTATTTCTTCTTTCACTGAAAGTGTTGGGTCCATGAAATCGAAAAGCGATGTCGCTGTAGCAAGAACTGAAAACGACTTAAGTATCAAAACTGTTTTGATTGGAAGCTTTATTCTCATTGCTATGATTGCCATTCTTCCGATGGTTCCTGGAAATGGAATCCTTAGTAAATTAATGATTGGCGTTTTGATTGTCATCTTCGGATTCTTTTTTGTTACGGTCAGTTCGCGCATCGTTGGCATTATTGGTTCAAGCAATAATCCGATTTCGGGAATGACGATTGCCACGATAATGGGAACAGCATTAATTTTTATTGCTGTTGGTTGGACAGGAAAGTTTTTCGAACCAATGGCATTAGTTGTTGGAGGAATTGTTTGCATCGCTGCTGCCAATGCTGGAGCGACTTCACAAGATTTGAAGACGGGTTATATTGTTGGGGCTACTCCTAAATACCAACAGATGGCTTTGTTTATTGGAGCGATTGTTTCTTCCTTAGTAATTGGATTCACTGTAAAATATTTGGACACGCCAAATGCCGCTCTTGCAGCAAGAGGAATTAAACATGCTATTGGAGAAACATACGCTGCTCCGCAAGCGACCTTGATGGCCACATTAATTAAAGGACTACTTAGCTTTAATCTCGACTGGAATTTTGTATTGGTAGGAGTATTTTTAGCCATCACAATGGAACTATGTGGTGTTAAATCATTGTCATTTGCTGTTGGGGCTTATTTACCATTGTCCACTACCCTACCAATTTTCGCAGGCGGAGCATTGAAAGGATTAGTTGATTGGAAAGCAAAAAGAAAAAACAAAGTAGTCGAAGATTCTGAATTAGGAAAAGGAAGTTTATTCGCGACCGGACTTGTCGCGGGAGGAGCCTTGGCCGGAGTAATCATAGCCATTCTCTCAGTTGATGAGGGCATTTTCAATCAATTGGAAAAAGTAAATCTCATGAATTACCTCACTACTATTTTAGGCCCGAATGGTTATGCCTTATTAGGAGCAGGCTTCTTTTCCGCTTTGGCTTTTATCCTTTACAGAATTGCTACGAAAGAAGACAAAGTCCAAGCGTAAGGATAGATTAAGGGCAGAAGTCAGGTCAGACTTCAAAGGTCAGAAAAAGTAAATGGAAAATGGAAAATAATAGAAGATTGAAAATTGAGAATTGAGAATTGAAGATGGACAATTGACTAATTGAAAATTGAAAATGGAGAATGGAAAATGGAAAATGGAAAATGGAAAATGGAAAATAATAGAAGATTGAAAATTGAGAATTGAGAATTGAGAATATAAATTGAAAATTAAAAATTGAAACGATGTCAATTATTTCCGGCTAACATTCTCTCCGTTTCCCAACCTTCCAATCGTGAAGGGCGAAATGACGCTTGAAGAGAAAGAAGTTTGAAACCATGTCATTTATTTCCACTTAACATTTTCGCCTAGCTCAATTGAAATATTTTTACTTTTCCCTTCTACTTTTAAGCTTATAACTTATTTACTTATTACTTTTTTACTTTCTCCTCTGACCTCTGACTTTTACCTCAACCTCCCTCTGACCTCTGACACCTGACTTTTAACCTTATTACTTATTACTTAAAAAAAAGGGTCCACGATAATAATCATGGACCCCTTTAAAAATTTTTATTTTACTTTTTGTAAGCTATCCGTTTAGAACTTTATTGCTTTTGTAGTAACAGTTGAACCATTGAAATCAGCTTTGATCATGTATGTTCCTGTAGCAAGGTTAGAAACATTTAATGTTTCGTGGTTAACACCTTTTGTTACGTAAACAATTTGAGAGCTGATTACTCTTCCTGTTATGTCAAACATTTTAACGATTACTTTTCCTTGTGTAACTGCATTCAATTGTAAATCGATTGAGTTTGCGTCAATTTGAGAAGTATAAATCGCCAATTGTGTTGCATTCACTGTGTTGATTCCATTTACACAAGCTGGATCAGCTGGATCATAAACCATGACAAGAACAGAATTTCCCGTGTATGTACAGTTAGCATCCAAAGACAAATCACCAAGGAAAGTTGGAGATGGTACCGCACCAGTTGCATTTCCAAAAACAACAGGTGTAAAGTAGTAAATACCATAAGGAACTGTTGTTCCGTTAATCAATCCCGCATTATTAATTAATTGTCTTAATGAAGTTGCAGGAGCTGGAAAGTCAAAAGAATAAGACGCAATTAAACTTGGGTCTAATAATGGATTTGGACTACCAGTGACATCAGCAGAAGTAATCACCCAACTCACACCAGCGTAAGCTCCGAAAGTTGGTGCATATACACCAGTCGCAGTCAATGTTACTGTGTCTCCACCGCAAATAGCTTGAACGTTACTTGTTGCTGTGCCCGGATTAATGAGAGGGTCAGAACAAGAAACTATAGGAGCAATAACATATTTATAAATACCACCTGTTGTCGCTGAAGTTGTAAATCCACCTGACCACATTGTTAATGAATCTGCAATTCCTAATGCTGAACGTTGTGTTCCTAATTCAATATCAACCCAATTGATTCCACCATCCGTACTATAAGAAGAACCTGTAAATACAGAGTCTGCACCTGTAGAAACCATCATGTTTATTCCCGGTACATTTTTAACATCAGATCCAAAGAAGTTTCCAAGTGGTGTTGCTGATGTCCATGTATCTCCACCATCTGCAGTAATAAACATTGTGCTAACCCCTGTTGCCACTGTATATAAACGAGCTAGACCATTTAAATGAGATGTGAAACAAATATCAATTGCACCGTTGGCTGGAACTGTAATTCCTGTTGAAGAAACTGTCCAGTTATAACCTTTATCGATCGATCTGTAAACACGACCTTTGTTTGTATCAAACCAAATTGTATCGCCCATAGATTGATAGTGATCAACAATACCATATTCTCCTGTTAAAGGAACGGGAGCATTTGCTGAAGGAACACGTGTATAAGTTGCTCCACCATCCATTGTAGTATAAAGCTCGAACTGAGTCGCAGGATTTGGATCACCAATTAAGACTCCATTATTTGCATCCCAAAAATGAACTACATCTGGAAAAGAACTTGCATTGAAAATTGAACCAACTCCTTGTTGAGTCCATGTTACTCCTCCATTTGTTGTTTTCCAAACTCCACCACCAGAACCGACAGTAGCATTGTAAAACATCGACCAAGCAACAGTATCATTCAAACCAAAAATCATTGACCAATCATGAGTTGTTGGAGCCCCTGTGCTTCCAGCTGTCCATGTTGCTCCGCCATTTGTTGTTCTTGAAAAATCTTGACGATTTAATGGAGCTGTATGAGTCGCAGTTATTGGTGCGCCGTCATATGATGAAATCCAAACTGTATTTGAATCTACTACCGATATATTTCTTATCCCAGAAGAAGCAGCAGTGAAACTTGAAGCTTGTGTAACCCAAGATCCAACTTGCGCGCTTGTAGCGAAACTCGTTAGGGCTAAGGCAATAAATAGTAATTTCTTTTTCATAGTATTAAGGTTAGAGAATTTTTGTCAAAAGTAGCTGTTTTATCTCTTTAAAACAATGGTATTTTCAAAGTAAATCAAGTATTGAAAACTAGATAGCAATGACAAAACAAAGATTTTACAACTTTATGACCAAATGAGTGGACTATTCTTTTTTCCATTTAATTCCACAGCCAATTGCTTTGGTTTCCTTAATTGCCACTTCTTGATTTGTTAAAATTTGATCAATTGCATTTTCCACATATTTCATTTTTACTTTACTAACATCATCCGAATTATCATCTATTGCACCAATATATTTCACAATCAACTGATCATTTTCTTTATTTAATAAAAACACATGAGGCGTTCTGGTTGCTCCATACATTGAAGCAATTTCCTGCGATGAATCGTATAAATATGGAAAAGGATACCCTTTCGCTTTTGCTAAAGTCTGCATCTTTTTATAAGAATCTTCTGGCTGAATTTTTTCATCGTTAGAATTGATGGCGACCACTGGAAATCCTTTTGATGCATATTTTTTATCGAGTTGAATAATTCTGCTTTCGTAGGCTTTTGCATAAGGACAAGAATTACATGTAAAAATGACTATGTAGCCTTTTGCTTTTTGCATACTTCCCATGCCAATGTAATTCCCATCTATATTTAAAAGACTAAAATCTTTCGCAACATCACCGACTTTGTATCCTTGTCCGTAAATAAAACTTGTTGCAGTCATGATAATGGCTACCAAACTAAATAATTTTTTCATGGTTTATTGGTTTTTAATTTTATTAGTTTCTGTTTTTAATTCTTCGTATGAAATTTCACCTTCTTTAAAAAACACTTTCTTTGCATCAAAATAAATTACCGTTGCAGGAATTGCTCCACTCCACTTTTTCTCAATCTTATCAATCCAAGAATTTGGATCTGTATCATTGATGTGAACCACTTCACTTTCAATTTTACTTTTATGAATAAAAGTCGGTACACTTTTTTTATACTGACTATTAAAATCCAAATTAGCTAAGATTACTTTAACAGATGAATCCATCTCAGCATTCATCTTTTCAAACACCGGCAATTCAGCTAAACATGGCTTACACCAAGTCGCCCAAAAATTTACTATCAATAACCCTTTTGATGATTCAATTTTTTTAGAATAAAATTGATCGAAACTACAATCATCAATTCCTTTTGCTTTTACAGCTATGGAAAAAATCAACAATACAATAATTAATTTCATTGAGCGTAAAGATATAAACAAAAAGAGAAAAGATAAAGTATCAAACATATTATTTATAGAACCCGCCAATTTAAAATTTACTGCCATGCGTTGTTCTTATCAGTTTATCAGCTAATGCAGGGATTTTTTTAAGTGTACCAATAGAAATGTTTGTCAAGAATTCCCTACCAAATAGATATTGTAGGTATTTCCCTGCTCTAATTCTATTCGAAAATAATTTGTTCCATCGTTTTTCATAATCTCGTTCAAGTGTCTCTCGCGAAATTTTGTTGCCCAAATATTTCTCAATTAACTGAAAAACTTCGAAGGAAGAGCGCATAGCCATACTCATACCGTTTCCGCACAAAGGAGCAACATTGCCTGCTGAATCACCAATCATCAAGACATTGCCTTCTACAGATCCCTTTTTCTCAAATGTAATTTGCGAAATTGTAAGTGGTTTATCGTAAAGGAAAATTGCCTCTGTAAAATATTTTTTTAACAAAGGATTTTTCATTAGTACATTTTGCTCCATTGTTTTTATATCATTTCCATTTTCTCTGAGATTTTGAGAGTCGGTTAAATAACATAAACAGTATTTATCTCCATCCACTTTTGAAATTCCGCAATAACCATTTTTAAAATTATGAAGTTCAATTCTATTATCAGGAAAATCCAATTTTACATGATATTTAATTCCTATGTAATTTTTTTTATTCTTTGAACTTCCTCTCTCCAATTTATTATCCATATTCGACCTTTTGCCATAAGCCCCAACCGCTAATTTTGCCTGATAACTATTTGTAGTTGTTCGAATGGTAAAAATTTCATTTTCAAAGTTAAGCTCGGAGACTTTTACTTCCTCTAATAAAACTACTCCTTTTTTCCTAGCTAAAGATGCCAACATTGAATCAAGAGTATATCTGGTAATTCCAAATCCACCTAAATCTAATTTACGAGTAATCGCATTTCCATTGGGAGCAGAAATTTTCACTTCATTAATCAAGGGCAAATTCATCGCTGACAAAGGTATTCCAAGGCGTTCCAAAAAATCATAACTCTCCATCGAAATATATTCACCACAGACTTTGTGAAAGGGATATTTTTCTTTTTCAAACATTACAACTGAATGCCCAGCGTCAACTAATTGTACAGCCAAGGTTAAACCAGCCAATCCACCACCTATAATTGCGCAATCAAAAAATTTATTGTCCATTAGGATATGCTATGATTAAATGTCGGAACGCCCAACAGTTTTTAATAGTATATTTTTTAATACCAGCTTTTTCAAATATTAAATTCCATTCAGCTTTTCTAAAACCGCGTAGCACCGATAAAGGCGCATCATGTTTTACTAAAGAAGATTTTGAAAAAAGTAAGGTTAATAATTTTATAGAATAATAGGCAATTGGATTTCTTGTTAGATCATTGATTACGAATATAGCATTGTTGTCACTGCATAGTTTTACAAATTCAACAAGATTGTCTTCTGTAAAATGATGACAAAACAAAGATGCATGAACAACATCGAGTGTATTTTTTGCAGCGAAAGTATTTCTAAAATCGTCGCAGCGAAATTGAAGTTCGACATAGCCCTTACAATTACTTTTTGCATAATCAATACAATCCTGCTTCAAATCAATTCCAGTCAAATTTATTTTTATGTTTTTTTCTCTTGACCAAGCAGCAATTGTTTTTAGGGAGTCGCCACCACCACATCCTATATCAATTATTGTATATGTTTTTGATTTATTGGTTAAAACAGCTTTCATTCCTTTTATCGAAATCGAATGACCACCGAGATATTTATTAATAAATTCTAGTTCCTTCAAATTCTGATAAAGCAATTCTTTAGGAATATCAGATTCATCTAAAAATTCTTTCTTATCAGATCTTTTATCAAACATTTTCGAGAATTACAGATTCCATTGTAAGTCCTGGACCGAAAGCCACACCGAAAGTTACTTCCTGTTTTTTACTGTTGATTTTTGTATCCATAATATTTTTTAATACAAATAAAAATGTAGCCGACGACATATTCCCATGCTCATTTAAAACACTATAAGAACTTTCAAGTTCAGATTTCACCAAGCTCAGTTCTTGCTGAATGACCTCCAATATTTTTCTTCCTCCAGGATGAATTGCCCAGTGAGTAATATCTTCTTTCTTTAAATTAAGTTGACTGATTGCATTATCAAAAAGAATTTTAACTCCTTTTTCTATGAGTTGAGGAATGTATGAACTAAGCGTCATTAAAAAACCAGTAGAAGACAATTGCCAAGCCATATCTCTTTTTCCGTTCAAAGAAATTTGCGAATGAAAATTTCGAAGCACTAATCCATTTAAATTATTTCTTTTCACGTAGCTATCAGAAACGATCAATGCGGCCGCTGCCCCATCAGCAAATAAAAGATTCGCAGTAATATTGTCAATGTCTGCAGTTTTTTGAAAGTGAATGGTACATAACTCTACACACACTACTAGCACTTTTGCTTCAGGCTCACTCCTGCATATATAATCGGCTTGCTTTAACCCATGAATTGCAGCATAACAACCCATAAAATTAATTGAGGTTCTGTTTATATTTTCATTCAATTTTAAATGCTGCACTATGTCAATATCCAATCCGGGTGCTGACATTCCAGTACACGAAACCGTGATGAGATGTGTAATTTGGTTTTTGCTTAATTGATCAGTCAAACATTTTTCGATTGCTTCGATACAAATTGGCAAAGCAGTTTTGTTGAAATACTGCATTCGATAATCGATGTTCGGAAATGGCTCCAAATTTTTTGTCTTAGGAAAAAAAACTCGCTCCTCAATGGAAGAAGAAAAATCTGGAATGACAGAATAACGAGTTCCTATTCCACTTTTTGCGTACAAGACTTTTAACCTATTTTTATTTTGATCGGAGTATTGATACAATTCCGACATGAACTCTGCAATATCTGATTGCTTATGTTTGTTTTCAGGAACTGTAGTGGCTATGTTGATAATAACACTCATTTAATTTTATTTAAAATTAATAATAGAATAAAACAGATGTTCATAAAAGTGGCAGCAAGAAAATTCATACGCATCGTATTTTTGAATGATGCTTGTTTTTTATCTTTATACACTTTAAGAAACCAGTTTACAAAATAGAAAATCACAGGAAGGAAAAATAGTTGAATCAAAATAAAATGCAGCATCTTATCGGTTGAGTCAAAGTAAAAATAAAAAAAAAGGTTAGCCATAATAAACATGGCGGCAGCAAAAATGAATGTACCTGTAATACCTAGTCGATAGCTTATAGTTATGTCTCCATTTAATTTATCAGCTTCGTGCTGATATACCTGCGTCAGTGGGTAAACTCCACCAATTAAAAATGAACTACCAATTAAGACAAAAATCAAATTAGAAAAAGGTACCGTTGCAATTTTATTAATTCCTGAATATACCATCCAAAAAGTAAATGCTCCTTGGAAAACAATCACCGTTAAAAACCCAATTATCGGAAATTTTTTTAGTCTTATTCCTTTAAAACTATAAGCCCTTGAAGCAAGCATGTATGCTAAAACATAACAGAAAAATTTAAAGCTAACCAATAGCGCTAGACTCAATCCAACTATATCAAACAAAATCGAAATGTAAAACAATTGCAATGTTGGTTTTGGTGGGTGTTCCAATCCGCCGATACTAGTTTCATCTTGATCCATGTAACTGTTATAACCGTTACTTGCAGGATAAATAAACAAATGCAAAACAAAAAAACAAATTATTAGGTTTAGCCAGTTAATGTCATTTACCTGACTAATAGCAAAAAAGAATACTGGCATTAGGAAATACGAAAAAGGTATCCGAAGAAGTTTAATAGTATCTAAATTTATGTTGAACAAATTATTCTTTTTATTAGTGTTACAATTTAAGAATAAAAATATGAACTCTCAATAATTAATGTTATTTATGAAATGGTACCAGAAAATAGGAGGCACTTTCAGAATATTTATATGAAGTTCTTACGGCGGGAACAATTGCCTAATGTTGAAGTCGGCACCGAATTTATTTTCCGAAAATGACTTCTTCTTCCTTTTTTGGAAAAATATACGCAAATGTTAAAAAAAATTAAAGGAATATCCATCTCAACAACGGATTGTTTTATTTGGTGTTGCTTTTCTTTAATCCAATTACCAAAATCTTGTAACTTTTTATCTAAGTTATGTAAGATACTGATGCCCTAATAACCTAATCTTTGTAGAACAAATTTTAATAAATCGGTTAACAGCGAGACTGAAAAACGGGCAACAGCGCATCTGAAAAAAAATCAAATTGAAATAAAAATATCTAAAATGAAGACCAAAAAAATAGTCACTACATTATTCGCTTCACTGCTCATGGTTCTTGTTTGCTTGTCAACAACAAACACTTTTGCACAAATGAAAACCCATCAGTCTAAAATGAAAGATTGTTGCATGATGAAAGATGGAAAGATGATGTGCATGAAAGCTGGTAAAACAATGCCAATGGAAAAAGACATGACCATGAAAAACGGAACTAAATGTATGACCAGCGGAGAATGCATTATGAAAGACGGCAAAAAAATGCAAATGAAAGAGGGAGAATGTATCGATATGAGTGGAAAAATGAATCAATGCTCTAAGATGAATAATGGCATGAAAAGTTCAACAACTATGAAATCAGGCAAGAAAGAAATGTCTATGAAATATACTTGTCCGATGCACCCAGATGAAATTAGTGACAAACCTGGCAAATGTTCAAAATGCGGAATGGACTTAGTTCAGAAAAAATAAAAATAAAATTTGTACAGTCTTGTTAATTGAATAGAATTAAAGTACAAGACCAATTTACAAACGGAGAATCTTTTACTAATCTATTAAATGCTAAAAACAGGGTTGCGAAAATCGTAACCCTGTTTTAATATTTAAAGGTGGCAATCTTTTAATACTTTTCTCTTTAACACTGCAAATTAGATATCACAATCACCCTTTTTAAAAAAAAACATAGATCTTATTTCTGAATTTAGTATAATAAAAAATAAACCATTCACTTATTAAATTGGTAAATCCTTTTGCGAAAAGAAAAAATTTTATATTTACAGTTTAAATGAATAAACAACCAACCATATTAGCAAATAAATTTATCGCCTATATTTTTATTAAAATTTCAAATCTGT
>JANLRG010000717.1:0-2878 GCA_031361545.1 Bacteroidota bacterium
AACTTTGCATCTTGCATAGCTTTCAAAAGTGCAGCTTTTTGGGCAGTATCTGTTCCGGTGTAGTTGTTGTAATTATTTGCTGCCTCAAGTTCTTTTGCGTGCAATTCATCATACTTCTGTTGCTGAAGATCTTTTTCGTTCTGAAGATTGGTACCCGCATTTTTTGTTGCTAGAGTGGTTCCAGGTGGTAGTTTTTGCAGCTTATCAATTCTGTTTAGGAAGTCATCACCCTCTTTTGACTCCTTCAATGTTGTCTTGTTGGGGGCAACATAAAAATCATCTTTATTTGTCACTGTTCCCAAAAGAACAACATCTTTATTGGTTGAGTCTTCTGGGGTGGGATCATAGTAAAAGGTGCTATTATTTGGAGTATTTACTGCAAAAACCTTATTAGGGTTATCGCGTATTTCTTCGGGATCAAATTTGCTCTTAGCTGTTTTAAGTCTGTGTGCAAGATTTTGTGCTGTACTAATGCTTACACTGTTCACCTCTGTTTCATTGTTACTGTAAATCGGGTATAAATCTTCTGATCGGGCAACCCTCGCTCCAACAACACTCGGCAACACCAAAACCAACAACAGAAGCACACCTAAAAAATTATTTCGTAGAGAATTATGTATACGCATATTTACATATAGTATACTACAATTAATTTAATAAATTAAATTAATTTTAATAAACTATTCTACCACGTGTAGTTGTTGCATACGTTGTTGTTCCAAACGGTACATATTGTGGTTGAACATAGGTGGATGTACCAAATGCATTATACTTATTGTTGTATTGATTTGAATTACTGTATTGATCTGAACCTTGATTTGAACTGTATGAATTTTGATCCAATGCTTTATCTAATGCAGTTGTGATAAGTTGATCAACAACTGCTGTTACCACTTGGTCAAATTTTTCAGCTAACACAAGTCTGTTTTTACCAAGGTTTAAGGTTGAGTTAAGTTGGTTTTGTATTACTGTACCTGGTGTAGTGATAGAACATTTACTCTTATCTTTTTCACCATTTTCACATTTTCTAAAACTTAGGTATCCATTGTTCCAATTAAGCTCTCTGTTTTGACTGAGTTGTACAGCCTGAACTTGTTGATTTATTCTATCATTAGCAGCAAAATACGTATCATATGGGTTACTCATTGGGTTTTGAGTAACTTGGAACCATGTATCCCATCCTCCACCTTGATTAAACCCTCCTGTCATAAATGCGTTTAATTTTCCAGGTGCTTGATCAAAAGGACAAGCATTCATTGCTCCATTTTGCCCATATCCATCACCATACCCACCATTATATCCACCGTTTTGATATCCTTGTTGTCCATACATGTTTTGCTGATTTTTACCGTACCTACTCAATATTGCTGAAACGACTGAGTTTTTAAAGACTCCGCAGACACTAGAGTTTACTCCATATGCTAAACCTTGTAAAAATGCCACTTTCTCTTGATTGGCAAGGTCTTCGAAAAATTGATTAGGGTTGTTTAAAAAGGCAGGATTACCTTCAAATCCTGTGTTTATCCATTCTATTGTTGAATCAGCGATATAGATAATCATAGTATTTACAATACAATAGCCCATAGAGTCCCAACTCGGAAAAACTGGAATACCTATACCAAATATAGAAACATTAGTACCCACTTTTGCACTCACATCGGTCTTTATTGTTCCACCAACACTTCCACTTTCGGCAGTCGGTACATTTAATAGCGTATCAGTTGCTCCACCTATCAAATCACTAGCAACTTTTGTTGCTGCTCCAACGATAGCTTGAGCTAGGATTTGTGAACCTAAGCAACTTGCTATACCGGTTGCCCCCTTTGATGCTGGATTTGCTTGTTGTGTTGTGGTTGTGGTCGCTTTTGTTGCAAGTGTACTATTTTGAATTTGTCTGTTTACCTCGGCTTGGTTTAGATTTCTTGAGTCGTATGAATTAACAGGTACAGCCTTTGGAACCCCTAAATCATTTAACGGGGTTGTGTTAACTTGCGATGTGTTGTAATTAAAATTTGTTGAACCATTATTAGATGAAGCTGACCCAAATGCTGTTCCTGCCGCTGTACCTGCATTTGCTCCCTGATTTGCTCCACTCGCATTGTTTGGGTTTGAAGCTGACCCAAATGCTGTTCCTGCCGCTGTACCTGCACTGGCTCCATCAGTTGCTGCAAAAACCTTTAAACCAAAAGCTGGATTAAAAATGGTTACTACTATAAGCAATGAACTTATTATTTTTTTCATGTATATGTGTGGATTCATTAGTTGTTTGATAAAAATATAAATCCTGGATCAGTTGATATAAAATTTACTTTATCTTTATTAAGTATAATAGTTTTTTTAATTTTATCAAAACTCAATAAGATTTCATTTGTGGCTTCTTTAGCTTTATTTAAACCGAGGAGTGCTTTTGCAGGGTCGCTATTTTGTTGATCTAACATAGTTAAGCCCTCACTATATTTTTTATATCCGTTTATTAATTGTATATGACTTTCTGCCAATGATTCTGGCACAATGGTACTTGTCATAAGTATTGATGCTTTCATAAAAATGCTTGCAATATAAGGTGTTTTATTGGTTTTATTACCTAAAGAAGCGATTCCTGCATTTACCCCGTTTTGGATTATTGCCAAGTTATTACCGTATATCTTTAAGTTTTCTGAGGTTGAACTAACAGGTTTAATATTTGCATATGACACTGCACCATTTGTCTCAGTTTTATTTTTTAACACATTTTGAGCAGCATTTAAAACTTCATCAGGTTTAATCTCACCCGATGTATTATATTTTATATATTGAGTAAAAATATCTTTAGACAATCCGTCAGTTACATTGTCACCACTATTTTTTTCAAAAGTTTTAGCAAATTCTTTGAAATTTT
>JANLRG010000744.1:0-19723 GCA_031361545.1 Bacteroidota bacterium
CAATTTCAGATGGTTTATGATCAAGTGGACCATGCTGTTTTCACGAAACTTGATACTGTTCGCTTAACTGCTCTATGGAACAATGTTCTCAAACAAAATGGAGAATTTGAAAAGAAAATTAATGACGAAACTGGTATGCAAGGTGCTTTACATGTGCAAACTCAGCTGCTTCAATTTGAAAGAAAGAAAATTAATTTCAGATTGATTTGGGACGAAAATAAAAAAATCAAAGGGCTCTACTTTATACCAATCGACGAAAGACCAACTTATGTAATTCCTCCTTATCACAATCCTGCTATAGCAACTGAAAAGAAAATAGTATTGGTGACAGATAATTTTCGAATCCCCGGAACTTTGTCAATTCCTAATTCTCCTGGTAAGCACCCTTTGGTAATTCTCATTCATGGCTCTGGCCCGAACGATAGAGATGAAACATTCGGACCATTAAAAATATTTAGAGATTTAAATAGCGGATTGAATGCAAAAGGAATTGCTGTTTTACGTTATGAAAAACGAACTCGATTATACCAGTCAAGAATGAACCATGAGGTCTCAACTTATACTGTTAAACAAGAAGTGTTAGAAGATGTGAAAAGAGCAATTGAAGAAGCAAAGAAAGATTCATCAATAGACACGACTCGCATTTTCCTTTGCGGCCATTCGTTTGGTGGAATGCTACTGCCTCGATTAGCAAATGAAAATCCATCTGTAAAAGGATTGATATTCATGGCTGCCAATGGACGAAGATTGGAAGATCTATTCGTTGCGCAAGCTGAATATTTATCAGATGAATTAACAGACCCTTCGAAAAAGAAAATGATGGTTGATTCAGTCAAAGCTCAATCATCGCGTGTGAAAGCTTTAACTGAAAAAGCAGTGAATGATTCCTCAAAAATATTTCTATCGCCAGCAAGTTATTGGTATGACTTAAAAAAGTATGACGCTCTTTCTGTTGCCAAAACTGTGAACATGCCAATGCTCTTTATGTACGGGCTGCGCGATTACCAAGTAACTTCAACAGATGTTCAGTTGTGGCAGACGGCCTTAAAAGATCGTAAAAGTGCGGAGTTTAAAATGTATCCAAAGCTTAACCACTTCTTTATTTCTGGTGAAGGAAAAAGTTTGCCCGCAGAATATGAAAAACCAGCCAATGTCGATATCACTTTCATTTCAGACATGGCGACCTGGATCAATTCTTTCTCTAAATAATGATTCGATTTAAAGGTCTTATGAATAAAATGCTAATCCGCCTCTTTGATTTTCTCTTTTCACTAGGAGGGTTAATTATCTTTTCTCCACTTTTAATTATTATTTCAATTATTATATTGGTTGATTCATCAGGAGCTGTCATCTTTCGTCAGTGGAGAGTAGGAAAGCATAATACCGATTTTAAATTATTTAAGTTTAGAACAATGAAATTGAATGCCGATAAAATGGGTCTTATCACAGTTGGTTCTCGAGACCCTCGAGTTACTAAAGTCGGTTTTTTCCTTCGTAAATATAAATTGGATGAATTGCCTCAATTAGTCAATGTTCTCCTTGGTCAGATGAGTTTAGTTGGGCCTCGGCCTGAAGTTCGACATTATGCTGATCAATATACGCCAGCTCTTCAAATGATTGTACTTTCTGTAAAACCAGGAATTACTGATTTTGCCTCAATTGAATATTCAAATGAAAATGAATTGTTGAGTCAGGTCAAAGACCCCGAACATTTTTATATTAATGTAGTTCTCCCAGCTAAAATAAAATTGAACCTAATCTTCATAGAAAATCCTACTTTTGCTAATTATCTGCGTATTATCTTACGCACCGTGGGGAAAATTCTAACACATTAGTTAAAACTGCAAAATTATCACCACACCTCGTTTGTTTCTCTTTCTGATTTATTCATTTTGAGTGCATTACATGGAAATTTTTTTAATAAACAATCATGAGAATTAAAATTTCGTTTTTAAAAGTTCACGGTAGCAGCGGCACCGTGCCTCTTCACCACCAGAAAATTATATCTGCGTTTCTGGAAGAAGTGATTAGAGAAATGCCAATTAAGTCTGAGTTTTATAATTTCTCTTCTTTGAAGGGAACTTCTAAAGTTCAAGCTGGTCAAATTAGATTTCTTTCCTCCAAAGTATCTCTAGTTCTTTCTGCACCTGAAGGAGAATTTCTTCAAATGCTAGTGAATGAGATCTTTGAAAGAAGGCTAGTCAGCTTTGCCAAACTTACGCTCGTTCCTAAATCGTACGAGATAATGACGGATCCCGAATTTAAGACTGTTATGAAATATGTTTGTATTTCACCAATGGTTTCTCAACCTCCATTTGAAGTGGATGCTTCTGGGAATATTCCTGATGCTTTGGATCCAAGAAATCAAGAATTTTCGGATCTCTTCTATGATGCCGTTATCGATCAAATGGAAAAAGCTGGCTTTGACCAAAATCAACTCGGTCAGTTTGCAGAATTTGAAATTATGCCTGATGCAGGGTACGTTCAAAAAATAGCGGACACTCACAAAAAGTTTGCGCGCATCTATAAAAATAATAGTAGCGAAACAATTTTTGGTTATCTATTGCCATTTACGCTTCACGCTCACCCTCAGGTTCAGAAATTTATCTGGGAGTGTGGACTAGGTTTAAATACAATTCAAGGTTACGGCATGGTTGATTTGGTGAATCAAAGTTTCAATGTTGTTGAAGTTGCTGAAAATAAAGAATCAGCTCCGATCTCAGAGGAAACGGAAGAGTAATTGCAAAAAAACCTGTATGGTAAATTTCTAAGTTCTCAGTATTATGCTAAGGAAGAGATGTGTAATTAGAAAAGACTTTGCTTGGCAAATTTCTGATATTTGACCTCTCCGTCAGAAACAACAAATGCAATATAAATCCCTTTCAGTAAATTCTCGAGAGGGATTTCTTTATATATTATACCGTTGGTATAAGAGATGTAAAAAAAATCGGAATACGAAAGTTGCCCCATCGAATCATAAACATAAAGAACTGCGCTTCCTGGAGTTTTTCTAAAAACTGAAAAATGTACAGGAAAATTTGTGACGGCCGTCGGGTAAAAATCAAAATCAAAATTTCCGCAGGGGCCATCAACCCAACTTTGCGCATATAAGCCTCCCCAATCATACGCTGAACAATCATTTCTATAGGTCACTTTATCACAACCACAAACCGGCAAATAATCGGTTCCGCAATTTGAAAAGGGATTTGGAGTCCGTGTAGAATCTACACAATGGATAGTTTGACTGAAACTTAACTGATAACATCCAGAAAGAAGCATCAGAATCATCATAAAACGCATAGTTCAAAGGTAATCCATTAAAACCCACGTTTCAAATTTTTATTCGTTAAAGAATTTAGCAGCAATACTTTTTCAAATGTATTTTTACAAACTAACTTCATCCAACCTTGAACTTTTTAGCCCACCTATTTCTTTCCCGAAATGATCATGATTTGCTTATTGGTAATTTTATTGCCGATTATGTAAAAGGCCGGAAGAAAGATCTATATCCTCCCGCAATTACAAGAGGTATAGAACTTCATCGTGCCATCGACGATTATACGGACCACCATCCTATTACTGATGAGAGTAAAAGCAAACTCCGTCCCATTTACCACAAATATTCTGGCGTAATTGTCGACATCTATTACGATCATTTTTTGGCTAAAAATTTTTCAGAGTACAGCGCAATTCCCCTTCAAAAGTATGTTCAAGATGTGTATGCATTATTTTCTAATAATCAGGAGTATCTGCCCGATGAAGTAAAGTTATTTCTACCTTATATGATTGAAAAGAATTGGCTCTTTAATTACCAATCTATAGAAGGGATTGGCCGTACTTTAACCGGATTATCCAAACGCGTTTCTTTTGAGAATAAGATGGATGAAGCTGTTGTTGAGTTGAAAAAGGATTACCTGCTCTATGAAAATGAATTTGCTAGATTTTTCCCTCAGTTGATTACCTTTGCTAATGGCTTTCCATATTAATGTTTCTAAGCATTAAGTAGGAGCCGAGTAAGCGATTTAACAAAAATGAAAAACACAGGTTAAGTGGCCAATTAGATTTCTTGCTCCAGCAAATCGTTGGTAAGGCCAATGATTAGTGAATCACTTATTTAGCGGATGTTCTCCAAATACCTTTTTCATCCATTCGAATTACTAAGGGTTTTGATCAGCAGATTTAAAACATTATCCATCTTTGCTGATGCTAATTTGGATATTAATATACTTGAAAACGAGGCTAAAAAGTAATCTCCACAGTAAAATGTGAATAACTCTAATAGCTGAAAGCCTTAATTGACGTGGCTTCTGCTAATTTTAACGACTTGTCAAAAGTCGATTTTCATTAATTCTGAATAATTAAAGTACAATGGCTGAAAAAAATAAACCTGATCACGGTTATACAGAAGATAGTATCCGCTCACTCGATTGGAAGGAACACATTAGAACCCGACCTGGAATGTACATCGGTAAACTCGGTGATGGTTCCTCCAAAGATGATGGCATCTACGTTTTGCTTAAAGAAGTAATTGATAATTCCATTGATGAACATGTAATGGGTTATGGAAAAACAATCGATGTTAAAATTGAAGAAGGTCGTGTTTTTGTTCGTGATTATGGCCGTGGAATTCCTTTAGGGAAAGTTGTTGAATGTGTTTCAAAAATAAATACCGGCGGGAAATACGATAGCAAAGCTTTCCAAAAAAGTGTTGGATTAAATGGGGTTGGATCAAAAGCGGTCAATGCACTCTCAGGAGAATTTATCGTTCAGTCTTTTAGAGAGGGCAGAACTAAGTACGCTTCTTTTTCCAAAGGTGTACTGATTAAAGAAGAAAAAGAAAAAGCATCAACGGAAAAAAATGGAACAACGATGTCGTTTGTTCCTGATACAACGATTTTCAGAAATTATAAATACAATCCAGAGTATGTTTCTGCGATGCTTTGGAATTACGTTTATCTCAATAAAGGACTGACATTAGAATATAACGGAGAAAAATTCTTTTCTGAAAATGGTTTAAAAGACCTTTTGGAAAACAATTTAACCGATGAAATTCTATATCCAATTGTTCACCTTCACGGTGATGACATTGAAATTGCCTTTACACATACGACATCTTATGGAGAAGATTATTTTTCTTTTGTAAACGGACAGCATACAACTCAAGGTGGAACTCACCAGGCAGCTTTTCGTGAAGCAATTGTAAAAACAGTAAGGGAGTTTTATAAAAAAGAATTTGACCCGAGCGATATCCGAACTTCCTTGACTGCGGCAATCAGTGTGAGAGTGCAAGAACCGGTTTTCGAATCTCAGACAAAAACAAAATTAGGATCTTTAACTCGCGAGCCAAATGGTTTAGCCATTCGTTCATGGATTGTCGACTTTGTAAAAACTGCTCTTGATAATTATTTGCATAAACATCCTGATGTCGCTAAAGCACTTGAATCAAAAATTCAACAGAGTGAACGCGAACGAAAAGAAATCGCTGGTATTAAAAAACTTGCAAACGAACGGGCGAAAAAAGCTAATCTTCACAATAAAAAATTACGCGATTGCCGAATACATCTCAACACTCGTCATATCGATCGACAAGAATCAACCATCTTTATTACTGAGGGAGATTCTGCCAGTGGTTCAATTACCAAAGCTAGAGATATCACCACTCAAGCTGTTTTTAGTCTGAAAGGGAAACCTCTCAACTGTTTCGCCATGACGAAAAAAGTCGTGTATGAAAATGAAGAATTCAATCTTCTTCAAAATGCTTTAAACATTGAAGATGGATTAGAAGAGTTGAGATATAACAAAATCGTTATTGCAACTGATGCCGATGTCGATGGAATGCACATTCGATTATTGTTGATGACTTTCTTCTTGCAATTTTTTCCTGAATTGATAAGAAGCGGACACGTTTTTATTTTACAAACTCCTTTGTTTCGTGTAAGAAATAAAAAAGAAACCATTTATTGTTACAGCGATCGAGAAAGAGTAAATGCCATCGAAAAGTTAGGGCCTAAACCGGAGATCACACGTTTCAAAGGATTGGGAGAAATTTCTCCTGATGAATTCGGACATTTTATAGGAAAGAATATTCGACTCGAACCTGTCATGCTTTCTCAAGAAGAAACAATTCATCATTTGCTTGAATATTATATGGGAAAAAATTCTCCTGAAAGACAAGAGTTCATTATCAGAAATTTGAGAGTGGAAAAAGATGAAGTGAAAGCCATCAAAGCTAAAGTGGAAATCGAAAGTGCAATTGCTTAATCTTAAATTTGAAGTATTGATTAACTTGAATAATTACAAAGACTAAAAATGTCTAAGAAGAAAAAAGAAAAATCCGATGCCATTGTTCCCTTAGGTGAAGTTCGTGAACTTACCCGATCGGTGCATGTCAACGGTATGTATGAAAATTGGTTTCTTGATTATGCTTCATACGTAATTTTAGAGCGTGCTGTCCCTCACATCAACGATGGACTTAAACCAGTTCAGCGTCGCATCCTTCATTCCATGTGGGAAATGGAAGATGGTAGGTATAATAAAGTTGCCAATGTAATCGGCCACTCTATGAAGTATCATCCTCATGGTGATGCTTCCATTGGTGATGCTATGGTTCAATTAGGTCAGAAAGAAATTCTGATTGACATGCAAGGTAACTGGGGAAATATTTTTACCGGAGACAGCGCTGCTGCCGCACGATACATTGAAGCACGTCTTTCTAAATTCGCTTTGGAAGTAGTTTATAATCCGAAGACAACCAACTGGCAATTGAGTTATGACGGAAGAAATAGAGAACCTGTCACTCTTCCTGTAAAATTTCCGCTTCTGCTTGCACAAGGTGTCGAAGGGATTGCTGTCGGATTAGCATGTAAAATTCTCCCTCACAATTTCAATGAACTCATTGAAGCTTCTATTGATATTTTGAAAGGGAAAAAAGTAGATCTGATTCCTGATTTCCCGACTGGAGGAATCGCTGACTTTAGTAAATATAATGAAGGCTTGCGAGGAGGACGAATTAGAGTACGAGCTAAAATCGAAAAGAGAGATAAAAAGTCTTTAGTTATTACTGAAATTCCTTTTGGAACGACAACAACTTCTTTAATTGATACAATCCTTTCTGCAAATGATAAAGGGAAAATAAAAGTTAAAAAAGTTGAAGACAATACAGCCAGTGAAGTAGAAATCATGATTCATCTTCATAGCGATTCGTATGAAGACATTGATAAAACAGTTGATGCGCTTTATGCTTTTACTGATTGCGAAGTTTCTATTTCTCCAAACTCTTGCGTTATCGTTGAAGATAAACCAAGATTTATGAGTGTGAATGATATTCTAAAATACAATACCGAACAGACAACGAATTTACTTCGTCAGGAATTGCAAATTAGAATGGCAGAGCTAGAAGAAGAATGGCACTTTACTTCACTCATTAAAATTTTCATAGAAAAAAGAATTTACCGTGACATTGAAGAGTGTACAACATGGGAGTCTGTTATTGAAACCATTGATAAGGGATTAAAACCCTATAAGAAAAAATTCAAGAGAGAAATAACACGTGATGATATTGTTTCACTTACTGAAATTAAAATCAAGCGCATTTCTAAGTATGATGTAAAAGAACAAGATCAGAAAATTCACGGCTTAGAAGACGAAATGAAAATCGTTGCAGCTCATCTTGCCAACATTCGGAATTATACCATTGCTTGGTATAAAGATCTTTTGAAAAAATATGGTAAAGGAAGAGAAAGAAAAACTGAAATTGGTTCTTTCGAACAAGTGGTCGCTTCTGAAGTAATAATTAATAACCAGAAATTATATGTCAATCGGGAAGATGGCTTTGCCGGATTCAGTTTAAAGAAAGACGAATTCCTTTCTGATTGTTCTAACCTCGATGAAATTATTGTATTCCGTAGCGATGGAAAAATGATTGTGACCAAAGTCGATGATAAAAAATATGTAGGAAAAGATGTTCGACATATTGCTATCTATCGAAAGTCCGATCCTGAATTTGTTTACAATATGATTTATCAGGATGGCCGCGGAGGAAATATCATGATTAAACGATTTACTGTCGGTGGTACTACTCGCGATAAGGAATATGTTCTGACGAAAGGTTCGGAAGGATCTAAAGTTCTTTGGTTTTCAATTTCCAATTCCAACGATGCAGAAACTGTAAGAGTCATTTTACGACCTAAACCTAAATTACGAATCACACAGATCGATGTTAATTTCAACGATCATGAAGTGAAAGGCCGAGGAACTATTGGAACTATTCTTACAAAGAATGCTGTCACGAAAGTTGTTAAACTCGCCGATGCGAAACCTTCTTCCAAGCCTAAACAAATATCAATTGATTCGTTGGAAAAAGCAAATGAGATGAAACCAAAAGCATCTCCTGCACCAGCACAGAAAAGTTCTGTAAAAGTGCAGCCAAAGAAACTCGTAAAAAATAGTAAAGCAGAAGGGAAGTCCTCATCAAAAAAAGCAAATCCACTCCACGAGCAAAACGCGGTAGTAGTAGAGTGGAGCTTCGAAGAAAAAAACGATAAACTTTCTTCCGACCGCGATAGGATCTTGTCTGAATTGGAAAAGAAATCACTCGATAAAAAGTCACAAACTAAAATGGATTTTTAATTTGTTCATCAAAAATTAAAGGCGTCCATTCTTGAGGACGCCTTTTTTTATGGAAGATTATTCTGTTAATTCTGCTTTTTGTAAACTTTATCTTCACTGTTACCGTTACTCTTCTTCAACAAACAATCATTCAATTATCACTTTCTTATTGGTATATTTACATTGATGAAAAAAATAACCTCACTTCTATTTTTCTTCCTGTCGTTTTATCAACTGCAAGCTTCTTTTTTGTTGATACCAATGGACGATACTCAAAAGAATCATCTCAAAGCATACGGAATTGCTTACTACGCTTTGCAAAATAATTTAGATGTCAACTGGCTTCTAAATTACCGCGGAGGCTCGTTTATGTTTTCAAATTCTACCATCATTCAAAAAGAGTGTGCCATCAGAGGAGTCACATCGCAAATTCTTGCCGATGGACAAGCTGCTTCGATCTTAGCCGACATTTCGAATCCAGAAGTTAACATGGACGCTATTAAATTAGAGAAGGCTCCAAAGATTGCTGTTTATTCTCCTAAAAGTAAATTGCCCTGGGATGATGCTGTAACGATGGTTTTGACCTATGCTGAAATTCCTTACGATGTTATCTACGATGATGAAGTCATTCAAGGTAAATTGCCCAACTATGATTGGCTGCATTTGCATCACGAAGATTTTACTGGACAATACGGACGGTTTTATGCAGCATTCAGAAATGCGCCTTGGTACCAAGAAGATCAACGCACACAAGAAGCGACAGCGGCTAAATTAGGATTTACAAAAGTTTCTCTGTTGAAGTTAGCTGTTGCAAAAAAAATTCGTGATTTTACTTCTGGCGGTGGTTTTCTTTTTGCTATGTGTAGCGCAACTGACAGTTACGACATTGCTTTAGCTGCAGAAGGCACTGACATCTGCGAAAAAATGTTTGATGGTGATGGTGCTGTCCCTAAGATGAATTCTAAATTAGATTACAATAATTGTTTTGCGTTTCAGAATTTCAAATTGATTACTGATCCTTATCAATATGAATTCAGTGAAATTGATAATGAACCAGCTTATCGTCATCTTCCTAGAACGGAAGATTTTTTTACCCTCTTCGAATTTTCAGCTAAGTGGGATCCAATTCCAACGATGCTTTGTCAAAATCATGAACAAGTTATCAAAGGTTTCATGGGACAGACAACGGCTTTTAGAAAACAGTTTATTAAATCTGATGTTTTGATTTTAGGTGAAACAAAAGTGGAAAATGAAGCTCGTTACATTCACGGTGAATATGGAAAAGGGACCTGGACTTTTTATGGCGGCCACGATCCGGAAGATTACCAACATCAAGTTGGAGATCCGCAAACAGATTTAGCTCTACATCCTAACTCGCCAGGTTATCGTCTCATCTTGAACAATATTTTATTTCCAGCTGCTAAAAAGAAAAAGCAAAAGACGTAAGCGTTCAATAAATTATTGATCGTAAAATCGCCAGCTCACACCAAATCTAAAAACCCGGCCTGGCATTGGATAATGCGGAATTAAAAAATAACTTTTATTTCCAATATTGTCACCGACATTTTCCATCTTCAAAAATATAAAAGCAGATTTTAATTTTGCTCTGATAAATATATCTAACCGCAAATATCCTTGTGTTTTTAAGCTAGATTGATTGTAAAATAAACTGCTTGCTGGCATATAATCATCTGAGAAGTATGACTGATTATAAGCTGCATTCACTCCGAAATCTGTTAATAGCTTTTTTTCAAATAATCCTTTACGAAGAAACAGCGAGTGTGAACTATAAAAAGGTGAGAGATGGAAATTATGCTGATCAGAAATATTCTGGAAAACGAATTCGTTCTGTGAATGATAATCTCTCCACTCAAAGTTTTTTGTTATGGTAGTTTTTGTATAATCAACTTCTTTTGGACTCTGAGTTGGAAAAGCAAATTCATTCATATAAATAGCGTTGTTAACGAGTAACTTTTCAAATTCAATTCTAAGTTTATATTTGCTCCATTCGTAAAATACGGAAGCCGTTTTATTTTCTGTTTTTAAAAAATTGTTGTTCCAGAAAAAATTGTTGCTGGTAAAAAAAGAAAGATAATAATCTGGACTCTTCTTCGAAATTTCCGCCTTTAAACCAAATGCACCAAACTCAAATTCTTTCGTTTTAAAACAGCTTTCAATTTTATAATTTCCTTTGTCTTTGCCATCTGTAACATATTGAGCATTTAGATTTGCAAAGTAATTTGCTTTGCCATAGTTTGATAAAATAGTTCCTTCGATAATAATATTGTGCCAATTGAAATTAATTAACTGACCATATTTTACAAGTTGATAATCGATGCTTCCTGAAAGAGACCAGTTTTTTAATATATCAGATCGATTAAATTTATCTGACGGAAAAATGATAGCTAATTTATTATTTAAAACATCACTATGCAAAGAGTCGTAAGTGGAAGATGAATAATAAAAATTTCTGTAAAAGGAACTATCTGGTGACGAGTCTTTGTAAACAAAAGAATTTCTATTCAACGATATTTCATGATTAATTCTAATAGTGGATTTCGAAATAATATTTCCAGATGAATCTTTTTTGATTTCCCCCAGATCATAATATTGACTGATGTAAAAATCTCTGTTACGTTCTATTTGCTTGGCCTCAGATATTTTCCAGGCCAGACTCTTGATGCCAACATTGTCAACATTGCCATAAAGAAACAACGAATCATTCTTAAGACCACCATTAACTTGATTCTCAATTGAATTCCAGATTCCATTTGCAAACAAATGATATCTGAGATTGGGAGAAGAGTAGGAGGTAAAAAACACAAATTCGCCATTATAAGTGTCGCTAAAAATCATGTAGTCTTTCACACTGAATCTTTGAAATTTAATCCCTGCATTCCATCCCTTGACAATATTTTGTGTGTGAAGCACAGAGATTACTTGCTCACGAAAAGTTCCATTGTGATATTTAATGTCTGTAAATTTTTTATTGACATTGAAATAATTGATGCTATCCTGTGACGAATAATAGATGTTGAAATTTCTGATTGATGTTCGGGTCGTTAACTCGCTATAATCTTTGAAGTTTAAACTTTGAGCAGCACTTCCTGGAACTCCTAAATAATTAAATCGAAAATCGATTGCTTGGTTCACTTTATCAGCGTTCTCCAAAGAAGTATCTATCGATTGAAACGAAGCATTTCCATTTTTAAAGTCTGATTCTAAATAATATTTAATGGATGTTTTAACAGTCAAAGTACTATCACCTCCAGTCATTGCCATTGAATTTATCACGGAGAATAAAACTAAAAAAAGAGGAAAATATTTCTTCGACATTGAATTTATGATTCGGTTTCGAAGGTAAACATTTACTTTGATTTTTCTTATCGGGTCAAGCGCCCTATAATTTTGAAAATGATTGGGTTGGGATATTTGATTGATTGTTTTGGTGAAGGCGAGTTGATGACGTAATTTAAATAACCAGATGTAATGAATTTCGATCTGCGTAAAATCACATTTACAGAAGTTATTTTTTTGTCCTACTGAAGTACAGCTTCAAATTATTATTCTATTTTAGAGCAATAATTTCTGCTAATTAGAAAATCATTTATGTCAACCTTTTTAAAGGATTTAGCTGCTGAGTTTAATAGCCAATTTCAAAACCAATCTGATTCTGTTTGCATTGTATTTCCAACTAGAAGAGCTGGTTTGTTTTTTCAGAAGGAATTAGCTGCACAATCTTCTGTGCCGATTTGGTCTCCTCAAATTTATTCAATTCAAGATTTCCTGCTTGAATTGTGCAACCCATCTATTCCGGATCAAATTACTCTCCTCTTTGAACTTTTTGAAGTCTATCATAAACATTTCCCGAACGAAGATTTTGATCGTTATTATCCGTGGGGTGAATTGCTCCTGAAAGATTTTGATGACCTCGATAAATATCTTGCTCCTGCGTCTAAAGTTTTTGCAACTGTTAATGATCTCCATCAAATTGATGCAGACTTCGGTTTGCCCGAAGAAGATTTGGAAAGACTCAAGTTGTTTTGGAAAAACTTCTTCGAACACGACTTGTCAAAGTTGAAATCCGAATTCGTAAATACTTGGAAGAACTTAAGCGATATTTATTCTGAATTTAAAGAGCGATTGTATCGGAAAAATTGGGCCTATGAGGGAATGGCTTATCGTGACTTGGCAGAAAATATTTCTCCTTCTTCCATTGAAAGTTTATCGAAGTATTCTAAAATTGTTTTCGCCGGTTTTTATGCTTTATCACCAGCAGAAGAAAAGATAATGTCTTTTCTTATTGAGAATAAGTTGGCAGTAATTTATTGGGATACCGACAAGTATTATGTCGATGATCATGGACAAGAAGCAGGCAAATTCATTAGAGAAAATAAACTAGTGAAGGATCCTTTTTTATGGAAAGGAAATTATTTCAACGATATTCCCAAGCAAATTCAATTTGCAGGAATCCCATTGATGGTTGGTCAAGCTCGATACGCCGGTCAATTGCTTTCTGATTTATGTAGTCAACCAGATTTTATTCCTGAAAAAACAGCTGTTGTTTTACCCGATGAAAAATTGTTATTTCCTGTTCTTTATTCTATACCTGAAGAGATAAAAGAAATCAATGTAACAATGGGTTACCCATTAAGACAGACTCCACTTTATAATTTATTTGAAGACTTAATTACTCTTCAAAAAAATTCGAGAGCAGAAAATAATGGAACCTTTAGCTTTTATTTCCGTGACATTAAAAAAGTGTTAGATCACACTTATATTCGATTAGCAGGAGGGAAATTAATTTATAAATGGCTTGATAGCTTAAACGATAATTACATTAGAATTTCATCAAGTATAATTTTTCGAGAAACCTCTAATGAATTATTTGAAACCCTTTTTAATTTACCATCGACCATTGAAGGTGTTTTTGTATGGGTAAAAAAAATCTTGCGAATGATTTTGGAATCGATGGAATCACAAAAATTTAAATTTCACAGACTAGAATCAGAATTCATCTATACTTTTTTTACACAAGTAAAACGATTAGAAGATATTTTTTCAACGCAACTAGCTACGATTGGTATCAATACTTTTTGGAAAATATTTTTAGAAGTAATTCAGTCTGTCAGAATACCATTTTCTGGTGAACCTCTGAAAGGATTACAAGTTATGGGTTACCTTGAAACAAGAGTTTTGGATTTTGAAAATGTCATTCTTCTCTCTGTCAATGAAGATGTTCTCCCTGCTGCCGGAAATACACCTTCATTTATTCCTTTCAATATTCGAAAAGCATTTGGATTGCCTACGTATGAAGACCAGCACGCTGTTTCTGCCTTTCACTTTTATCGGTTGATTCAACGAGCGAAAAATATTTATTTGCTTTACAATACAGAGCCAAGGGCTTTGACAGCAGGAGAGCGGTCACGATTTTTGTTGCAGATTGAACATGAATTAGCGGTCAGATTTCCTGAAACTGTTAAGGTAACTAAGAAAGTTATTTCTACACCAATCGTAAAGGAAATGGTTTCTCCAATTATTATTGAGAAATCACCAAAGGTTTTAGAAGAACTTTCACACTTTATGACGAAAGATGGAAATGATCCAAAGAGAAATTTGAGTGCGTCTGGTTTGCAATCTTTTATTGCTTGTCCTTTACGTTTTTACTTTAGATATATCGCAGGACTAAAAGAAGCGGAAGAAGAGGAAGAGAATATGGAAGCGGCTACTTTCGGAAAAGTATTCCATAGAGCAATGCAAGATATTTATTCTAATATTCCAGGATTAGATCAACCAGTTTTTGAAAAATTAAAAAGAAAAATAAATGAATTTGTTGACCAAGCAATTCATAAAGAATTTATTTCAATCGATCAATTAGAAGGTAAAAATATTCTTCTTCGAAATGTCATACGTGAATTGGTGGCTAATGTATTGCGGTTAGATGAAGAATATTTGCCATTCAAAATACTAATGCTGGAAAAAAATGTTTCTCAGAATTTTGTCTTTCATTCAAATTGGAATGTGAAGTTTTTCGGAATTATTGATAGAGTAGATGAGAAAGATAATGTTTTAAGAATTGTAGATTATAAAACCGGAAAAGTAGAAAAGAAAAAACCTGCGGATATTAGTATCTATTTTGAAGATGTCTCCTATAAAGAACAATTTCAAGCGATGTATTATGCTTATCTCACTTCAAAATTAAATCCAGGAAGAGCAATTAGTTCTGGTTTACTAGCTTTGAAATCGATGAAAGATGGGGTATGGATGTTGAATAGTGGAGATCCATTTTCGAGTACTCAATTTCAAGAGTTCGAAGTCAACATGAAAAATTTATTGATTAAAATATTTGACAAAGACATTCCTTTTCGGCAAACTGATGATGAAGAGAGATGCACTTATTGTTCTTATAAGGAAATGTGCCATCGGGGAAAATAATGTTCACAAAAAAAGCCGGACGTTTTTATATGTCCAGCTTTCTGCTTTTCTATTTCAATTTATTTACTCAATTATTACTTTTATAGATTTCTTGTCGGTATCACTTAAAAGATAACCGAAATAAATTCCGTGTTCGTATTCACTTACGTTTAACTCAATATGGTTTGCTCCACTTTCGGCTTCAAAGGGACGACTGTAAATTTCCCTACCTTGAACATCCAATAACTTAACAGTATATACTTTTGCAGATGGAGAAGTGAAATCAATTCTTAATAGATCGTGTGCTGGATTTGGATAAGCGACAAAATTGGAAAGTTCATTTGATGTTTTCGGTTCAGAATCATCAGCCAACTTAACTGATACGACGATAATGTTTGTTGGTAATGAAGTTGAAAAACAACCACCGGCATTGTAAGATCTCACTGAATAACTTCCTCCAGCTGTGACGGAAATTGAACGAGTTGTTTCTCCAGTTGACCAAAGGTAACCTCCAGAAACAGATGAAGTCAGAACGACCGATGCGCCGACATTAATAACGTTTGTGCCACTTAAAGTAACCGTTGGAACAGCAGGTGGTGTACATCCATTAGCACTGACTAAGGCTGCTGTCGATGTAGCTTGGCAACCATTACTTCCTGTGACAATGACATTATAGCTTCCTTGCGACGTAACGTTGATAGAGCGAGTTGATTCACCAGTTGACCATAAATAAGCATTACCTGTTGTTGAAGTAAGAGCAACTGAAGTGTGTGTAGTTGATAGTGCTAAAGAACCATTAGCGGTAATTGAAGGCGCTGTTGGAGCAGTTAACATTGTAACTGAACTAATTGAAGATTGTGCAGAACAACTTGGCCCACTGTAGGCGTTTACCCAATAAGTTCCAGCTGTAGCTATTGTAATAGATCTAGTAGTAGCGCCTGTTGACCATAAATATCCATTGGCAGCAGAAGAGCTTAATGTAAGAGTAGTTCCTGGACAAACATTTAGTGAACTGCTTGAAGATATAGTAGGGGTTGTTGGGCCTGAATTGGCATTAACTGTTGTTACAACTGATGTTCCTCCGCATCCACCTGCATTAGTTGTTACACTAAAATTTCCTGAAGCTAACACTGTAATTGATTGCGAAGTTGCTCCATTAGACCATAAGTAAGATGAGGCAGTACTAGAAGTAAGTACAACGCTTCCACCTGCACAAAATGAAGTTGAACCACTAGCCGAAACTACTGGAGATGTTCCAGAGGTTGTAAGAGTTACGATAGCAGGCGAAGAAGTTGCTTGTGCTCCGCTGGTGTTAGTTACCTTCACTGTATAAGTACCAGCTGAAGCAATAGTTACCGATTGAGTTGTTTGTCCACCTGGGCTCCAGAGGTAAGAAGAACCAGAGTTTGCAGTTAGCGTAACATTTCCACCAGTGCAAAAACTGAGTGGTCCATTTGCGCTGATACTTGCTGTTGCTGTTGTTGTTTTAGGCATATAGGTATAATGAAACCACATATACCCTTGAAGATTGATGTATTGTTTAAATGATCCAGTCTCGGCTGTATAGTCGGCAGAATATTTCTGATACGGTTTAGTAATAGGATTTGAAGTAAGGTAAGAACCCATAAAAGACGATTCACTACTGAAAATAGGAATGATTTTGGTGTTGATGCCCATAGAGGCAATGTCTTGAAGTCTCCCCTGTGAATAAGCGTAAACATCAACATCGGTCGGACGATAAGCATGCAATAAAATTCTGTCTGCTTTTGAAACGACTTGCTGCATCTGACCGCGCGTTGGCCAACCTAAATAAATTTCAGATATTACTCCTTTTACAGCTGCTAATGAATCTATTTTCTTGTATTCCCCCCAAGCAAATTTCCATGCTCCTGCTGTATCATTGCTATATCCATTTGGCGCAAGATATTTTGCGTAATATAAAGATGTGATAGATGCTTGATTCCAGAATTCAAATTCATAATTCAACACATCAAATTTTTCTGAAGCGATTGTTCGTGAGTTGTTATAAGGAATAATTTCATTAGCGAAAAAAGAATAAATCTCACCAGAAGCTCCATATTGGGTAATTCCATAGGTAGATCTTCCTCTACTCAGAAAAGCTGCAAGATTGTTTTTGACTGTTGTGCTTGTCCAATTCAACCCTCCTAAATCATAAAATAATAAATAATTATAACCATTGCCTTGAGCATAGGTCAATAATGCATTTTCCGATGCTGTATTTCCTAACCACGAATCAATCCCTTTCACATAAAAGGCTCTGATGTTAGTAGATTGTCCAACTGCCGTAAAGCAAACTAGGAACATTCCAACAAGCAACTTTGTCATTTTATTTCTCATTCTCATTTTAGTTTTTTTCGATTAATAATGCATTTTAAAATTCACTTGTCAGTTCATGACATTCTACTCTGAGCAAGTTTTTTACTCTTTACCTTTTGACCAATTGTTTTTTGATTTGTAGGAATTGGTAAAATACTTTTGCTGGTTTCCGTTCAACTCTGGTATTTTATTTCCCCCCAATCACTAGCGCGTGCAAATATACTATCATAATATGTTCATGTTACATTTAAACATCTGAACTTTACACAATCATGGTTCTAAAACTTCATTTTACAAACAAAAAGCGGCATTTTTCAATTGTTAAGAGCCATTCATCAGCAGTAATCAAACATAGTTGGGACCTTATATGAAGTTAGGAGGAAACATTAAGATTTAAGTTTTTTTCAACAATTTGCCTGAGTTTTCAACAAATAGAAAATCCCGAAGGAAAATTCGGGATTTTGACTTTGTCCATAGAAGTTACTGCTACTTTTCGATTATTAATCTTTGAATTTCTGACTCTTGCTCATTTCGAATTTGAACAAAATAGATTCCACTCTCGATACTTTCTGTTGCAATGTTTATTGTATTGTCGCCTTCGAGAATCTCTACCTTTTGAGTTTTAATTAGCCTTCCATTCATATCTACAATGTTTAAGTTTGATTCATTTGCTCCCTCTGAAAAATAACTTATGTTAATTGATGATGATGCTGGATTTGGATAAACTATAAGGTTGTTGGCCGATTCTCTTATCGTATTAGCAGACGTTTTATTGATTACTGCAAATTGTGTGGTTGTATTGTTTGCCAATGTATAAAAGTATTTCCGTTGTGAATAAGAACTTGAGGTAGTGCCGCAAACAGTTTTAATTCTCCATTGGTACCTTGTGTTCGGTGTAAGTCCGGTAATCAGATAATTATTCTGTCCTGTGTTCGGAATAGCTAGGTAGAAGTAAGACGAACCTTGATCTGGTTTATATCTTATCATGATGGAATCGGAAGGTTGAAGCGTTCCCCAGAAAATTCGAGCAGTAGTATTGCTTTCTACCATAGAGGTGCAAGTTCCCGGCGTCGTTAAAATACAGACGGGAGCTATTGGAACGTTGCAGTTTTGAATGTTAGAAGTGGCAGCACATCCGTTACTATTTGTGATAACCAAGGAATAGTCACCCGAAGCTGTTGCATTATAAGAGGGAGATGTTGCATTTGTTATAGCTGAGTTATTAAATTTCCATTGGTAGGCAGTAATTGTCCCACCACCTGCTGTATTGGTAGATGTAAGTGGCACCTGATAATTGGATACTATACCTTGTGAAATGCTGGATGTGGGTAGAGCATTTACTAGTACACTTACTGCACTTGTTGTTTGGGTTACGCCATTATTTGTAACTTGACAATTGTAGGATCCTGAAGTATTAACTGTGATGCTCGCTGTAGTTTCTCCAGTTGACCATGAATAGGCTGTTCCTCCGCCTGCAGTAATTGTCGCACTTTCGCCTTGACAAAATGTGGTTGCTGTAGTGGAAATGGTTGGAGTAAAGGTTGTAGTAATTGCACCTGGAACTGGCTGTGGCATATAACCGAAATCAAACCATTGGTAACCTAACATGTTTATATAAGGAACAAAACTCGAAACGTCTGATTGAAAATCAGTTTTATATTTTAAGTAGGCCTCGTTTTGATGATGCGAATTTAGCCATGAGCCCATAAAGATTGGTTCTGCTGAAAAAATAGGAGCAACATTCACAACTGAATTATTGGAAGCTAAATATTGTAATCGTGATTTACTATATCCATAAACTGATGATGGATCTACTCGATATGCGTGTAGCAAAACACGCTTAACATTTTTTTGGATCTGAGATCCCTGCCCTTGATTGAACCATCCTAAATATGTTTCTGATGTCGCACCTTGAACTGTAGCTAGAGAATCGATTAAATGCATATTATTGATGAAAAATTTAAATCCGCCACTACTATCGCAGCTACAACCATTAGGCTGTAAATATTGCACGCAATAGTTTCCTCCCGGACTTACAGATGAGGTTGTCCAAAATTCAAACTCTAAATTAAAGACGTTGAACCTTTCATCCACGTTGGTTCTGGAAGCGTTGTATGGGCCAATCTTCGATTGAAAAGTAGAATAGCTTTCTCCAACTGCACCAATACTTGCGATTCCATAAACTTGATGAGCTTTTCTTATAAAATTGGCAAGCGTATTTACAGAAGATGAATTGCTAAAATTGATAGTTTGCAATTCATACAATGCAATGTAATTAAATGAACTGTCTGCTGCATATTTTAAAACACTATCTTCTTTAAAGCTATTCCCAAGTATCATTGAGAATTTATCCAGGTAGATTCCT
>JANLRG010000809.1:0-2116 GCA_031361545.1 Bacteroidota bacterium
GTGAATTTTTGGGCAACATGGTGTGCTCCTTGTGTAAAAAAAATGCCCGACATTAAAGAAATCAGAAACAAATATTCGGAAAAAAAATTAAAAATTATATTTATTACGCAAGATAATAACTTTAAATCATTTTCAAATGCGGTTAATAAGTATAAAATTGATTTTGGTATTCACCTCTTTTCTACACCAGACTTGATTAATCTATATGGCGCACAAGCAATACCTAAAACATTTTTAATTGACCCTAATGGGGTTATTATATACAATAATCACATAGAAAAAGATTTTGATTATGATTCACTTATCTTAAATCAATTATTAAAAGAAAAAATAAAGTAAAATACCCAAGACTGATTAAAAAATTATTATGAATAAATCAATTGCAATCCTAACCTGTTGGTATGGAGAATATCCATGGTATTTCCCATATTTTATCCACTCCTGTGTATATAACCCCTCAGTAGATTTCATTATTATAACGGATAATGAAGTATTAATACCGAACAAGCCAGAAAATGTAAAAATTATTTATAAAACGATTGAAGATATTAAAACAACAGCATCTGAAAAATTGGGGTTTAGTGCAAGCCTTGATTATCCTTATAAACTCAACGACTTTAAACCAGCTTATGGATTTATTTTTCCTGAAATTTTAAAAAATTATGACTTTTGGGGGCATGGAGATATTGATTTAGTGTATGGCGATATTAGATATTTTTTAACAGAAGATATTTTAGACAAATTTGACATCGTAAATAGTCGGCATGATTATACGACAGGGGCTTTTTGTCTATTCAAAAATAATAAACAGATAAATACTCTTTTCATGCAGAGCAAAGACTATAAACAGATATTAAGTAGCTACGAGCATTTTTGTTTTGATGAATGCAATTTTTTCTATTCATTATTAAGCGAAGGAGTTTCTATTTTTGATTGTCCTAATAATATTCAGAGTATGACTTGGGTTGTCAAAAACGCAGAACGAGAAGGCAAGCTAAAAGCTTATTTCGATTTTATTATTATTGAAGGTGTTCCAGGACATATAAAATGGGATAAGGGCAAAATAATTTATAAAAATAAGTGCGAGGCAATGTTTTATCACTTGGTATCTTTCAAAGTCAAGTCTAAACGTCCAAAAGTATATAACCCCATACCTGAAACGTTTTATTTCACCCCAAGAAAAATATTAATATAAAATTGAGTTTCCCTATCTACCGACAATTAGATGCCATGGATTGCGGACCAATTTGTTTGCGTATGGTGGCAAAATACTATGGGCGTTCTATTTCATTGGAATACTTACGTAGTAAATCACTGTATGGTAAAGAAGGCGTTTCTATGTTGGGTTTAGCGGATGCTGCAGAAAGTATCGGTTTAAAGACTGTCGGTGCAAAACTTTCTTTAGAACAATTAATAAATGATGCACCGTTCCCTGCCATTATTCATTGGAATCAATACCACTTCGTTGTACTTGTATCAGCAACTAAACACAAATTTGTGATAGCCGACCCTGCAAGAGGCATCATAAAACTCACAAAAGATGAATTTTTAAAGCAATGGATTTCGACGACCGAAGAAGGTACAGGGAAAGGCATTACTCTTTTATTTGAAAGTACACCCTTGTTTCAGAATAAGGATTTCTCCGATACAGAACAAGATGGAAATAAGAAAATAGGTTGGAGTTATTTATTTAGCTATGTAGTAGAACACAAGGCTTATTTTTTTCAAATACTTTTAGGTTTAATTGTGGGTAGCCTTTTGCAACTTATTTTTCCTTATCTAACACAAAACATTGTCGATATAGGTATTAATACTCGGAATTTAAATTTTGTACAAATTATCCTCGCAGCGCAACTCATGCTGTTAATATCGCAAACATTCATTGAGTTTATCCGAAGCCGTATTTTATTGCATATCAGCACACGCATAAATATTTCCCTCCTTTCGGGTTTTTGGGCTAAGTTATTGAAACTACCAATGCAGTTTTTTGATAGTAAACATCCTGGCGATATTATTCAACGAATTGGCGACCATCACCGAATAGAAACATTTTTAACAGGTACAGCATTAAATACATTTTTTTCTATTATCAATCTTTTTCTTTTTTCTTTTGTGT
>JANLRG010000833.1:0-9149 GCA_031361545.1 Bacteroidota bacterium
GAATTGTGAATTGTGAATTGGAAATTGATTTGTAAAATTTACTAATTGCGTATTTGTTTATTAGAAATAAAAAAAGGGACAGAGCCAAAGCTCTATCCCTTTTTTTATATTTTGAAAATCGATTTTCATTATTCTGTGTCGTCAGATTTCTTTTTACGAGTTGCTTTTTTTGGAGCTGCTTCATCAGACTCAGCTTTTGGCTTACGAGTTGATGTCTTTTTAGCTGCCTTTGGTTCTCCACCTTCAATTGCTGCATCGTCTTCTGTTTTCTTTTTAGAACTACGACGAGTAGTCTTTTTAACTGGAGCAGAAGCAGATTTTCCATCACCACCATAGATTAGGTTGAAGTCAACCAATTCCATCATGCACATATCTGCATTATCACCTGGGCGATTTTCCATTTTGATAATACGCGTATATCCACCTGGACGATCAGCCACCTTAGGACCTACTTCGCGAAAAAGTTCTGTGACTGCATCTTTGTTTTGAAGATACGAAAAGACTGTACGACGAGAATGAGTACTATCGTCTTTAGATCTAGTAATAATTGGCTCAACATATTTACGAAGTGCTTTAGCCTTTGCAAGTGTTGTGTTGATACGTTTGTGCAAGATCAACGAAGCAGCCATGTTAGAAAGCATTGCTGCTCTGTGACTGTGCGTTCTGCCGAGATGATTAAATTTTTTACCGTGTCTCATTTTTCTATTCTCTTAAATTGATCTCCAGTTTTACAGGAAATCCAACTAAATTATTTTTTAGCGTATTATTTACGATCGAGGTATTTTCCTACGTTCATTCCGAACGTTAAGTTTTTTGAACGAACTAATTCTTCTAATTCTGTTAACGACTTCTTTCCAAAGTTACGGAACTTCAAAAGATCTGCTTTGTTGTAAGAAACAAGGTCACCCAAAGTTTCAACATCAGCAGCTTTCAAACAATTCAGTGCACGAACAGAAAGATCCATATCCACTAACTTAGTGCTTAGCAACTGACGCATGTGCAAAGTATTCTCGTCAAGTTCTTCTGTTGGAGTTTTCTCTTTTGTTTCAAGTGTAATCTTTTCGTCAGAGAAAAGCATGAAATGGTGAATCAGAATTTCTGCTGCTTCTTTCAATGCTTCTTTAGGATGAATAGATCCATCAGTGGTAATTTCCATGATTAATTTTTCGTAATCTGTTTTTTGTTCAACACGATAGTTCTCGATTGAATATTTCACATTACGAATAGGAGTATAAATTGAATCTACCGCTATAGTTCCTATTGGAGCGCTATTACTTTTGTTTTCTTCAGAAGGAACATAACCACGACCTTTATCGATGTTTAGATCGATCGATAGTTTAACACTTGGTTCCATGTTACAAATAACAAGTTCCGGATTCAAGACTTGAAAAGCAGTTGTAAATTTGCTGATATCACCCGCTGTAAATTGAGTTTTCCCAGTAACATTAACAGTTACTTTTTCAGAGTCTGTTCCTTGAATTTGTTGCTTGAAACGTACCTGCTTTAAGTTCAGGATTATTTCAGTAACATCTTCCACAACTCCTTTGATAGTTGAGAACTCATGATCTACGCTTCCAATTTTGATAGAAGTAATTGCATGTCCTTCTAATGAAGAAAGAAGAATTCTTCTTAATGCATTACCGACAGAAATTCCATATCCTGGTTCTAGAGGGCGAAACTCAAACACACCGTGACGGTCGTCAGAATTGATCATGATCACTTTATCCGGTCTCTGAAATGCTAAGATGGCCATTTTATCTTTTGTAGTTAAAGGTTTGACTTTATATTAAAACTTGGGATGACATTTATTTGATTGAGCACTTCCCACTCTCAATTTTGTATTTCAATTAATGTATTTAAAACCATCAAGGAAAAATCTCCTCTCTAATCTTTCAATAATTAATCACAATTTTCAATAATCAATTATCAATTCTTACTTACTGTATAATTCGACGATTAATTGTTCCTTAATTGATTCAGGAATCATATCACGTGAAGGTGAACTAAGAACTTTACCAGTCATTGAAGCTCTGTCCCACTCTAACCAAGCATGTCTGCTTGCATTTGAAGGAGCATTCGATACAATAACTTCTAACGCTTTTGATTGTTCACGAACAGCCACTACATCACCTGGCTTACAAGTGTAAGAAGGAATGTTTACAATTTTACCATTCACGGTAATATGGCGGTGAGAAACTAACTGACGAGAAGCCATCCGTGTTGGAGCTAGTCCTAAACGAAACGTCACATTATCTAAACGTAATTCAATCAACTGAAGTAAGTTTTCTCCTGTGATTCCTCCTTTACGAGAAGCACGATCGAAAATTTTCGCGAATTGACGCTCAAGAATTCCGTACATGTATTTCACTTTCTGCTTTTCCATTAACTGGACAGCATACTCTGATTGTTTAGCACGTTTCTTTGTTTGTCCGTGTTGTCCGGGAGGATAATTCTTTTTTTCAAGAACCTTATCCGGTCCGAAAATTGGTTCGCGAAACTTACGTGCGATCTTTGAAGTTGGGCCAATATATCTTGCCATGGTAATTTATTTCTATTCTGTAATAAACAATTAATTAAACGCGACGTTTTCCTTTAGGACGACAGCCGTTGTGAGGAATTGGAGTTAAGTCCATGATCTCAGTAACTTCGATACCAGATTGGTGAAGTGTACGGATAGCTGACTCTCTGCCTGCACCTGGTCCTCTTACGAAAACCTTCACTTTGCGAAGTCCCATATCAAAAGCTGCTTTAGCACAATCTCCAGCAGCTAACTGAGCCGCATATGGAGTGTTCTTTTTAGAGCCTTTAAATCCCATTTTACCAGCGGAAGCCCAAGAAATAACTTGACCTGAATCGTTGGTAAGTGAAATGATAATGTTATTGAAAGTAGCGCTGATAAATGCTTTTCCATACGCTTCTACTTTCACCACTTTTTTCTTTGCGGTTTTTGTACTCTTATTATTTGTTTGTTGTGTTGCCATGATCAATTACATTTTAGTTGCCTTTTTCTTGTTGGCAACAGTTTTACGTTTACCTTTTCTGGTACGACAGTTTGTTTTTGTACGTTGGCCACGAGTTGGTAAGCCATTACGATGACGCATTCCTCTATAGCAATTAATATCAACCAGACGTTTAATATTCAATTGTGTTTCAGAACGGAGTGCACCTTCAACTTTCATCTCCGTGATAATCTCACGTAGTTTAGTTAGTTGAGTATCGTCCCAAGCCTCAACTTTGATGCTTTGGTCAATACCAGCTTCTTCCAAAATTCGTTCAGCCGTTGGACGACCGATGCCGAAAATGTATGTTAGGCCAATGACGCCTCTTTTGTGTTTTGGTAAATCAATACCAGCAATACGAGCCATTTATTCTTGGTTTGTTTGTTTAATTTATTTCAAATGTTACCTAAAGATCAGTTAATTATCCTTGACGCTGCTTAAAGCGAGGATTTTTTTTGTTGATAACATACAATCTGCCTTTTCTGCGAACAATCTTGCAGTCAGCACTTCTTTTTTTGATAGCAGGTTTTACTTTCATCTTTATACTTTTTTAGTAATTAGTAAGTGGTAATTCGTGAAATGATTTTTCAAATTCACTAATACTGTATTCTATTTACTATTCGGTTATTGTTCGTTAATTAATTCCACTTTCCGATTTACAGTCAAGGACATCAATCTTCTTTATTTTATATTTTATATTTACTCTATTCTCAATTCATTTCGCATATTACTTATATCGATAAGTAATTCTGCCTTTTGTCAAATCATAGGGCGACATTTCCACTTTTACTTTATCACCAGGGAGAATTTTGATATAATTCATTCTCATTTTCCCTGAGATGTGAGCTATGATCTCGTGACCATTTTCTAATTCGACTCTGAACATTGCATTTGATAATGCCTCTGTAATCGTACCGTCCTGCTCTATGTTCGCTTGTTTTGCCACTCTTTAGTTGCTTACTTTTTTATTAATTTTATTTTCTAACACTTCTTCAATTAATTCAAATGAACTCAGAATATCTGCTTTCCCTTTCCGTATTGCGACAGTGTGTTCAAAGTGTGCCGATGGTTTTCTATCTGCTGTTCGAACTGTCCAACCATCTTTTTCATGAACAACTCCTTTAGTGCCCATATTAATCATTGGTTCAATCGCAATTACTAAACCCTCTTTCAACACCAATCCTGATCCTCTTTTACCGTAGTTAGGAACTTCCGGTTTTTCGTGCAAGTGTCGACCAATACCATGACCAACTAATTCTCTCACGACTGAGAAACCATTTGCTTCTGCATATTCCTGAACAGCGGCGCTGATATCACCTAATCTGTTTCCAGCAATAGCTTTCTCAATTCCCTTCAGTAATGATTCGCGTGTTACTTTCAAAAGGGCAATGTTTTCATCCGACACTTCACCAACGGCAAAAGTATATGCGGAATCACCATAGAAACCATTTTTCAAAACACCACAATCTACTGAACAAACATCACCGTCTTTCAAAGTATCCTTATTAGGAATTCCATGAACAACTTGAGCATTTACTGAAATACACAATGAATTTGGAAATCCATTGTAATTCAAAAATGCCGGCTCAGCTTGATGATCGCGAATGAAAGCAAATGCAATCTTATCTAATTCGAGCGTTGTAATGCCTGGCTTGATAGCTTTGGCTACTTCAGCGAGGGTTTTTGCAACAAGTAAAGAACTTTCTCTTATTAACTCTATTTCTTCGTCAGTCTTATAATATAGCATCGGTCTGCCCTTATTTCTTTCTCAGATGCTATTAATTAAACTGCAGAAGCTGCTTGTGTACTTCTTCCTTTTATTCTACCCGTCTTCATCAATCCATCGTAATGACGCATCAATAAATGCGATTCAATTTGTTGTAAGGTATCTAATACCACACCCACCAAGATTAACAGTGATGTTCCACCATAAAAGTGAGCGAAGTTGTTATTCACATTCAAGAGAAGCGCAAACGTCGGAAGGATAGCGATGATTGCTAAGAATATCGATCCTGGAAGAGTGATTCTCGAAATCACTTCATCTATAAATTCTGACGTACTGCGACCTGGCTTAATTCCGGGAATGAACCCATTATTTCGTTTCATATCATCTGCCATTTGATTTGCATTAACCGCAATAGCAGTGTAGAAATAAGTAAACAAAATGATTAATGTTGCGAAGACGAAGTTGTACCAGAAAGAAGTAAAGTTTCCAAACGTAGCTAAGATTCCTTGAGATGCTGTTGATTCAGGGAAAAACTGTGCAATCGTTGCTGGGATAAACATAATTGCTTGAGCAAAGATGATTGGCATTACACCAGCAGCATTTACTTTTAATGGTATATACTGACGTACTCCTCCGTATTGTTTATTTCCTACAACTTTCTTTGCAAAATTCACAGGAATTCTTCGAGTGCCTTGGACCAGTAAAATGGTGAAGGCTATAACGGCCCCGAGTGCTACTAACTCTAGTAATAGAACAACCATTCCTCCATTTGAATTGGCGCGCGATAATACTTCATCGCGGAATGCTTGTGGTAAACGAGCTATGATACCCACCATGATAATTAAAGAGATTCCATTTCCTAAACCTTTATCTGTAATTCTTTCACCTAACCACATTACGAAAATGGTCCCGGCTACTAAGATTATAATTGATGTAAACCAAAAAGTAAATGGAGCAACAAGTTCAGGGTTAGTAATTGAAATAATTGCATTGGGCACTTGAGAGTTTAAGTTAACGATATAACCTGGCGCTTGAAAAGCACAAATAACTACAGTCAACCAACGAGTAATATTATTAATTCTTTTTCTTCCTGATTCACCTTCCTTTTGCATTTTTTGGAAATAAGGAATGGCAATACTTAAAAGCTGAATCACGATTGAGGCCGAAATATACGGCATGATACCTAGAGCAAAGATCGAAGAATGTGAGAAGGCTCCACCGGAGAACATATCTAACAATCCAAGAACACTTCCTCCTGATGTTTGATTTTGAAGTCCTGCTAGTTTTTCAGGATCTACACCTGGAAGCACAATGTGTGTGCCGAGACGATAGATCAAAAGAAAGAAGAGCGTATTGAGAATACGAGTTCTCAAATCTTCAATTTTGAATATATTACGGATGGTCTGAATCAGATTCTTCATACTTTGTTTTAGATGGTAGCTATTGTTCCGCCATTAGACTCTATTGCTTCTTTTGCTGTACTTGAAAAAGCATGTGCTTTTACTTCTAGTTTAGCTTTCAATTCTCCACGTCCCAAGATTTTTACCTTGTCGCGTCTAGAAGCTAATCCATTTTCAACTAGGATAGCAACATCAATAGTTGTGATGTTTTTTGTCTCGGCAAGATTTTGAAGTGTATCTAAATTGATTCCATGAAATTCCTTGCGGAATAAATTCTTGAATCCAAATTTAGGAACACGACGTTGCAAAGGCATCTGACCTCCTTCAAAGCCTCGCTTAGAGCTGTAACCCGAACGAGATTGCGCACCTTTGTGACCACGCGAAGCTGTTCCGCCTTTACCAGAGCCAGTACCACGACCGAGTCTTTTATTTGTTTTTACTGAACCTTTTGCAGGTTTGAGTGAGGATAAATTCATGATAAGTTTCTCTCTGTATTAAACAATCGCTATTGTATTGATTAAATTTCTTTTACTTCAACTAAATGCTTCACTACGTTAATCATTCCTTTGATTTGAACAGTGTTTTCGACCTCTATGGTCTTTTGCATTTTTGTAAGGCCTAATGCATTCAATGTTCTTTTCTGACGAATCGGACGATCAATGCCACTCTTTACGAGTTTGATTTGAACTTTTGCCATTGCTTCTGGTTGTTATATCTTTGCGGCGAATTAGCCGTTAAACACTTTAGTCATTTTAATTCCACGATGCTGAGCAACAGTTGCCGGATCACGCATATTAGAAAGTGCATCGATGGTTGCCTTTACCACGTTATGTGGATTAGAACTTCCTTTTGACTTTGCTAATACATCATGGATTCCAACGCTCTCTAAAACTGCACGCATCGCACCACCGGCAATTACACCTGTTCCTGGAGCGGCAGGCTTCAAATAGACAAGAGCACCACCGTATTTTCCATACGACTCATGAGGGACAGTACCTTTCATGATTGGAACTTTTACCAGATTCTTTTTAGCGTCATCGATACCTTTTCTTACGGCATCAGTCACTTCTTTTGCTTTGCCAAGCCCATGACCTACTACTCCTGCTTCATCACCTACTACGATGATAGCTGCGAAACGGAAGGCACGACCACCTTTAGTTACTTTGGTAACTCGGTTTACTGTTACGAGACGATCTTTCAATTCGATCTCACTTGACTTTACTCTCTTTACGTTTGTTTCTGACATAGTACTGTTATTCAATCAACATGAATGATTATTAAAACTGTAGGCCTCCTTCGCGAGCACCTTCTGCCAATGCCTTGATGCGGCCGTGATACAAGTATCCGCCACGATCGAACACAACAGATGTGATTCCGTTTTGCTGTGCTTTGCCGGCGATAATTTTCCCTACTTCTTTTGCAATGTCAACTTTATTACCTGTTACAGTAAATTCTTTTGCACTCGAAGAGGCTGCAGCTAATGTTACACCGCTTTTATCATCGATAAGTTGAGCGTAAATTTGCTTATTGCTGCGGAACACCGATAAACGCGGACGTTCTGAGGTTCCTTTTATCGTACGACGAATACGTGTACGAATGCTATTTCTGCGGAGCTGTTTTCTTAACATGATCTCAATTATTTTTTAGCGGCAGATTTTCCTGCTTTTCTTCTCAGCACTTCACCGCTGAATTTAATTCCTTTTCCTTTGTATGGCTCTGGTGAACGCAATGAGCGAATCTTTGCGGCAACAGCTCCTAGTAATTGCTTGTCAGCACTCTCAAGAATCACAGTAGGGTTTTGTCCTTTTTCTTGTTTAGTAGTTACTTTAATCTCAGTTGGTATTTCAAAAATGAAATGGTGAGAATAACCTAACACTAAATCTAGAAGTTGTCCTTGGTTGGTTGCTTTATAACCAACACCTACTAACTCTTGTTCTTTCTTGAATCCTTCTGATACGCCAATGATCATATTGTTGATCAATGAACGATATAGTCCGTGAAGTGCACGATGGTGCTTAGCTTCAGAAACACGGTTAACTGTAAGAGTTGGTCCGTCGATTGACAAAGTCACTCCACTTACTAACTTCTGTGTTAAATCGCCTTTCGGTCCTTTCACATGAACGCTATCTCCGCTCACTTTAACCTCGACTTTGGCCGGGATCGTTATTGGTAATTTTCCAATACGTGACATTTGATTTCTTTTTTATTGATTAATAAACATAACAAAGTACTTCCCCACCAACTTTTTCTTGCTTGGCTTCTTTATCGGTCATTACACCTTTTGAAGTTGAAAGAATCGCAATCCCCAATCCGTTAATTACTCTTGGCATTGTATCAACACCCGAATATTTACGAAGTCCTGGCTTGCTAATACGCGTCAGGTTACGAATTGCCGGAGCTTTTGTAACTGGATGGTATTTCAAAGCGATTTTGATTAGGCCTTGTTTACTATCATCTTCGAATTTATAATCGAGGATATATCCTTTTTCCTTAAGGATTTTTGTCATTTCCTTCTTAAGGTTCGATGCAGGCACCTGTACAATACGGTGGTTTGCTTTAACTGCGTTTCGAACTCTTGTGATGAAGTCTGCTATAGGATCTGTCATTGTTTTACTATTAAGCTTGTCCTTGTTTTTTTTTAATTATTACCAGCTAGCCTTTGTTACTCCCGGTATTTTTCCATCTAATGCCATTTTACGAAACACGTTACGTGATATCCCGAACGTACGCATGTAGCCGCGTGGTCTTCCAGTTAGCTTACAACGATTGTGCATGCGAACAGGTGATGAGTTTTTTGGAAGTTTGTCAAGTGCTTCATAATCACCGGCAGCTTTAAGAGCAGCACGTTTGTCAGCATATCGAGCTGATAAATATGCACGCTTCACTTCTCTTGCCTTCATTGATTCTTTTGCCATGAGTCTATATTTCTTTTAGCTGGATTATTAATTTATTTTGAATGGTAAGCCGAATTCTTTTAGTAATTCCATTGCTTCTTCGTCGGTCTTTGCAGAGGTAACGAAAGTG
>JANLRG010000845.1:0-1387 GCA_031361545.1 Bacteroidota bacterium
GACTTTCGGGAAAAGTATCTTGACTTTCGGGAAAAGTATCTTGACTTTCGGGAAAAGTGTCTTGACTTTCGGGAAAAGTATCTTGACTTTCGGGAAAAATGCTTTGACTTTCGGGAAAAGAGCCTCTACTTTCGGGAAAAATTTGGCACAGAATAATGCTCCTAAATCAAGAAATCTCTCATAAATTTTGAACGATGATGACCGTAAAATAATGATTGTTAACCGTTCCATAAATAGTTGATAAAAATATAGATAAAAATTATGATTTATCCATTTTGTGTGTTGGGCTGGCATTGTTTTAGGTGTTTTTGATACGTATGTAGTTCGCATACAATCTAAAACCCAATTTAAAAAAATGGGAAAGCTTATTGATTTATCGTTCAAGAAATTGCCACAAGCCGAGCTGGCGCAATTCGCCAACAACGTTATCAACTCAATGACGAAAGATGCTCAATTCATCACCCTCAAACCTTTTGTGGATGCCCTTAATGCAGATTATGACGCTTTTACAACAGCAGTCAGTAATGCCATCTATGGCGGCACGCTCTTAATTCGGGAAAAGAACCGCAAGATGGATGATTTGAAAGCTGAATTGGAAACGGTTGCCATTCAAGTTGAAGCCTTTGCGAATGAGAATGAAGACATCATCGAAGCAGCAGGTTATCAAGTGCGCGAAACGCCCAAACCGATTACTGTATTGACTGCTCCTTCGGGTTTGACAGTGCTCAATGTGTCGAATAAATCGGGTGCGGTCAAATTGTCTTGGAAGCCTACGCCGGGGGCGGTGAATTATGGCATCGAAAGATTGACTACAGGCGAAACGGCTTGGCAAAATGGGGATTATAGTACCAGTAGTTCGACTGTTATCACGGACTTGAAGCCGGGTAGCCAAATTACTTTCCATGTGCGGGCGATTGGCACGAAAGGCAAAAAGAGTGGTTGGTCACAAGAGGTGATTGTTTGGGTTTCGTGATAGTCGAATGACAAGCACCTAATAATGAAAACACAATTTTTAATCTGAAAACACGGCATCCCCTCAGTATCTGACTTGATACTGAGGGGTTTTTGTAAACATATATCGTACAAGCGGGTTTAAAAGAAAAATATAGAATCAAAATTTATTTTTTTAAAATAGTTGATAAAAAAACAATAAACCTTTATTTTACGGTCTTTAATATTTTAAAACAGGAATTAAGACATTGAAGCATTGTATCAACTTAAAAAATGAAAGAATGAAAAAGGAATTTGACATAACGGATTTTAGTTCGTCCTTATTCTGGGATGTAGATAAGACACAATTAAATTTTGAGAAACATCGCAGATTTATCATAGAACGGACATTGACTCATGGAATATTAGCCGATTGGTTTTTAATCAAATCCTACTA
>JANLRG010000866.1:0-2576 GCA_031361545.1 Bacteroidota bacterium
TTGAATTTGAGTCAAAATCGCCTCATAAGTATCCCTCTTGAATTAAGCCAATGGAAGAATATCCAATCTTTGAATTTGAGTGAAAATCAAATCATAAGCATCCCTGACGAATTAAGCCAATGGGCGAGTGTCCAATCTTTGAATTTGAGTGGCAATCAAATAGAAGACATCCCTGTGGCGTTCAGCCAATGGAAGAGTATTAAATCTTTAGATTTAAATAGAAATCGAATCAAAAAAATCCCTGTTGAGTTGAGCCAATGGAAGAGTATCCAATCATTGAATTTGAGTGGCAATCAACTCACAAGCATCCCTGTTGAGTTGAGCCAATGGACAAGTATCCAATCTTTGAATTTGAGTGAAAATCAAATAGATAGTATTCCTCCCGAGTTAAGCGAATGGACGAATATTCATTCTTTGTATTTGAGTGGCAATCAACTCACAAGCATCCCTGCTGAGTTGAGCCAATTGAAGAGAATCCAATCTTTGGATTTAAGTGGTAATAAGTTAACAGAGCTGCCTTCAACATTTTGCACATTTAAAGACTTGGAAGGGTTTGTATTCTCAGATAACCCAATGAATAAAGTGCCTGATTGTTTACTCCCTCAACTCATGAAAATGAAAGCTGATTCAGCACACAAAGCGGGCATACAATTATTTCGGGATAGTAACTATATTGAAGCCTATAAAGCCATATTATTAAGTACTCAATTAGATACTACAGATGCTCAAAAATATGGTGATTTAAGTTATAGCGCATTATTTGCTCGCGAATACCCTAAAGCGATTGAAGCGACCCAAAAAACATTACAGCTTGAGCCTCAAAAAGTTCAATACGTAGTTCTTTTAGCTATTGGTTATTTATTGAACGATGAATTTGACAAAGCTGAAATCTTTTTTACACAGTGGAAAGGCAAAAAGTTTGTAGAATTTAAAGATGAGATGGCAGATATTATATTTTTACGAGAAATTAAAAAATTTGAAGCCGCAGGCATCCACCACAAAGACTTCGAGCGCGTGCGGCAAATGTTCCCATCAGATTATGCTTATCAAAAAGCTCTTGAATTCTTTGCAAGTAGGAACTATGTAGAAGCCTACAAATCTGTATTATTGAGTACAGAATTAGATACGATAGACTACATTAAATATTATTACTTAAGTTTTTACGGTCTTTTTGTCAATGAATATACCCAGGCTATCGCAGCAGCACACAAGACTTTGCAACTGAATCCCAAAGCTGTTTCAGTTGATGCTAAGTTAGCGTTGGCTTATGTTTTGAGCAATGAATTCGACAAAGCCGAAGTGATTTATAAAAAATGGAAAGGCAAGATATTCCCCTATTATGTAGATAATGAAGACATTGGAGCTGCAGACAATGCCAATCAAATCTTTTTACGAGACATCACAACTTTAGAAGCTGCTGGCATCCACCACAAAGACTTTGACCGCGTGAAAAAATTACTCATGACGCCAGCCGATCATGTTCATCAAGCCGAAAAATTCTTTGCAGATAGCAATTATGCAGAAGCCTACAAAGCTATATTATTGAGTACAGAATTAGATACTACTGATTTTAGTAAATACAGTATTTTAAGTCGATACGCGCTCTTTGTCGGTGAATATGACATTGGTATTGCGGCAGCACAGAAAACATTGCAACTTTATCCCAATGCTGTTTCAGTTGAATCTGACTTAGCATTGGCTCATTTATTAAACAATCAGTACGACAAAGCTGAAATCATTTATAAAAAGTGGAAAGGCAAGACACTCCCGGATGGAGAAGATGCAGTGCCTATCTTTTTACATGACATCAAGGAATTAGAAACCGCAGGCATCCACCACAAAGACTTTGAGCGGGTGAGAAAATTATTCCCATACGATTCCGCTTATCATGCAGCAAATAAATTCTTTACAGATAATAACTACGTCGAAGCCTACAAAGCTATAGTATTGAGTACACAATCAGATACGACCGACTATCATAAATACAATGACCTCAGCTTTTACGCGCTCTTTGTCGGTGAATATACCATTGCGATAGCAGCAGCACAAAAGACATTGCAGCTTAATCCCGAATATGTTTCGGTAGAAGCTAAGTTAGCATTGGCTTATCTATTGAGCAATCAATATGATAAAGCCGAAGCGATATGTAAAAAGTGGAAAGGCAAAAGGTTTTCAGGTGCAGATGAATACATGGCAGAAGTCACTTTTCTGAATGACATCATACAAATAAAAGCCGCCGGCATCCACCACAAAGACTTTGATCGAGTGGAGAAACTGCTTTCCGACTGATGTGAAAGACCATGGCGATAGTTGGGCAGTGGCGTTTTAAGATACAACGTTCGGGAAGCTTTTAATAGTTTTCCCGAACGTTTTTGTTTATACCCCTCAGTATTTTACGTTTTTTCTTTCCTTAATTTGTTTTAACTTTATTTGAAAATCTGAAGAATGAATTATTTAGAACGTATAACTATCAATCCTGACATCTGTCATGGAAAGCCTTGCATTCGCAGAATGCGTTGGCCTGTAGAAGTTATTTTGGATATGCTCGGTTCCAATATGAGTATTGAGGAAATTCT
>JANLRG010000028.1:0-3475 GCA_031361545.1 Bacteroidota bacterium
TGCCTTCAAATGTATATTCGGTCTTGCCGAATATCATTTTTTTGTTTTCATAAAAAGGTAAACTGCTACCCATTACTATTGACGACATTTCTCCTCCATTGACAAGGACAATTTGTAAAAGATCGGTTGATATTTTTGAAGATTTAGTTTTGTAATTTTTAATTTCTTCCTCAGAAATAATCACAACTTGCTTTTGGTCTATCCAACCAATATATTGATCAAAAAGCATCATTATTTTATACCAACCTTTGTGTGTGTCTAAAATCTCTACTGCTTCACCAAAAAGAAGCTGAGATATCATTTCACTTTGGTTAGACGAATCTTTCCGTACTGGAACTAAACTTAAATTACAAATCGCAAACATAGAAGAAAATTAAAATCAAATTTGAATATAGCTTTCAGAACTTTTAAAGTAATTCTACTACAAGGGCACTTGCTCCACCACCACCATTGCAAATTCCTGCAGCTCCAATTTTTCCGCCTTTTTGTTTCAATACATTTAAAAGGGTTACAATAATTCTTGCGCCTGAAGCACCGAGTGGATGTCCCAATGAAACAGCACCTCCAAAAACATTTACCTTTTCAGGGTTTAAATTCATGAGTTGATTGTTGGCGATAGACACAACTGAAAAGGCTTCGTTGATTTCAAAATACTCAATATTTTCTAAAGAAATTCCAGCTCTTTTTGCGGCTAATGGTAATGCTTTAGATGGAGTAGTGGTAAACCATTCTGGTGCTTGTTGAGCATCAGCAAAGCCACGAATTTTTGCTATTGGTTTTAATCCGAGAGCCTCTACTTTTTCTTTACTCATTAATATTAAGGCAGCACCTCCATCGTTCAGCTTTGAAGCATTTGCGGCAGTCACAGTCCCATCTTTTTGAAATGCTGGTTTTAAAGTGGCTACTTTATCTGCTCTTAAATTTTTGTACTCTTCATCTTCAGAAATAATAATAGAGTCTTTTCCACGTACAGGAACACTGATTGGTGAAATCTCTTCTTTAAACATTCCTGATGAATATGCCAGTGATGATCTTTTATACGATTCTAAAGCATAGTTATCTTGGTCTTCACGGCTAATTTTACATTCTGCTGCACAAAGTTCCGCAGCATTTCCCATGTGGTAATCTTTGTACACATCCCATAAGCCATCCTTTACTAATCCATCGGTAATTGTGCCATGTCCAAGTTTGTACCCATTACGAGCCTTATCTAAGTAGTAGGGAACATTACTCATGCTTTCCATTCCTCCAGCTATTACACAATCATTATGACCTAACATAATCGATTCCGCTGCGAGCATAATTGCTTTCATACCTGATGCACAAACTTTATTGATCGTAGTTCCTGGAGTGGTGGTGGGGATGCCTGCATAAATTGAAGCTTGAGTGGCCGGTGCCTGTCCAACTCCTGCAGACAAAACATTTCCCATATAAACTTCTTGAACCTCTTTCGGATCAAGTTTTATTTTTTCTAAGGCCGATTTTATAGCATGCGCCCCTAATTGTGTTGCTGTTAACGATGCTAATGTTCCACCAAAACTGCCAATTGGAGTTCTTGCTGCAGATACGATAAAGACTTCTTTCATAAATATATCAATGCGTTTTATGTGGTAAAGGTATTATTAATTTTAATTGCATTATTATTAGAAATGGCATATTGGAAGATTATGATTTTCAATAGTATGCATTTTGTTTTTTTGGAAAGCCAATGCTTGAAATTATTTGGTCCATTGTTGACTTCTTGTCTATTATTGAATTTTAATTTGACAACTTCAGCTTAAATAAAATCGTATTTTCGCATCGTTCCAAGTTACTATGAAGAATTATTTTATCCAATTGTCAAATCAGCATGAGCGAATATCCAGATTTTTTCTGGTATTAATTTCTATCATTCTTATTGTTATTGCTCTTCCTAAGGAAACCCAATTTAATTACACTTTTCAAAAAGGAAAACCTTGGGCCTTTGAGAATTTAATGGCGCCTTTCGATTTTGCAATCAATAAAACAGAAGCAGAATTAAATGAAGAAAAAGCTACAGTAATGAAAAACAGTCACCCTTTTTATCGCTTCGACGATAAATTGGTGGATCAAAAAATTTATCTTTTTAAAAATGAACTGACAGACGTTTGGACGAAAAGATTTATTGAAAAGGATAAAGATTCGAAAGAGATCGAAAGATTGAATAAACAGAAGGTTGTACAAGAAACAATTGGAATCCAAATATTAAAAATAGTTTTTGAAAAAGGAATCATCCTAATCAATGATAAAACATTGGCTAATAATCCTGATGGAATCATAACGGTTGTCAGAGATAATATTGCGGATGAACACAATCTCAAAGAATATTATACCGTTCAAACAGCTTTCTCTTTTATTCAAACTCAACTCGGAATATTCTCGTCGGCTGATTTAGCATTACTCGCTCCTTTGCTTGAAAATGCTCTATCACATAATATTCTTTACGATGACCAAGCGACTCGACAATGGACTAAACAGTTGCTTGATAAAATAAGTTTGTCTCACGGATTGATTCAAAAAGATGAAGTAATTATCTTAAAGGGAGAAATTGTCGATGACAACCGATTTGAAAAATTGCTATCGCTGAAAGCGGAAATGAAAAATCAAGAGTTTAGCAATAGTTCAAGATGGTCGATGCTTCTTGGACATTTTATATTGGTTTTTCTGGCAATGACAATGTTGGTGTTATTTTTATTTTTATATAGAAAAGATATTTTTGATGATAACAGAAAAGTTCTACTCATCATGTTTTTGATTGTGATGATGACTTACCTTTTCTTATGGGCAAGAAAAATTAACGTTTTTGATATGTACATGGTTCCTGTATGTATTCTTCCGATAGTTATCCGAGCATTTTTTGATACTCGAACTGCTCTATTTACACATATCGTTACTTTACTAATTATCGGATTTGAAGCTCCAAGTGGATTCGAATTTATGTTCATTCAAACCATTGCAGGAATGGTTTCAGTTTTTACGATTTTGAATATGAGTAGAAGAGTTCAGTTCTTTATTTCTATTCTAATGATTTTTCTTTCTTATACAATTTCTTTTATAGGTGTTTCCATTTTGCATGAAGCCAATTTTAGGAGTATTGATTGGATGAATCTGAAATGGTTTTTAGGAAATTCAATCATTACACTTTTTGCTTTTCCATTGATTTTCATTTTAGAGAAAATTTTTGGTTTTTTGTCGGATATGTCTTTGATGGAGTTGTCAGATTCAAATTCGCCTTTAATGCGTGAGCTTTCGTTGAAAGCACCTGGAACATTTCAGCATAGTTTACAAGTTTCAAATTTGGCAGAAGCTGCCATTTATCATGTAGGAGGAAATGCATTGTTGATTAGAGCTGGAGCAATGTATCATGATATTGGCAAAATAGACATGCCAATTTATTTTATCGAAAATCAAAATACTCATAGCAATCCTCACGATGATTTAGCTTTTGATGAAAGTG
>JANLRG010000037.1:0-2495 GCA_031361545.1 Bacteroidota bacterium
AATAAACTTCACTCTCATTTAAATAATCATGAAACGGCAGTAGAAATAGATGACAATATGCCTTTAGTAAAATTAGACTTTGGGCTAACGGAGCAGGTTTTGAGCAATATTATTAGCAATGCGGCCAATTACACGCCTAAACAAACCCTCATTTCGATTAAGGCTTTTTTGATAAAAGATCATGAGGGCGATATGAATGAAACAGAAGGCGCATATGCTTTAGAGGTGGATAAAATAACGTATCGATTGATTATTGAAATTTCAGATATGGGTAAAGGCTTTCCAATAGATGAAATTGGGTCTGTTTTTGACAAATTTTATCGCCTTAAAAATACCCAAACAGGTGGCACTGGCTTAGGCTTATTCATCGCTAAAGGTTTTGTGGAAGCTCAAAATGGTTCTATTAGAGTGAGTAATAAACTTGAACATGGAGCTATTTTTACCATTGAAATTCCGACAACCATTTTATTACAAACCACTCACATTGAATATGGAACATCCAAATAGCAACGGCAAAGAGAGCATATTAATCATTGATGATGAAGCACCTATTCGCAAGTTGTTGGATATTACCTTGCAATCCAATGGATATAAAGTGATTCAAGCGGCTACTGCCAAAGAGGGTGAAATTGCCGCCGCCATGCACCAGCCAGATTTAATCATATTGGATTTGGGTTTGCCTGATGAAGATGGTCAAAAATTGTTGAAAATACTGAGGGGGTGGTTGACCTTACCGATTATCATTTTATCCGCTCGGCATTCCGAATCTGAGATAGTGAAAGCGTTGGATAGTGGTGCGAATGATTATTTGGTGAAGCCTTTTAGAACGGGCGAATTGATGGCTCGCATTCGATCCGCCTTGCGATTGAGTCAACCAAACAATGCAGAGTCGATTTTAACAATCAAAAATCTAACGATTGATTATATCGCCAGAACGGTTAAAAAAAATGGCGAACTCGTGAAACTGACTTCTACTGAATATAGCCTATTATTGCTTTTAGTGAAAAATGAAGGAAAAGTATTGACTCATGCCTTCATTTTAAAAGAAATATGGGGTTCCAGCTACATCGAACGTACTGAATACCCGCGCGTTTTTATAGGACAATTGCGAAAAAAAATAGAAGATGACCCTAATCGCCCTCAATTTATTTTGACAGAATCGGGGGTAGGATATAGATTTATGGGGATAGATAGTTGAGCAATTTGTCGTTTTCCCCCTAACCCCCAAGGGGGGACGCTTTGGAAGAATGGTAAAATGTAGTTCAAATGACGACTTTAATAGAAAAACAATATAAAATGATATGATGGCTATCGTACTCATTTTAGTAACCTTGATTTGCTTTGGTCTTTTTTATAAAGCCATTGATTATTTTGAAAAAATTTAAACTATAAACTATGCTACTATTATTCATTGTCGCGCTCTTGGTCTTCGGTTATATGGCTTATGTATTGGTCAAACCGGAAAGATTTTAAAACAAAAAGTGTGAAATTTTTCACTCTTCATTTTTCACTTTTCACTATTAAAAAATGACTTCTGAACTAATCGGAATCGTTGTGATGTTCCTCACAACGGCAGCTTTCGCAGTGCCTTTAGGAAAATACATTGCCAATGTTTATGAAGGCAATAAGTCGGCACTTGACTTTTTTACCCCACTTGAAAAGGGCTTTTTCAAAATAAGCGGCATCAATGCTCAAAGGGAAATGACTTGGCAGGAACATCTTAAAGCATTACTAACAATTAATCTCCTCTGGTTTTTTTGGGCACTTTTGATTTTGATGAATCAAGGTTGGTTGCCTTTAAATCCAGATGGCAACCCTTCGATGACACCCGATTTGGCGTTCAATACCGCTATTTCATTTGTTGTAAATTGCAATTTACAGCATTATTCAGGCGAAACGGGGATGTCTTATTTAGGACAAATTGGCTGTTTAACCTTCCTGCAATTCGTCACAGCAGGGACGGGCATGGCAGCTTGTGCCGTTGTTTTCAATGCCATGCGCCAACGCACGACTTCACAATTAGGCAATTTTTACAATTATTTTCTAAAAAGCTGTACGCGTATTTTATTGCCTTTGTCATTTGTCGTAGCTGTATTTATGGCTTTCAATGGTTCGCCGATGAATTTTGAAGGCAAACAACAAATCATCACTTTGCAAGGTGATACCGTATCAGTCTCTCGCGGACCTTCGGCTGCTATGATTGGTATCAAGCAAATTGGAACAAATGGTGGTGGTTATTTCGCTACAAACTCCGCGCATCCCCTTGAAAATCTAAATTATTGGACGAATATGGTTGAAAATATCAGCATTATTTTGATTCCAATGGCTATGATTTTCGCTTTGGGTTATTATCTCAAACGCCAGCGTTTGGCTTGGATGATTTTTGGCGTGATGACCATCGGATTCCTCTGCTTGCTGACCCCCTCAGTATATTATGAGTTGAAAGGCAATCCAGCCATCACTCAAATGGGGATTGACCAAACACTGGGAAGTCT
>JANLRG010000042.1:0-4358 GCA_031361545.1 Bacteroidota bacterium
ATTTTCCATTTTCCATTTTCCATTTTCCATTTTCCATTTTCCATTTTCCATTTTCCATTTTCCATTTTCCTAATAGAATGTGGTGAATCGAAATGAACCTTGATATTGATGTTGCAACGCAATATAATTTGAGCCTATTGACATAGTCTCAAATGGGTATTAAAAGAAACTGCCACCGCTCATTGTTGGACTCAGAGACGGCAGCAGCTATTAATTAACAAAAATTAATCAACAAAAGTAATGAAAAGATTACACATTTGCCGAATGTCGGATAATTCTTCTTGAATTGTCGCTACCTAACCGTTTCCGAAAGCCTTTTATTTGCTTCGCATGAATGTTGCAAGGTGTCGTCATTCTGCCTTATTTTATCCTGTTGCACAGGGTGAACACAGCCCGTATTTTCTAATTTTTAAAATCATATAACAATGAAAATGACAACATTCTTCGCTAAAGCGCACCCCTCAGTAAAAGGCATTTACTTGGCTATTTTTTTGATATTTTTTGCTATTCCCATTTTGGCACAAGTTGAAAAAAAAGATGATACTCCTGTTTCTCAGAAATGGGAAGTTGGTTTTGACTTGAAACCACTTTTTCGAAGTGACCAACCTTACAATGTGATGGCAAAATGGCATTTTACAGAGAAAAAAGCTGTTCGTTTGAGATTTGGCTCTGCCAGTAGTACTTCTTCTTCTGATTCTATCTGGTTATTGAATCATGATGAAATTCTTGTAGGAATTTCAAAGTTACAATTTTATGAAAACTACCCAAAAAGAAACAAGAAGATAAACGGACAGTTTAGCATTGGTTATCAATACAGTTTTATTAAAAGACAAATAAGTTTTTATTCTGCAACTGAGTTTAATTATGAACAAGCGCATGAAGATTTTAACATTTTTGGGGGTAGTAGGGCATTCTCGAATATCTATCTTCTCGATAGTTTAAAGTCAAACATTTATTATAATAAACAAAGCTTGATTTATTTAAAATATAGAGTCAAAACTATGGGTGTTTCTCAAATAATAGGTGTAGGCTATAAATTTAACAATCATTTATCTCTATCATCTGAATTTGCCTTTAGCTTTCATAGAACGAGTCATTATCTTTCTAAAGATGAGCAGTTACCTTCTAATTCAAGCGTAGTAATAGAAACTTATTCTGAATTTACAAGTAGTGGAACCAATAATGAAGTCTTTTTCAAGCCATTATTGGGGTTGTATTTAAACTATCATTTTTAAACTATTTAAAAATCATTTATCATGAAACAGATATTTATTATTTTTTTCTTCTTACAGATGGGTTTAGTCATGTTAGCTCAACCAACCATAGTAATAACTGGATGTCCTTCCGGTTGTAATACATGTGTTGAGCCTTCTACCGCATTATCATACACTGCTACTGTAACCTTAGGGCAAATGGATACTTTCGTTAATGTTGACTGGCCCAATATTGTTGGTGGATCAGGTACAAGTAATACTGGCACAATATTTATAACATGGGAGAATATACCCAATACCAACAATGCTCATAGTTTACAGGCAAGATTATTTTATAAAAATAACGGTCTAAAATCAGTATTATCACCTGTTTTAAATGTTTGCGTGAAGTATCTCGGTTCCATCACTCAACTGAATTTTAATAATTCCGGTAGCAATACATTATTATCCAATGGTGGCAGTGTTCAATTAGCATGTGGGCAACAAGCATTAAATCTTAGCATTCCAACACCCGCTACTGACCCTGTTTCGTCCATCATATATACTTGGCAATTCTCTTGGGGAACACTAACAACATCTACCCCCTCAGTATCTACGACAAGCAATGCCGGGCAATCAGATGTTAGTGTGACCGTGAGAGCGAAAAGGACAGATGGTACTTTAGTTCAAAATTTTGATTTCAATATTACTCGTCCACGTGTTAGCACACCAACAATGACAGGCATACCCTCCACAAATATATGCTACAATTCATCTGCTTCATTATATACAGATGCAGCCAATGTTACCACTTATAATTGGACAAGTACAGGTGCGTTAGATATTACCTACTCATATAATTGGCTCTATGCTTTAATAAAAGCAAAGAGTTTTGGCTCAAGCGGAACTGTGACTTTAACTGTGGATAATGCTTGTCAATCACCCAAAAGCGTAACAGGCACTATATATGTTGGAGGTCCTGTTATCACATCTGCAACAGTTGATGGGCAGCCGCTCGCCGTACCAAATTACATCAATAATCCTGGTTTATTGAGGATTGAAGTCAATAATGACGCAGGTTCAACTACTGATTGGACAATATTGAATGGAGCAGGAAATATTTACTACGCTGGGCAAAATCAAGTATCAGTATATGCCTACCCCTTTATGCGTGTTGAAGGGGTTACTTCCAATCAGTGTGGTGTAGGAGAAGCCAGAACCTTTTATGTCCAGGATGTAAGCGGTGGATATTATCGCATGGCATCTCCTAATCCTGCTGATAATTCTGTCAGCGCAGAGGTTTTAGTGATGAATGCGCTTAAAAAAGCAACTTTAGTGAGTGATGCACATGCAGGAATTGTCAGAACATTCAATCCTGCAAATGCAGCAAATACCAACACTCAAAGAAATAATAATACTTTTTCTTTTGATGTTGCTCAGTTGCCTCGTGGAAAGTATTATTTAAATTTTACTTTTGAAGGCAATAAAACTTTCAGCGAACAAATTGTTTTAAGATAATAGGAAGATTAAAATACAGATACCCCTCAGTATATGGCAGCATTTCTATAAGAATTTATCGCCATTAACTTGAGGGGTATCTTTTTAAAATTTAAAACAAAAAAAATCCGCAAGATGAAGTTCATCTCGCGGATTCGTTTTAATATATAATATGAAAAAAAAATTATGCTTCAACAGCCACCATTGAGCCGACACGAACAGCCAAATCAGCCAAACGCGCTGAATAACCTGCTTCGTTATCGTACCAACCAACCACTTTCACTGTGTTACCAATCACCATTGTCAAATCAGCATCGAAAATACAAGAGTCTTTCTGACTGATGATGTCAATAGAAACAATTGGGTCAGTTTCGTAGTGCAAAATACCTTTAAGACTTGTTTCAGATGCTTTTTTGAAAGCGGCATTCACCTCTTCCACCGTTGCAGGCTTCTTCAAAGTAGCTACAAAATCCGTTACTGAACCATCTGGCACAGGTACGCGCATGGCGTTTCCATTCAATTTACCTTTCAAATGTGGTAATACAATTCCTACCGCTTTCGCTGCACCTGTAGATGTAGGCACTATGCTATATGCTGCTGCACGAGCGCGACGCAAATCCTTATGAGGCGCGTCTTGCAAACTTTGGTCAGCCGTATAAGCATGGATAGTTGTCATAAAACCTTGCTCAACACCAAATGCATCATCCAATACTTTGACCATAGGAGCCAAGCAGTTAGTCGTACATGAAGCATTTGAGTAAATATCAGCATCCGCTGTGATTTGTTCGTCATTGACACCCAAAACGATGGTCTTCACATCACCTGTTGCCGGAGCAGAGATGATGGCTTTTTTAGCACCTGCTTGAAGATGCGCTTTTACTTTTTCAGAATCGGTGAAACGACCTGTACATTCAATCACTACGTCTACACCTAATTTTCCCCAAGGCAAAGCCGCAGGATCTTTCTCAGCAATAGCGAGAATGTTGTGACCATTGACAGTCAAATGTTGATCGTCAGCAGTGACTGTACCATCAAATCTACCGTGAACAGAGTCGTATTTAAGTAAATGAGCAAGCGTTTTGTTATCTGTTAAGTCGTTAATTGCTACGACTTCCACATTGTCCATTTTGACGAGGTTGCGGAAAGTGATACGACCAATTCTTCCAAATCCGTTGATAGCTATTTTAATTTTTGCCATGTTGTAATGATATAATATTGGTTTAAAAATAAAACTAACTTGTAATGCGTTGCAAAGTTAGTGTATTATTGACAATAATTCAATGTGAGTAATTTATTTTTTAAAATAATCTTAAAATATGTTCAATTTGAGCGGCTATACTGAGGGGGTATTGGGCGGATAGACTTTCACAAATAAAAAAGGTTAGCCGAGGCTAACCTTTAAAAACTTGTAGTCCGTACGAGAATCGAACTCGTCTTCCTAGAATGAAAATCTAGTGTCCTAACCGATAGACGAACGGACCAAACTGCTTATTTTTTGAGCCTTCTTTCAAAAGCGATGCAAATGTAAAGAGGAATCACTAAATGTCAAATATTTTCTTCTTTTTTTTTAAAAAAAATAACGACAAGGAAAGTACTCGATATTATAATGAAAAATAAGGGCATAAAAAAAGCGTCCAACCGTGAGGTCAGACGCATCAAAACAAAACG
>JANLRG010000055.1:0-20695 GCA_031361545.1 Bacteroidota bacterium
TTGAATTGACTAAGGCTTGCCGAATGCGATCTAACATAAGCTGAAGAAAGATCATTTTTTTCGAATTCGAAGTTTCTAATTTTTCCAGATAATTTTATCCAGAAATCCCAATCTTCCAAGTAATTAATGTTAATGTTGAAAATACTTGTTGAAGAGAGCAAACTTCTTCTAAACATCGGAGAATTAATTGTAAATATATTTCGGCGCATTAATTTATTGTACAATTCAATTCCATCACCAAAATGTCCAACTTTATCTACTCCTGATAAATCATTTAAAGAGTTATAATATTTAATTGGATCATTTGAATTAAAATATTTAGTTTTAGAATATATAAGATCAAGTTGATCCTGTTTTTCAAATTTGTTTATAAAAATAGAAAATCTATCAGAAGCAAGTTTATCATCAGCATCTAGAAACTGAATGAAACTTCCAACAGAAATTTTAAGCCCTTCATTACGTGCAGCCGATGGACCACTTCTTTCAGATTCAATAAAACGAAATCTTGTGTCTTTCTTTAAATAATAATCAATCACCTTTTTCGTCTTTACAAACCTACCATTGTTTATCAAAATACATTCCCAATCGCAAAAAGTTTGATCGATTAGCGACTCACAAGCATCTGATAAAAATATGTCATAATTATAACAAGGTACGATGACAGAAATAAGTGGAATTTTTTTCATACCCAATTAGTAAGTTTCCTTAATAGCCGAAAAATAATTTTTTTACCTTTTTCAATTTTTATTTTAGCATATTCAATTTCCGAAAGAGTAAAATATTGTTGTTGAGCAAATGCCCGTTCAGTTTTCAAAAGTTCTTTGTTTTCTTTTCTGGAGCTAAATCCGTTCAAATTGAAAACAGAAATTGGGAAATTTAATTTCCTAGTTTTTACTTTATGAACACAAACAATTTTCAAAAAAAAATCATAATCAGCCACCATTTTATAATTCTCATTGTATTTTCCAAAACGTTCAAACAAAGATCGTTTTATAAATGAAACTGGGTGCCAGATAGTATCTTCAATCATATAAAGAAAAGAAATTTTTTTGGGCATCTTTCCTAGTTTTCTTTTACCATCAGTTGTTTCGATAAACATGTTTCCATACAGCAGATCTTCTTTAAGATTGCTAGAGAAAACTTTTTCCAAAACATTTGTGTTTACAAGATAATCTCCTGCATTTAAAAACAAACAATATTCACCTGAAGCTATAGAAATACCTTTATTCATGGCATTATAAATTCCATTATCTCTTTCACATACCAATTTTGAAATGAAAAAAATATTTTCATTGAGATAATCAACAGTTCCATCCGTTGATGCTCCATCAATAATAATAAATTCGAAATCTTTAAATGATTGCGTCTTTACACTTTCCACAGTCTTTTTAAGACCAAGGAGATCATTTTTACAAATTGTAATAATGGACAATTTCATTTATCCGAGTAATTTATTATAAACTTTAATATATTCAGAAGAAACTCGATGCATTCCAAAAATAGTAATTGCATTTTGTCGAATTAAATTTCTGTCCCACGTTTTAGAAGTTACTTTTTCTAAAGCCGCAGCTAACTCAATAGAATCACCAAGACCGACAAGCATCCCATTTTTAGAATTAATCAACTCTGGAATTCCACCAGTATTAAAAGCTACTACTGGAGTTCCGCAAAGTAAACTTTCACAAATTGTATTTGGAAAATTCTCTGCTAGTGATGGCAATACAAATACATCAGCCGCAGAATATGCGAACGAAAGCATTTCTTCACTATGAATGTAACCGAGTTGAATTAAATTCGGAAATAAATCTGACCCGATTTTATGACCTGCAGCAATTACTAAATATTTTTCAGAAGGAAGTAATTTTAATGCATCGATTAAAAATTTCAAACCTTTTCTTGGATTATCTATGTGATGCGAATTTACAAAGATTATCTTTTTACCACTTTCAATTCCAAGTTTATTTTTTGCATCCTCCTTAGATTTCATTTGAAATTTATTGGAGTCAAATGGATTTGGGATAACAGAATGAAAATATTTTCCCAATAGTTTCGATGTAGATGAAAGATTCCCAAGCCACTTTGAAGGTGTTACAATTTTTAAAAATGCCCCTACAATATTTTGCATGCTATCGACTTTCAGCCGTTGCATTTTCCCCGCATAATTGACATCAATGGTTCCTTCCAATTGAAAACAAGGCATACAATTATCACGAAATAATAGACACCCATCCGAATGATGACAGCCTCCGGTAAAAGGATTCATGTCGTGTAAGGTCCAAATAATTTTCTTTTTACAATTCTTGAAAAAATTTTCATAATCAAGAAAGCCATCAATCACCCAATGAAGATGTATAATATCTGCATCTAAAATTAGTGGATGATGTGCTAAATCATATTCCGAAAAAGGAAAACTAAAATGTTCCATTCCAAGCAACCGATTTTTAAGATGTTTCAGGCTTAGTTTTTCTATCGGTGCCGTGTAAAAATTATAATATTTCAAGCCTTTTTTCATTTTTGCAATTCCATTTTTAATGAATGGGAAAGTGCGTCCAGCTCCAGCTTCAAATTTGAAATGCTTTGGTATATTCGAAGTGAATTTGTGCAATGTCAAAAAATGAGAATCGACTCCTTGATCAAGCAAAGCTAAATGAAGTCTTGAAGCAGCTATTCCTGCTCCACCTCGATCGCTCGTACTTAAGTGAACCACCTTCATTTCAAAAATGAATTAATTTCTTCGACAAAATTATTGACATCCCAATCTCTAATCAAGAATCGGGGAAAAGCATATCTATTCGATTTTCTATTTGCAATGTATGGAAAATTGCTTGCAACCAATTTGAACCCTGCCTTTTTACAAATTTCAATAGTACTTTTACTATAGTCTTGTTTTGTGCCAAATGGATAAGAAAAATATTGAATCTCCACTTCAAGTTTTTCTCTTAACTCTTGTCGTGAATAAAGTATTTCTGATTCTTGTTCTTCTATTGAAAGTTCTGCTAAAGAAGGATGATGAACAGTATGAGCACCAATTATAGCCGAGCCTGATTTATTCATCGCTTTTAGTTCTTGCCAATTCATAGATCGATGAGTTTGACGAGGGAGGCAATTACCAGTAAGATTCGCCAAAATCAATATAGCTTTAGATCTTTGATCAACATTCATAGATCGAAGTTCGGGAAGTAACAATTGATATACGTTTACTCTTTCATTGATATCATTGGAACAAGAAAATATTTTACCATTAACTTTCAATTCAAAATATTTTGGAAATTTATCATTTAAAAGAATATGCCTTTCAATCTCATCCCACCAAAATTCTCGATCAGAATTTATATTTCCAGTACAGATATAAAACAATGCTTGAACTGAATACTTTTCTAGTATTGGCAAAGCAACTTCAAAGTTATCGGCATAACCATCATCAAATGTTAATAGGATACTGTTGATTGGAATTTTTTCTGAATTGTCATAATATCGAGAAAATTGTTCCACCGTAAGAACATTAAAATTTTCTACAAGATACTTTATTTGTGCATCGAAATTTTCCGGACTAACACAAAGCAATTGCGGATCAGTTTCATAGTTACAAACACGATGATAAAGTAAAACGCGACAAGCTCCATTGGAAGAAATATCTAAATCTTTCCTGAAGAACTGAACCTTGTTTTTAACAATCTGTTTTATGTTATTGACGAATAGCATGTATATCAAGTTGTATGTCCATTATTCCTTTTTCCTGCTTCATAAAAGGTTGCTCATGAATATGACCGATACTGTGAATATAATATCGAAATAAATTTTCTTTTAATACATTTAATAATTTGTCAAGATTTTGTGGTCGATCAACAAAAGAATGATATTCAACAAAAAGATATTTCACTTTTTTTAATTCTTCTTTACAATCAATTAACACATCAGTTTCAGCTCCTTCAATATCAATTTTTAGAAAATCAATTTGATCGAATGATGACAAAAAATCTTTGAGGCGGATAGTAGGGACTTTATTAATATTTTCTGAAAAGAAAATAGAACCACCATCCGCTCCTTCACTTCCAAAGTCGACACCATCATTATTTGTCCAGACAGCTTTCTGGATTAAATTGACATCAGTAACATTATTTGCTTTAAGGTTTGCTTCTAAACATTTGAAAATATTTTTATCTGGCTCGAATGCACTAATTTTTGCCTTGGGAAATAATGATTTGAAGCGAAGAATAGAAATTCCAACATTGGCTCCGCAATCAATTATTATCGGATCAGGTCGTTCGGAATAAAAGTCCATCCGTTTATCACCAAAAAATTCTTTGATTTGATAAGCAACAGATATAAAATCTTCTGTTGAAATTTTTAACCCACGAAAAACAAATTGATGAGGGGTGTAACGTGGAAAGTCCAATGATTTTGTGATAAGTGAATCAATGTCAGTCGGTCGTCGTCCTAATAAGAAATTTATGGTTTTTTTTATCATTTTCTTTTATATCTCACTTTACGATAAGACTCAAGCAAACGAAATGGTAAAACACTTTTTAATGTGGAGCGAATTAAATTATTTAGAGTCATTTTAGGTATAAAATTTTTCAAATAAAATTGCTTCCATTCATTCAATGCGACTGAGTTTTCTTCAACTTTTTCAGGCACGACAATAATTTTCTTTTCACTTAATAAAATTGCCTCATTATAATCTTCTACATTTTTTTCATGTGTTGCATCTTCAGAGAATCCAATATGTTTAGACAAACTAATGGAAGGGAAAAGCGTCAACTTATCTTTAAGAACAGCGATTGCTGTCCAACGAATTGCCCAGCTACTAATTTTTCCCTCGATATGAGCTTGAAGCATATTTGAAAAGTAAGGAAATTTTAAACCAGCATTGAAATTATTTAGTTTGCCTGATATTTTCAAGTCACTCAAAAGTTTTTCAGAATTCTCTTCAAACAGCTTCCACGAACGAGCGAATGTAGCCCAAGCAATGGAATCAGGGAACCGGAAGAAAAATGTTTTATCTTTTATTTTTTCAGGATTAGCGAAATAATTCCAAGATCCTATACTAAGAACTTTGTCATCGTTCTGATAAGTATGCAAGGCGTCATTCATAAAAGTTAGAAAGTAAGGAGATAGTAGAATGTCATCTTCAACAACAATCACTTTTCCAAATTTAGATATGATTTCGCTCACGCCGTCAATAACTGATTTTGCAAGACCTTTATTAAATTCAGATTCGATAATATTAACGACACCACACCAATTTTTTTCACGTATTACTTCACGAACGGTTAATATTTTTTTCAATTCCTCTTTTGTACAATTTAATTTTGGGCCATCTGAAAAGATGAATAATTCGGTTTCATTCGCAAGCAAGTTCTCTGAGAGACTTTGCAATGTTTGTTTTGCAAAATCTGGTCTGTTGTAAACAAAGAGAATTACTGGAACATATTTCATAGCTTATATTTTCTGCCAAATTGTAGTTCGCGTAAATTCTTTCGCATAAGGAGTTGGACCAAAACCATCCACCACTATAACAAATTCTCGCTTCAATCTTTCTTGAAAAAAGGAAAGATAATAATCGCGATCTGAATTATCTACCAAAAGAAAACCGCCTTTTTTTATTTTAGGAATAGCATGCAAAATGCAAGAAGGTCGAGAGCGTCCATCAACAGAAACCAAATCGAAAGATTCGTTAGAAAATTGGTCGATACAAGAAACATACTTTTTATAATTGAATCCAGCAGAAGGTTTATCACCCGAAGAATAGTGACTAGGATTATCTTTATCCGGATTTGAAATTAAGTCGCCCTTTTCTGCATCAATAAAATTACCTTTCCAATTAGAGAATGCTTTTTTATTGATCATTTCAGATAATATTGAAAACCATTCTTTATTATGTTCAACAGTTACCACTTCTCCCACGAGTTTTACAAAAAACAATGTAGAACCACCACCACCATATTCAAAGACATGCGAATTTTCATTCAAATTATTTTTCAAAAAACTGATGGCTTTAAAAGTAATCCAAGGCTGTTCATCTCGAATGGAATTTGCTCCAACTTCCAAAGAAGCTTTCCATCGAAAATAATATTTCAACGCAAATATTCTTGAGTTGCTATGAAAAATTTGCTTTAGAAAATGTTTGATCATTTATTTAAGGTTGAAAGAATATCTGATTAAAACGCTGCCTTGTCCTTCTGGCGGCAACTTTCCTGTATGATAGAAATCGCCCGATTCGACATGAAAAGTTCCGGCATTTTGAATCCAGTCAGCAATTTCATTGTTCATAGTTGAATACAATACAAAAGAATAAATTCCATTTTTTAATGGCAGAACATCAATAACAAGATCAAAAGAATTTGATTGAACATTATTAAAGATCTGATTTGTTACTTCATTATTCATCTGAGTAATTCGTTGTCCAAAATCATTATCAATACCGATAGCAACATGTAGATTATTAATTACAACATTCTGATTTCTCTCGAAATGAATTCTGATCACAGCCTTTTTTCCACATTGCAACGATTGTACTGTATGACCACTATCATCAAGCAGTTCGACAGATTGAAAACGGATTGCCCCATTTCCGCTTCTGTCTTTTCTATCAGCCAGATTTATATTTTGAACCTCTGCAGTTGATTTCAGATAAGTTGCAATTACTTCTTCTGATTTTCCAATTGTTTGCACTTCACCTTTTTTTAAATAGATTGCTTTATCACACAGATTCTGAATTGCTGCCATGTTATGACTTACAAAAAGAATGGTTCGACCAGAGGAAGAAACATCTTGCATTTTACCTAAACATTTTTTCTGAAATTCGGCATCACCAACAGCAAGAACTTCATCGACAATTAGAATCTCAGGTTCAAGATGAGCAGCGACAGCAAAAGCAAGGCGCACATACATACCGGAAGAATATCTTTTCACAGGTGTATCAAGAAACTGTTCTACTTCTGCGAAGGCAACTATTTCATCGAACTTCAATTGAATTTCTCTTTTCGCCATTCCTAAAATTGATCCATTCAAGAAAATATTTTCTCTGCCAGTCAATTCAGGATGAAATCCCGTTCCAACTTCAAGTAAACTCGCAATTCGTCCTTTCATTGAAACTCTTCCTGAAGAAGGTTCGGTGATTCGACTAAGCACTTTCAATAAAGTAGATTTACCTGCACCGTTGCGACCAATTATTCCGACACGTTCACCTTGATTTAATTCAAATGAAACATTATTCAAAGCGAGGAATTCCTCTTTTGAAGGTCGTTGGATTTCTTTTTTGACAACTTTTTGAAAAGAACCAGCAATGACTTCTCGTAACGCCTCGTACGAATTACTTCCTTCATGACGAAGGATATATTTCTTAGTGAGGTTTTCAACACGGATAACGACAGCCATTTTCAGATAATATCAGCAAAGGTTCTTTCCATTTTCCGGAAATAATAAAAACCAATAATAAAAATCAGAATAGATACTAAAATAGAAATACAAAATCCGAGTCTATTGAATTCAATAGTGCTCCCAAGAATACACCATCGAAATCCATCAATTACTCCAACCATTGGATTAAGAGAATAAAGTAATCTCAGCTTTTCAGGAATCACAGAACTTTTAAAACCGACAGGTGAAATATATAATCCGAATTGAACAATGAATGGAACGATGTAACGAAAATCTCGATACTTTACATTGAGAGCGCTAATCAACAAACTTAATCCAATGGTAACAAAAACCGCAAGTGCAATAAACAAGGGGAGAAATATTAAATTGATACTTGGAATAAAATGATACCAAGCCAATAGTACAGCCATTATCACAAATGAAATAAGAAGGTCGATGAATGAAACCATGACTGAACTTATAGGAACTATGATTCGTGGAAAGTAAACTTTACTGAGCATAGAAGAATTAGCAATGAGCGAATTACTAGCTTCTGAAAAAGCATTTGCAAAAAATTGCCATGGCAACATACCAGCAGAGACAATCAATATATAAGGTATTCCATCAGATGGTAAGTGGGCAACTTTTCCAAAAATAATTGTAAAGACGACCATAGTAGCAAGAGGTCTAATTACACTCCATAAAATACCAATTGCCGTTTGTTTGTAACGTACCAGAATATCTCTCCAAGAAAGAAAATAAAATAAGCCACGGTAATTCCATAAGTCCTTCCAAAAATTGGAACGACGCTTATTGGGCTCTATGACGATATCAAAGTTGTTGGGAAGACTCACTCAATTATACCAATTACGATATTCAACATTTATGGTTTAGAGATTGTGTTCTTAATTCAAATTAATAATTTCGGATAGTCAATACTGAAAAGTTAATTTCAACTATTCAATAAACGAGTAACTATTAAAGATAGAACATCGAACAAACTTACTTTGCGTAATTCACCGCTCTTGTTTCTCTGATCACAGTTACCTTTACCTGACCTGGATAGGTCATTTCGGTTTGAATACGATTAGCGATGTCGAATGAAAGAATTTCAGCGGCTTTGTCATTGATCTTTTCACTTTGAACGACTACTCGTAATTCACGACCAGCTTGAATAGCGAATGTTTTTTCAACACCAGGATATGACAGAGCAAGAGCTTCCATATCTTTCAGTCGTTTAATATACGACTCCACCACTTCGCGACGAGCACCTGGACGAGCGCCAGAGATTGCATCACAAACTTGAACGATAGGAGAAATCATGCTGTTCATTTCAATCTCATCGTGATGGGCACCGATTGCATTACATACTTCTGGATTTTCTTTAAACTTCTCAGCGAGTTTCATACCGAGAATAGCATGTGGTAATTCCGGTTCATCATCGGGAACTTTTCCGATGTCGTGTAAAAGTCCGGCACGCTTAGCAAGTTTAACGTTCAGTCCCAGCTCTGCGGCCATGATAGCACAGAGGTTCGCAACTTCACGTGAGTGTTGTAATAAATTTTGTCCGTAAGAAGATCTGTATTTCATTCTTCCGACCATACGAATCAATTCAGGAGCGAGACCATGAATACCTAAATCAATTGTTGTTCGTTTACCAACTTCAATAATTTCATCATCCAACTGGCGTTTTACTTTAGCAACAACTTCTTCAATTCTCGCTGGATGAATACGGCCATCGCTGACTAATTGATGTAAAGCCAGACGAGCCATTTCACGGCGAATAGGATCGAAACCAGAAAGGATAATTGTTTCAGGAGTATCATCAACGATAATTTCAACGCCGGTTGCAGCTTCTAAGGCGCGAATATTACGACCTTCACGACCAATGATACGGCCTTTGACTTCGTCGTTTTCGATATTAAATACAGTAACTGCATTTTCAACAGCATGTTCAGTTGCGACACGCTGAATAGTTTGAATAATAATTTTCTTAGCCTCTTTGCTAGCAGTAAGCTTTGCCTCTTCCATGATGTCTTTAATGTAAGACATGGCTTCAGTTTTAGATTCAGCTTTAAGAGCTTCGACTAGTTGAGATTTTGCTTGTTCGACACTAAGTCCGCTAATTTTTTCTAATTGCTCAACTTGACGCTGATGAAGTTTTCCGACTTCTTCTTTCTTGGCTTCAAAAATGTCAATTTGATTTTTAAGGTTAGCTTGAAGAGTTTCGTATTCCTTTTCTTTTTTCTGGGACTGCTCAATTTTCTGAGCGAGAGTGGTCTCTTTTTGTTTTATTCTGTTTTCAGCAGCATTGATAACTTTATCTTTTTCGCTAATAGCTCTTTCATGTTCTGTTTTAAGAGTTAAAAATTTCTCTTTTGCTTCGAGAATTTTATTCTTCTTAATCACTTCTGCTTCTGCTTCTGCTTCCTTGATAATGATTTGTGCTTTGTCGCCGGCTAATTGGGTTTTGGCTATTGTTGCTTTTTTCGCCATTGTATTTGCAATGACAAAACCAGCAATTAACGAAACGACTACACCGATGAGTAGATATAATAGATTGATGTCTGGCATAATTTATTAGTAGTGGTTATATAGGTTGTTAATAAACTTTATAAAAATTCTTAGTAATTTTTAGTTGAATGGTGAGTAATAAAAAACCCGCATTAATTCCGGGACTTGTTAAACCCCTAAGTCATGGGTGGAGCGGTCTGCCTTTATCTGGTTTCTGCTGTTACCTAACGAGAGGTCCCGCTAAAAGCGGGATGCAGCCGACCATAGAAGACATTGAACGATTGCTCCAATTGTATTGAAATGTTGAGTTTTTCTAAGTGATCCGGAACTAATGCGGGAATGCATTACATAATGAGTTTGAAAGACAGCCAAATTTTTTGGGTTTGACTATCATAAACAAGACTATTACTATTTCTTCAAAGAACGTTAACCTTTATTTAGAAGAATTATTTTGAGCCAAATATTCATCAACAAGGAGCGTAAGATATTCTACTTGATCTTTTGCTTCTTTTTCTGAATCATTTTTTTTGTCTTTTTTTGAGGCCCCGGTAGCTTCTATTGCAAATTGCAAAGCACTCATTGCTAAAAGATCTTGCTTGTCCTTAACGGCGTAATTATCTTCAAACTCTTTAATACGTTTGTTGATATTTTCGGCTGCCAGCAAAACTTTCTCATGCTCTTCTTGAGTAATCCGAAGAGGGTACGAACGGTTCGCAACAGAAATTTTTATGGACAATAATTCTCCCATTTAGGGTTGGATTCACTTATGGTTATCATCAATCATTGAAATACTTTTATCTATTTCTCCGATAATGTCATTTATTTTTCTTTTCATATCACTGATGCTCTGCCTAGTTGAAGAAGATTCGATTTCTTTTAAATTTCGGTAGCCTTCTTCTAATCGATGAACTTTTGATTTTTCATCTTCTAACTTCGACATCAATTGTTGATTGTCGGAAAGCAGTTTTTGATTGCTTTTCTTCAATTCCCCGTGCAAATGTATCAATTTTTGAATGCGTAATTCGAGTGCAGAAAAATTACTTTTCAAGTCTGTTTGCTCACTCATGATACAATGATTATTCGTTTATGAAAGATACATGCAATTAACAAAAAATATTCAAATAAAGAGGTTAATTATCAACAGTCATTAATCAGGGTTTCAGCCATTTTGCAAATTTCAGATAAAGTAACAAATTGTGGCATTTTTGGGAGTTATTAAACTTTAAAAATTGGATAGAAATTGCAATAAATAGTGACTTGAGCAACTAAGTTATTGACAATCATTTCACGAAAAAGTAAGATAACAGAGTAGTTTTTTTTACATTCGCCACGAACTATGATTCAAGCAAAAGACATTTATAAATCGTACGATTCACTTCAAGTATTGAAAGGTATAAACCTAGAAATCAGTAGAGGTGAAATTGTATCTATCGTTGGAGCTTCTGGGGCGGGAAAAAGTACTCTGTTGCACATTTTAGGAACTCTAGATAATGCCGACAAAGGAGATTTAGTGATTGATGGCATTCAATTAAAGTCATTGAATGATAAAAAATTGGCTCAGTTTCGAAATCAAAAAATTGGTTTTGTTTTTCAAGCGCATCATTTGTTGCCTGAATTTACTGCCTTAGAAAACGTAATGATTCCCGGGCTAATTGCTGGCCTTTCCAAAACGGAGGCACAAACAAAAGGTGAAAGACTGTTGACACAATTGGGATTAGGAGAACGACGAGAACATCGGCCCTCGGAGATGAGTGGAGGAGAACAACAGAGAGTAGCAGTAGCAAGAGCAATGATTAACAATCCCGCAGTTATTTTCGCTGATGAACCTTCAGGAAATTTAGATTCAGTAGCGGCCAATTCATTGCATCAATTATTTTTTGATTTAAGAAAACAGCTAAATCAGACCTTTATAATTGTTACCCACAATTTAGAGTTAGCCAACATGGCCGATCGAAAAATCACTATTAAGGATGGGATAGTATTATAGGGGTTTAAAAAATCCAAAATAATTTTCAATCTACGATACTCAGTTTTCAATTCTTAATTCTCCCGTTTCAACAACACAAACTTTCTCTTGCTGAGAAATAATCGTTCCAATAGGTTTCAAAAATTCATTGAGGCCGTTTTCTACTAATAAATTTTCAACTTCTGAACAAGAGTTAGGATCTACAGAGATTAATAATCCGCCGCTAGTTTGTGGATCACAAAGTGGAATAAACTCAGGACCATTTACACCACTTACTTTTTGTTCGTAAGCATTCCAATTTCTGTAGGTGTTATCTGGAAAAATAAATTGATCCATATACTCTTTCACTCCATCCATTAATTGAATAGAATCAAAATTTAATTGAGCACTGACTGAGCTAGCTTCACACATTTCAATGAGATGACCAATCAATCCAAAACCTGTAACATCGGTCATTGCATTTATACCTTTTACTAGACCAAATTTCTCTCCAATTAAATTCAATATGCACATACTTTCAATTGCTTTTTCAAGATGAAGCTCGTTCACCTTTCCTCTTTTTAATGCTGCTGAAATTATTCCTGTTCCAATTGCTTTTGTTAAATATAATTTGTCTCCAACTTTTGCTCCTCTGTTTCTTTTTAAATTTTCCGCAGCAACAAAACCATTCGCCACTAAACCAAAAACTGGTTCAGAGATATCGATTGTATGTCCACCAGCAATTGGTATTCCTGCTTGCGCACACACTTCATTTGCTCCCTTCATTATTTCGCTAACAATTTCTATTGGCAACTTTTCAATTGGGAATCCAAGTATAGCTAATGAAAAAATTGGCTTCGCTCCCATCGCATAAATATCACTTAAAGAATTAGCCGCAGCAATTTTTCCGAAGAGAAATGGATCATCGACAATGGGAGTAAAAAAATCTGTTGTGCTCACTAAATATTTTTCAGCATCTAATTTCCATACAGCTGCATCTTCATTCCCTTCATTTCCTGCTATTAAATTTGGATAAAAAGTTTTGTCTGTAACATTCGACAAAATCTTTTCCAAAACAGCTGGCGCAATTTTACAACCACAGCCACTTCCTTTGGAATATTGAGTTAATTTTATTTCTGAAATCATACACAAGAAATATTTTTCGACAATTGAAGAAGTTGATCAATGCTACCGACCAAGTCCCTGCCATTTTTCATTTGAATTACAAATCTCTTTTCAGAAGACCGACTATCTGTACTATGAGAATATAATTTATCATAATACTCTAACAAGATTGAAATCCAGTCAAAAGTTCTATTTTCTTCCAGTGCTTGTATGCATTGCTGATGACGAAGTCCGCCGAGACGTTGTTTGATTCGGTCAACAGATTTAATTAATTCTTCTTTTGGAAAATGCGCGTAGTCTTTTTCAATCCTTTTTACACGCTCTTCTTTGTCTAGGATGAATTCATAAATTGGTGCTTCATCAAATTGTAGAAAGAAATCATCAGGAATTTTTATTTTTCCAATCAACCTACTTTCAGCTTCCACCCAAATCGTTTGTTGTGGATCTGTGAGTTTCAATTGAAGAGCCAATTCATTTTCAAATTGCTCATTGGAAGGCTGAGGTTTCATACCTAAATGTCCGAAAGCACTTCCACGATGATTTGCTAATCCTTCTAAATCTATCACCTGATGATTGCGAGCTTTCAATCCAAGTAGCAATTCAGTTTTACCGACGCCAGTATGACCACCTATCACTCCCAAATTTCGCTTTATCTTAAATTCAGACAAAGCATTATTACGAAAACCCTTATAACCACCTTTTAAAATATTCACTTTATATCCGACGATGTTTAAAATCCACGACATCATTCCCGAACGCATTCCTCCTCGCCAACAATAAACGAGAACTTCTTTTTCAGGAGTTAAACAATCAACTTTTTCAACGAAAGTATGAAAAAGTGGCCCGACCAATTTGAATCCAAGTCGGACAGCAGCATCTCTTCCTTCCTTTTTATAACAGGTACCAATTAAAATTCGATGTTCGTCATTCAGTAGTGGAACATTGATGGCACCAGGAATATGTGCATGAGCGAACTCACTTTCACTTCTGGTATCAATCACTAAATATTTCTTGGAAATTACTCGAGACAGAAATTCGTCGACCGCTAAAATTTGCATGACGCAAATGTAATGAAACAGTTGGTAAAAATAGGTGGTGATAACTCGCCATTCAACCCAAAAAAGCCTTATTCCGTTAATATGTTAAATATTGATTCTATCGAATAAATTCAGAGGTAAAATACTTTTCTTTATGACTTATTTTGGCTAGAATTGTAGAAACTTAAACCTTATCAATAACTCGTACTTACAACGATGAAAAAAACATTCATCGCTTTATCAGTCATTGCTGCTTTCATTTTACTCCTTAGTCTTGCGCCAGGCAGTAATCCTGAATCTTATCAGCACACTCCTGAAGAGCTTGCATTTTTCAAGAACAATTTTTCGATGCGAACTCCGCTTGTCCCAGGTCAATGGTATTTGACTTCTGCAAGTTGTCGCGGTTGTCATGGTCATGATACGTTAGGGCAAACCAATATTGACGAAGACGGGAATGATGTTAATTTAGTTTCTCATTGGGAAAGTAGTATGATGGCCTTATCAGCTAAAGATCCATTTTGGAGAGCGAAAGTAAATCACGAAATTTTAGTAAACCCTGCACATGAAGGTCTTCTTCAAGATAAATGTACAAGTTGTCATGCTCCAACGGGTCGTTACAATCATTTTTATCGCGGACTTGGTGACTATCGTTTGACAGATGTGATTAATGATTCTCTCGGATTAGATGGGGTGAATTGTTCGGGTTGTCATACCATCGGACCAAGTGTTGGAAATACTTTTTCAGGAATTATTCCTTACGATACCACAAGAAATGTTTATGGCCCATTCACAAATCCCTTTTTCGGTCCCATGCAATTGTATGAAGGATATACTCCCAATTACGGAGTGCACATGGAAGAATCGAGGATGTGCTCTTCATGTCATACCTTGATAACCCAGACAGTTGATTTAAGTGGAGTGCCAACAGGACAGCAATTTTTTGAACAGGCGACATATCATGAGTTCTTAAATTCAAATTTCCCTGCTAATAATATTAAATGTCAAACTTGCCACATGCCTCAACTAACTACGCCGGTTGTAATCGCAAATGGTTTTACTGCCCTTCAGCCTCGCTATCCATTCAATCAACATGTTTTTGCCGGAGCTAATCATTTCATGTTAAATTTAATTAAGGATAATAAAACTGCTCTTGGCGTTGATGTAGCAGATGCACGATTCGACTCAACCATACGTGCCACAGCAGCTAATTTAAAATTGAATTCTGTCCAATTAAATTTATCTGTTGATAGTACAGCAAATGATACGGCTTATTTGAGAGTGAGAATAGAAAATAAAGTTGGTCACAAATTTCCAAGTGGTTATCCAGCTAGAAGAGTTGTTCTTCAGATGTTAGTCATAGAAGGCACCGATACCGTTTTCCGCTCCGGTACCTTTGATCCTGATTTCAGAGTGATTGGAGAAAATCCTGCTTTCGAACCACATCATTCGACAATCGTTCAATCGAACATTCCACAAATTTATGAAATGGTTATGGGCGATGTGAATGGTAATTTCACTTCTGTTCTTGAACGCGCTGCAATCTTATTGAAAGATAACAGACTTCCTCCAGTAGGATTTACGACGACTCATTCCGCTTATGATACGGTGATGATTTCTGCAGATGCCAATGCTGATATTGATTTCAATAAAAGTGGAATGTTAGAAGGAACGGGGGTTGATTTTGTAAATTTCCATGTTGCTGTGAACGGAAATTATTCAGGACCGATTAAAATTATTACGAGTGTTTATTATCAAGCAGTACCACCGAAATGGTTAGACGAAATGTTCACCTACAGTCAGAATGCAATTGATTCATTTAAGACAATGTATAATGCCTCAGACAGAACTCCATTTTTAGTCGCCTCCGATAGTTTACAGACAACTATCACCGGTCTTATCAAGAAGAATATTGAGGATGATATTTCTATTTACCCAACATTAACTTCAGACGGAAAAATCAATCTCGAATGGAAGTCTGGACTAAACATAAAAAAAGTAGAAATTTTTGATCAGAATGGAAAAAAGATTCTCGAAACGAATGATATAGATAGCTCCTTAAACCATCTGAAATTAACCATTTCAGGCAATGGAGGAAATTACTACATTCGCATTGCTACTTCTACAAATTCCATTGTAAAGAAAGTAATTAAGTTTTAAAATAAATTCACACCAAATATCAACCTAAACAAAAAAAATGAAAACAACTACTTGGTTAAAAACTATGTTGTGTGGTCTTGTCGGATTCATAGGCTTCAGTTTAACGGCGAATGCACAACTATCGTTTACAGATGCCAATGCAAAACTTGGTGGTGCTGGAGTATATAGCGGCTGCTCCACTGCTGTTACCGATGTCAACTTTGATGGGCTAGATGACATTATTCGGTTAGATCAAGCGACCGATATTTTCCTTGAATTACAAAATCGTGATGGGAGTTTTACTCATTACAGTATCACAACTAATGGCGGTGGAAGTGCATGGGCAATGACAGTTGCCGATGTTGATCACAATGGTTGGAAAGATATTGTGTTAGATGGAAATGGCGGAATTTATTTGATCAAATTATTTGGTGGTGGCGGTAGTGTTACTTTCACAAGTCAGATTTTGGCGAACTCGGGATTCTTTTTGCAGAATGCAACTTTTGCAGATATGAATAATGATGGATGGATTGATTTATTTTGTTGTGATGACAATGCCCCAGCGCACGTTTATATGAATGATGGAGCAGGCAATTTAAATATTTCAACTTTTGTGAATTTTGCAGTGAACCCAACTATCACTTACGGTGGAGATCCAGCTGATTCAGGAAACTACGGTAGTACATGGATTGATTTTGATAACGATGGCGACTTAGATTTATACGTTGCTCATTGTCGTCAAAGTACTTCAAGTCCGACAGATTTACGTCGTATCAATCGTTTATTTGTAAATGACGGCAGCAACAACTTTACTGAAAATGCAAATGCTTATGGAATTGATATGGGCTGGCAAACATGGACTGCAAGTTTCAATGACATCGATAATGATGGCGATCTAGACTTGATGCTTACCAATCATGATCATACAAGTCAGATTTTTGAAAATGATGGTACAGGACATTACTCTGAATTAACAAACACAAATTTCAATACAAATAGTATTACTCCAATAGAGTCTATCTTAGAAGATTTCGATAACGATGGATATGTTGACATCTTAGTCGCAGGTTCTGAGTGGGTTTACTGGAAAAACAACGGCGACAAAACATTCTCACCAGTAACTGGATTATTTGCTAGCAACGGTATGCTTTCTTTTGCTACTGGAGATTTAAATCATGATGGATTTATTGATATTTATTCGTCGTATGGAAATATTTACACAACACCATCTTCTACACCAGATGTTTTGTATTTGAATAATAAAAATCAAAATCATTTTATCACATTTGATTTGAAAGGTACTGTATCGAACATCAATGCAACTGGAGCACGAGTTACAATTTATGGTCCTTGGGGTAAACAAGTTCGAGAAGTACGCGCAGGAGAAAGTTATGGAACTTGTAATTCTTCACAATGCCACTTTGGCTTAGGTGCTGCAACTATAGTAGATTCAGCTCTTGTTAGATTTCCATCTGGAATAGAACAAAGATTCTACAATTTAGAATCAAATCAATTTGTATCAGTTATAGAAAACACTTGTTCTATAACAGGTAATCTTGTTGGGGGAGCTAGCGCAATTTGTACTGGACAGACTGCTACTTTAACAGCACAATCAAGTTTTGCAAGTTACAACTGGTCCACAGGTGAAACCTCTCAAAGTATAGTCGTTAGTGCAGCTGGTGGTTATAGCGTTTCCGTTTCTGATGGAGCATGTTCAAACATTTCACCAACATTAGAGTTGGCAATAAATCCAGATGAAACTCCAACCATCACCAACGTTGGTGATTTAGTTTTTTGTCATGGTGGAAGTATTACTTTGTCGAGTACACCAGCCACTAGTTACGTTTGGTCTAACGGAGCAGGAACAGCACAAAACGCTGTGATTACTGAATCGGGTGTTTACACAGTTACAATTCAAGGAACATGTGGTAGTTTCACATCTTCCCCAATTATCGTCGATGTACTTAGTGGAGGAACGCCAACAGCTTCAGGGACGACAATTTCTTCTCCTCAGTCAGTTACTTTAACAGCCACAGGAGATTTAATTACATGGTATGATTCAGCGACTGGTGGAACATTATTGAATACAGGTTCTAACTTTACTACTCCTGTTATTTCAACTCCTACAACTTATTGGGTAGAAAATACAGTGGCCTATCCAGGAAATGTTCATATAACAGGAATGGGTTTACATCAAGGAACAAACTATAGTGGTGGGACAACAAACGGTTCGATGGATTTTACAGTAATAGCTCCGTGTACTTTAAATTCTGCAAAAGTCTATACTGATTCTGCAGGGACAAGAGAAATTCAACTTCTTGATGCAAGTAATACAGTTGTGAATTCAGCACTAGTAAATGTTCCTATGGATTCATCAAGAATAACGTTGAATTTTGCATTGACACCGGGAACATATCATTTAACGACTAATGCAAGTATTAATACAACAAATTTTGGTACTGCTACACCTCGACTACAACGTTCAAGTGCTGGCGTAACATATCCTTATACTGTTAATAATCTAATCAGTATTACAGGATCTAATCAAGGAGCGTTTTATTATTATTACTTCTATGATTTAGAAGTTCATGAGCCTTCATACAACTGCAGTAGCGATAGAATTCCGGTTTTAGTTGATGTGACCACAGGCATTACTAATCAGAATGTAAAAGGAATTTCAGTTTATCCAAATCCAGCTCACGAATTTGTTTCAATCGATTCGGATTCTCCAATCGCTGTGCGGTTAATGGATGCAGCATCTAGAATTATTCGTTCGGAAAAATTTCAATCGGCGAACAACAGACTAAATATTTCAGAACTTGCAGCGGGTATTTATCAATTACAGATTTTAAAAGATGGGCAGACTATCAATTATAAATTAGTAATTAGATAAAAATATAACTCCATGTAATGAAAGCGAAAAAGGATGTGGATGTTTGGAGTTTTATTTTTATAAAAAAATCCAAGTAATAAAGTATGAAGAATAAAAAATCTTGCCCCGACCTTTAGGTCTGGGCAAGATTTTTTTTTGCATATTTGCAGTCAATTTCAACTTCAATATGAGTAACGAAACAGAACATGTTAAATGCCTAATTATCGGCTCAGGTCCTGCTGGATATACAGCTGCAATTTATGCTGCTCGAGCAGATTTAAAACCTGTTATGTACCAAGGCTTACAACCAGGCGGACAGTTAACAATAACTACTGAAGTGGAAAATTATCCTGGCTATCCGAAAGGAACACAAGGGCCAGAAATGATGGAAGATTTCAAAGCGCAAGCTGAAAGGTTTGGAACAGATGTTCGTTATGGTTATGCAACTTCAGTAGTTTTTTCTGGAACAGTACATAAGGTGGTCATCGATGAAACAAAAACGATCACTGCCGATACTGTGATCTTAGCTACCGGTGCATCTGCAAAATGGTTAGGTTTAGAAAGCGAACAACGACTGAACGGTTTTGGGGTTTCTGCTTGTGCTGTTTGCGATGGATATTTTTTCAGAGGACAAGATGTAGCGATTGTGGGTGCAGGAGATACAGCAGCGGAAGAAGCAACTTATCTTGCCAAGCTTTGCAAAAAAGTTTACATGATTGTTCGTCGTGATGAAATGCGTGCGAGTAAAGCGATGCAGCACCGAGTTTTAAATACACCCAACATTGAAGTGCTATGGAATTCCAATACGAAAGAAATAGTAGGAGGCAAAACTGTCGAAGGTGTTTTAGTTGAGAATTTAAAAACCGGTGAAGAACGCACTCTTACCGTTACTGGTTTTTTTGTTGCTATTGGTCACCAACCAAATTCTGAAATCTTTGCTCCGTATATTACGACCGATGATGTGGGATATGTCCTTACCAAATCTGGCACAACAAAAACAAATATTGATGGTGTTTTTGCAGCGGGAGACTTAATGGATAAAATTTACAGACAAGCGGTCACAGCAGCTGGTTCAGGATGTATGGCGGCTTTAGATGCAGAAAGATATTTGGCATCAAAAGGAATACATTAATTTTAGTAAATTCTAAATCTTAGACTCATGTGGACAAATGAAAATAATAAACTGAAAAAACAATTCACCTTTGAAAATTTTAAAGACGCATTTTCATTTATGACAAGAGTTGCTTTTGAAGCTGAAAAAATGAATCATCACCCAGAATGGACGAATGTGTATAACCGTGTGATAGTTTCACTTTCAACACACGATGCAGGAGATGTTGTGACTGAAAAAGATGAAAAGCTAGCAAAGGCAATTGATAATATATTTATTTCTTACGAGAAAAAAAAAGAATAGGTTTTACAGTTTCAGTTTCAGAGCCAGATTCAGTAAATAGTGATCTTTACAGTTTCAGTTCCAGAGCCAGGTTCAGTAAATAGTGATCTTTACAGTTTCAGTTCCAGTCGTAGTTTCAGTAAATAGTGATCTTTACAGTTTCAGTTCCAGTCGTAGTTTCAGTAAATAGTGTTCTGTGCAGTTTCTGAAACTGAACCTTAGTGAATGACAATAAATTTCTGAACGGCACTGTACGTTTTGTCTTCTATTTTACAAGAATAAACTCCGTTGGCAAATTGAGATAAATCAAT
>JANLRG010000082.1:0-1664 GCA_031361545.1 Bacteroidota bacterium
GGCTTTAATTGCTCAATTCGTAACGATTGAGCAATTGCCATTTAATGAAAATACGCCTTTAGATTGCTTCGTTCCTCGCAATGACAATGCACTGCTCGAAGTGGCATCGCCCTTAAAAAATGGTCAAAATCAAGATAAAATATTGAATTTGAATTACTTACAAGAGCTGTCAAAAGGTAATACGACTTTTGTTCAATCCATGCTCACTCAATTTGTAGAGCAAATGCCGCAGGAGTTAACGGACTTAAATCGGGCAATAAACACAAAAGATTTTACCCTCATAAAATCTCTCGCCCATAATATGAAGACAACTGTCGCTTTCGTCGGCTTAGATGCCACCTTGCATCCTTCGCTTGATGCCATCGAAAATGCGGCTCTCAAACAAGACTTCCAATCTATCCAACAGGCTTTTGAAAATGTAAAAAAGCTGTGCGAACAAGCAGCAGAAGAAATAGTAAATTTAGTGAAAAGTGAAGAGTAAGGGCATTTTTCACTCTTCATTTTTCACTAACTCCGCCGACACTTCCTGCCCATTCATCGAACAATCAACCGACCCCCTCAGTATCAGCCCTAATTTTGCTGCATCAACACGTCAGTAAAATTTTATACAAATATGAATCACCCAACTATCAAATATTTTTCATGCTGTCTTGTCTTGTTGATGACGATTGGTTCATTGCAAGCGCAGGACACGCTTAGGCTTACCCCCACACAAGCCGAGCAACTTTTTTTGCAGAAAAACCTCGCTATCGCCGCCAATAAATACAATGTGGACATCAATAAAGCCCTCGCTATGCAGGCAGGTTTGAAAGACAACCCCTCAGTATTTCTCGATCAAAACCTGTATGACGGCAAATTATTTCGCCATACAGCCGATTACGGGCAGGTATTTCTCCAACTCCAACAGACTATCAGAACCGCCGGCAAGCGTCAAAAACTCGTCCGCCTCTCCGATGATCAAGCCCTCACTGCTGAGGCGCAACTCAATGATTTTATTAGAAACTTGAAGTTTATTGTGCAAAACAACTTGAATTCGTTACGACAATTGCAACAAGCCAGAGGTTTTTATAAAAGTGAAATAGCCGATGTCAGACGCCTTTCAGTAGCGATGGATTCGGTTTTGCAAGCGGGTGAAGTCTCATTGAAAGAGACTTTGAGGGTCAAGGCTTTGCTTTTTGAACTACAAAATAATATCAACGACAATGAACAGCAACAAATAGCGGTGCAAGGCGAATTGCGCTCGGTATTACAAACGAACCCCTCAGTCATTATTGTTGCAGAACCTTTAGTACCCCTCAGTATTTCATCCGATTTTGATGCGGTTAAATTAACTGATTTAGCGCGTCAAAATCGCCCTGATATTGCGCTCGCTAAATCTCAAATCGCGTTTCAACAGCATAATTTGGATTATCAATTGGCGTTGAAAAAACCAGATGTCACTTTGGGCATCGAATATGACCGCCTCAACAGTTATGTGCCGCATTATGTCGGCTTTTCAGTAGGCTTGCCTTTGATGGTTTTTAATAAAAATCAAGGCAATATTAAGGCGGCTGAATTGGGTATTAAACAAGCCCAAACCCAAACACAAAGTGTTGAAAATCAAGCACTTGCAGAAGTTTATACGGCTTATCAAAAATGGCAATCCCTTCAAAAATATCGCGGCG
>JANLRG010000560.1:0-1224 GCA_031361545.1 Bacteroidota bacterium
TCTGTACGATGTTCTTATTTAGGGTAGCCCTGTAAAACGCTAAGTACTAGATAATCAATAAATTAGGTGAAAAAAGTGATAAAAAACACCCCGAAAGTGTCGCATATTGCGTAACTTCGGGGTGTTCAAATATATTATCACAACAAAAATCGGAATTTAATTTGGAAACACCTATCCAACTTCGTTTATTTTCGCCTGAAGAGTGCGAGAAGTTGCGTCCGCTTAAATGGCGAATATTTTTGGAGACCGAAATCGGTCAATCTTACCCTTATTTGAATTAGCCGCCTTATTTCCGTATAAGAAGAGCCCACACCCCCAAGGCGTGAAAGGTTTTTTCGATGTAAAAGGCGGCATAGCCTTACAAGTATTGAAGCATCATTCAGGGATGAGTTAAAGATAAAACGATTGTTTTTCTCGGTATTAATGGTGAAAATGGAAGATTTCAATGTATAGGTGATATTAATGAAGATGAAAAAAAATTTATTTTCTTTTCTGTGTGTGGAGCCAACGTACACGAAGAAAAAAGACTGTATATGTGTGAACTTTTAACACGATTAAACTCTGGGAAATTTCTTGGCAATTTTGAAATGGATTATGAAGATGGTGAAATTCGATATAAAACAAGTATGCTTTTAGGAAGTAAATTAATTGAATCTGGAATATTAGAAAATCTTATAATGACGAATATTCTAACAATGGATACATCTTTAAGCGGGTTAATGAAAATGATAAATGACAATATTACACCAATAGAAGCCTTTCAACTAATTGAAAATTCAGTAACTGATTAGGTTTCAACAAATGAAAAGCCACTTGCTTTTTGCAAGTGGCTTTTTCTTTGTTATATGCTGAGGGTTGCTAATTTAAAATACAGAAAATTAATACCCTGGATTCTGTGTCAAAGTAGGTTTACCATCTACTTGACTATTCAGAATCTCTTGCAATGGAATTGGGAAATATTCATGTTTTCCTTTTGAAAAAGTAACGCCGTTTAAGTAGCTGCGTTTTGTTTTTTCACCTGCATAATAGGCATTGAGCGTAACATCTGCAATACCCCAACGCACCAAGTCAAAACGGCGGTGTCCTTCCATCCCAAATTCTAAACGGTTTTCAAATTGAACGGCTCTTCTGGCAATGGCTTTGTCTGTCCAAGGCGTTGAATATTCTTTGATGACATAATTAGCAGCATTGGCTCCAGCAGCATTTTTTACAAAACCATCTACA
>JANLRG010000129.1:0-1618 GCA_031361545.1 Bacteroidota bacterium
GCAGGAGCTGTTAAAGTCACTGTAGTTGAAGCATTGGTCGTGATTATGCCTCTTTTCAAAGTATTGTTGATGCGTAAAAACCGCTTCCCGCCTACGTTGCTCGCACGTGGTGTACCGCCTAAAAACTTGGTCAAGCTCGCAGGGGCTGGCGGCAATGACCCCTCAGTATCTACGCCAAAAGTGACGTTGTCTTCATCGGCAGCCATAGCTGGAAAGGTGAAAGCAGACAATTCTACGGCTTTACCATTGACTTGTTTGTATAAAAAAACACTCTCGCCGTCGGCACTTAATTTCAAATCAATATGGTCAGCACCTTTCAGCGTGTCTTTATCGGCAATTAAAACTAAAAAACCTTTGGCAGGAATACTTAAACCTTTCAAACGCCAAGCAAAAGGCTTTGTCTTTTTACCCGTGATAAAAATACTATCGGTGGAAACTGCCGTTGTATTATCATTATAAATCTCTATCCAGTCTTCACTAATGCCTAATGTACCTTTTGGTGCCAATTCATTGATGAAAATTTTATACCCACCTCCTGTATTAGCATCTTGAACGGTCACTGTAAAAACACAAGGCGCAGCATTATTATTAGCCGCATCTTTCGCAGAATACGTGATAGTCGTAGTGCCAATCGGAAATACTGAACCGCTTACCAAACTCACTGTCGGGCTGCTTGATACTGAGGGGGTGATATTAGCAGTGCAATTATCCGTTACGGTCGGTGTTGCCCAAGTCGCCACAGCATTAGTGCCTGTTGTGAATAAATTAATATTGGTAGGGCAATTGGTAATGGTAGGCGGCGTTGCGTCCGTAGCACAAGGGTCGCCTATTTGATATTCGATGGTCAACTGAGCCACACCTGCTAATGTGGTGTTAAATTCATAACTTCTGGCATTCAAAATATTATTCACAGCGGCATTGCCTTCTATTTTAAAAGCCAAAGCACCGCCTGATTGCCATCCTGTAGCTTTTGCAGCATTGATAAGTGCTGATAGGTCGGGCGTTTGCTGTTTCGCACTGCTCTCACCAGCTAATGCCCAAGCAGCAGGACTCCAAGCAACGGTATTAGGCGCGTAGGTTCTGGCTATAATATTAGCGTAACTCGTATAAGCGAGCGCATTCCCGTTTTGGCACATAATACTTAGGCTGGCAGTATTTGTGCTGGCGGATTTAGTGGTGAATTGTATAAAGGCTTTAGTGACCGTAGCATTGGCGGGTAAAACCAAATTGGCAAAACGCAATGCCACGTATTGTTTACCTAAATTATCGGAGTCAAATCCACCTAATTCAAGGTCGGAACTGCTCAAATATAATCGGGTAGAAACCTCAACATCATCATTACCAGTAGCGATTTTGGAGGTTATGGTTTGTATTTGTTGGGAAAATCCCAACGTACAAGTGAAAATTAAGGCTATCAATATTAATTTGCTCATAGATATGTTTGTTGATTTTTAAAGTTTGTTTATCATTAAGTTTCCAAAACTAAAGCATTTTAACAATGATATTGAAATTATTTCCCCAATTTAAATATAGTTTTGTAAAATTACCTTGATTGGTTTATTGAATACTTGACGAATACTTGACATGAAAATACAGCATTTATGCTTCAAAAAATCCC
>JANLRG010000146.1:0-1662 GCA_031361545.1 Bacteroidota bacterium
CGACTTCAAAGGTTAAATATAAAAAATGATTGACCCCCTCAGTATATAGGCTTTCAAATGGCTCTATACTGAGGGGTCTTTTATATTGAGAAAAAAAAGCTCGAAACGCGGCACAAAAGCTAAAATATCATAACTTAGCCGAGTAAACACAAATGACAATATACGTATATTCAAGAGTTGGTGACAAGGCTATAAGACACTTAACAACAATTTGAACACAGCTACTTTATATAAAATTTAGTCACAGCATTTAAAAAAGGTAACTACTTAGGACAAATCAATTATCGAAAAGATTTGTTTTAGAAAAATGAGTTTACGGACAGATATAGATAGAATGCAAGATTTAGTTAAGCTATTGATGAGCCAACTAAGTGCCTTAGAAAAGGAGGTTATGACCTTGCGTTCAGAGAATGCTCTATTAAAAAGTCAATTGGCTCAAAGCAGTACGAATTCACATCGTCCCCCCTCATCGGATGGTTTGACAAAGAAGCCCGCCTTTGCGCGTCTGAAAGGCGGTAAAACAGGTGGACAAAAAGGTCACAGTGGCAAGAACCTAAAAATGGTTAGCACACCCAATGTTATTGAAACCCATTTACCCACTCTTTGCAAGCGATGCGGTCAATCATTAATTAATAAAGAGATGACCCGCTATGAAAGCCGTCAAGTATTTGAGATACCGCCGCCTAAACTGATTGTCACTGAACATCAAGCCTTTGCTTGTGTGTGCGGATGTGGTCAACGCAATTTAGGCAATTTTCCAACTCAAGTTCAAGCTCCTGTTCAATATGGTGTTCAGGCGCGGGGTCTTGCCAGTCTTTTGAATCAACAATACTTGCTACCTTTTGGTCAAGTAAGTGCTCTTTTTGAAGATTTATTTAACCAACCTATCAATGAAAGCCCGATTATTAGTGCCAATCACCGTTTATACGATGCTTTAGAACCTGCCGAACAAGCCATCAAGAATGCCATCGTACAAAGTAAAGTGGTGCATTTTGATGAAACCGGTGCCAGAGTACAAGGTCATCTCAATTGGCTTCATGTTGCTTCTAACGACCAATATACCTATTATTTTCACCATCATAAAAGAGGACAATTAGCCCTCATGGATACCCACTCAGTATTACCCTACTTCAAGGGTTATGCTGTACATGACTGCTGGGCAAGTTATTTTAAATTTGATAAATGCCTCCATATCCTCTGCAATGCCCACTTGCTCCGAGAACTCCAAGCTGCTTTTGAACGCGCTTTCTCTTGGGCAAATGACCTTAAAATACATCTCAATGAACTTTATCAAAACAACAAACTTTATTGACAAACTAAAAAATTATTGAAAAAATAACTTAAAACCAGTCAAATACAGCTCCTATCCATCCAAAACAGAAATCCTATTGAGCAAAAAGCTTTGGATTTAGTGAAACGTATCAAAAAAGCGGCTCAAGTCTTTTTGGGCTTTTGCTAAAAACCCTGATTTGCCTCTTACTAATAACCTGGCCGAAAGGGATATTAGAAGGGTCAAACTTAAACTCAAAATCTCAGGCTCTTTTAGAACTCTCCAAGGCATTCAACATTTTGCCCGAATAAGAGGTTATTTCTCAACTGTCCGTAAACAAGAAATCAATGTTTTCCATAATCATCGTCTCGGCTTTACAGAATAATCCCTTT
>JANLRG010000149.1:0-1860 GCA_031361545.1 Bacteroidota bacterium
AATCTAAAAACAGTTTACAAAGTTGAACGCCGTTTTGGTGATGGCGTTATGGTGACTATTTTAGACAATGGTATTGTGCCGCCGCCGAATATCGGTCCTCGCTCCATTGACAATGCAACACTTGGTTTGGGTAAGCCTTATGCTCAACTCATGAGGGAAGCTATCGCCACCTCTTCGACTGGCACGGGCGAAAGAATCTTCTGTGGTTCAGTAGATGACCCCTTCTTTGTAGATTTGGGCGGTGTTTTTGATCTTGCGCAAACTCGTGGAGATGGGGGCGCACGCGACGGTGTAGGTTGCTACAACGTACACGCTATTGCTTTGCAAATCCCTATTCAGCTTTTGCAAAAAGACTTTAAAACCATTGACAAAGCTAAAAACATTCTCGACCCTGACTTTATCGTCGGCATTTGGGCTTCGGCAAGTCGCCCACGCATCACTACTTTGAACAACGATGGTGCGAAGCCTACTTTTGCAGGCGATTGGGTTCAAGTCTCTCGTTTGGGTATGCCTTTGACGAATGAAGTGCTCATTCCAATCGGTCAAAAAGACAAATGGAATTACCGTACACCCTATCAAGGGGAAGCCGAGTTTGAACAATACTTCACCAATCCAGAACCCGACCTTTATATGGACGACCGTTTGTTTGGTGGAGCGATTCCAGCATTGTCTAAGTTGCGGATTCAAACAAAATCACAAACTGTTTTGGGGGCAGTGGATTTTGGCAACGGTAAAGACGGTTTATTTGTCATCAAAGGGCATCCAGCAACTGTAGGAACTGCCTTCGATAATGCACTATATGGTAATTATTTGCTCAGAAAAGGTGCGCCGAATTCAGTGAATATATTGCCTATTTTTTACTCAGGCGTACCTAACCTTTCGCCCTATCAATTAGCGACAGGCAAAACGCCTGGCAATCCATTCACTGCGGGCAAGCCTTTTATCAACAATTTTTTACCCGCATGGTCGCTTATTCCAACGGATTTGCGCTTTGGTGATATGTTGCGCCTCAATATGGCAGTGACCCCTACACCGCGTGACCATCCCAAATTCAGCAGCGAGGGTTTAATTGCTGCTGCTGTTTTGGGCTTGACTGACCCTGCTTATAATACTACAAAAGACTTGCAATGGATTCCTAACATGGATGGCTTCCCTAATGGTCGCCGCTTAGAAGATGACGTGACCCGTATTGAATTACAAGCTCTATCGGGAGCAGTATTAGCAGCGGTGGGTTTATGGTACGACGATTGGGTCATTGGTCAAAGTCCATTGACGCCTAAATTATTGAATGTTTTGAGCTACACAACAGGCGTTGAAAAAAATGACAAGGCATTCCAACCTTCGTTTCCTTATTTAGCTGCGCCTCATAGTGGCTTCGGCGTCTGCGGCGGTATTCCAGCGGGTACGGTTTTTCCGGCAAATGACTTGAATATGAAAGACCCTACTACATCGAAATTAGGGCTTAGTAGCAAGCAAGCCCTTATGAAAGTGGGTCAAAATCCTTTCTCTCAAGAAACAACATTGGATTATCACATCGCTGAAAATGCTCATGTCAGCGTAGTAGTATATGATGTTACAGGTAAAGTGGTGAAAATATTAGAAGATAGTGACCTTTCGGCGGGCAATTATCAAGTAAAATGGCGCGCTAATGATGTCGCTGAGGGCATGTACATCGCCCGAATTTTGGTAGATGGGCAGCCTGTTCAGTCTATCAAATTAACAAAAGCGAAGTAATAATTTTTAGGGGCAATCCAAGTGGTTGCCCCTTACAATTTGTTGAAAATCAATACTTTATAATTTAGTAAAGCCTTATAACCTAAATTAATTTCATATCTTTAAAAAAAATAAATTGTCAATAAA
>JANLRG010000167.1:0-1272 GCA_031361545.1 Bacteroidota bacterium
AAAAAGGTCCCATTTTCAAGTTAAAACCCAATGCTTTGGGTTTACTTTTTCCACCAAGCCAGTCTTATAATTTATTGGTTTAGAAAAAAAGACATTATCGTAGTACAAAAGCACCCCCTCAGTATTGGGCATTGTTTTATAAGACGATAAGAGTGGTTCCTGTATGCCGCTTTTTTTATGCCAAATACTGAGGGGGTGTTTTATTTACTAGTATAATGATTTTTTCTAAACCAACAAATTATAAGACTGGCTTGGTGGAAAAAGTAAACCCAAAGCATTGGGTTTTAACTTGAAAATGGGACCTTTTTCATTAACTCCTCCCTTTTCGTTCTTTTTAATTAAATTGTCAAGAGTAATGATTCCTTGCTCCAATAAAATATCAAATTGACTTATAATTGGCTTTTGGGTGTGTTCAACTTTTTTGAATTGAAAATACTCTTTGCCATCTTCGATTTTACTATCAGCGGCAATCCAAAATGTTTCTTTATGTTTGATATTCAGTGACTCATGTAAAGTTTCTAATCTCCACGCTGCATAATCATTCATTTCTGGTTTATCAGAGTTTTCAATCAATTGACGTAAATTATTATCTACCCTCAACATTAGCCCTTGTGAATTTCTTACAATAGCCGAAAGTGTGCAATACAATCTCAAAATATCATTTCTTATATACCCAAAATTATACAATATTTCATCTGTACCTTTGAGCTTGCTAATATCCCAATCTGGAACTCTCGCAAATAAATTTTTCCGATTCCCTCTTTTGTCTCTGAAAGATTTTAACTCAATCCCCTTATAATCAGGTGTTTTTTTAGAATTCATTGGCACCCCCAGAAGATGTTCTAAGGTTCTTCCTATAGCTGTATCCGCATTTAACAAGGCTGGCACAAAGCCGCCTTTTGCAATTTTTCGCAGTTTAAACAACAATTCGTCCGCAATTTCATTCGATGCTTGCTTGATTTCATAAAGGAGTTCTTTCAAAGGATTGGAAAATTCCTGAGTTAATAATTTTTCCAAATCAAGTTGAGTAATGTTCAAAACATACAATGCTTTTTCAAATTCAATAATACCTAAAATATCATTGGCTTTTACATAGCTACCCAACCCTTTAAACCAAATCCGAGGGTCGCCATTTTTAGTATTTGGGCGATACAATGAAACTATTGAATCAACAAGTTCTTCATTTTTAATCAAAAAGGATTTCACTATAATTTTACTTTCTGGTCCTTGTTTTTGGGTTTCAAAATCATGAATATTTTTTGTTTTAAAGTA
>JANLRG010000169.1:0-1489 GCA_031361545.1 Bacteroidota bacterium
TTTATTTCTATCTTTATTTATTTTAGGCAATCAATTAAAAGCTAATAGTGCCTTTGAATTATCAAAAAAACTAAATATTAATCTCAAACCTGAACCACCTGTTTCAGGGAAAATTATTGACGCCAAAGGCAATCCAATAGCAGGGGTCAACGTCACGACTAAAGGTAGGACTGTCGGCACAGTGACAGACATAAATGGCAATTTTGAAATTGTAGCGGAAGTAGGAGAAATTTTGTACATCAGTCATATCGGCTTCAAAACGGTAGAGGTAAAAGCTACGACTACCCCCCTCAGTATTACCTTAGAGGAAGACGCCACAACCTTGAATACGGTCTCTGTTTTGGGGTCACGTGGGAAGCCACGGACTGATGTCAACAGACCCGTACCGATTGATATTATTATGGCAGAAGAACTCCAATCTACAGGTCAGGTGGAATTGGGTGTGATGATAAAATACGTTGCGCCTTCATTCAATTCTAACAAATACTATAATGCTGTGGGCAGTTTCACCGACCCTGCCACTTTGCGTGGCTTGTGGCCCGACCAAGTATTGGTATTGGTAAACGGTAAACGCCGCCACCAATTTTCTGCCATTAACCCGGGTTCTAATGTTGCAAGAGGGACGATAATGTCTGATATGAACACCATTCCAGCTTTGGCTTTGGAAAGAGTAGAAGTGATGCGCGATGGGGCGGCGGCACAATATGGCTCGGATGCCATAGCAGGTATTATAAATTTGGGTTTAAAAAAATCGATAAATAAAGGGACATTCAAAAACCAATATGGGCTTACATCAGAAGGGGATGGACAATCGTTGATGAGTGCGCTCAATTATGGTTGGGGCTTGGGAAAAGAAGGCAGTTATCTGAACATGACTCTGCATTATCAAAAATCGGAAGGCTCCAACAGAACAGGCTCATATACTGGACGTATTTACGCACCCACAACACAGTCCAACACGGTTGAAGATAGTATCCGAAAAGAAAGAGGTAAATTTCCGACTATCGCTTCGGGTAACAAAGTAGAAGTCAACAGACATGGGCAAAACCCTATTGTCGCTTATCAGGGTTTCGCCAATATAGGTTATCCTTTGACAAAAACGATTGAATTATATGCGTTTGGCGGATATTCTAAGCGGGATATTACGGGGAATGTGAATTTCATACCGGCCGTTCCCGCTAATCCACGCTCCAATCCTGCTGTTCACCCCAACGGTTTTACGCCCAATCAGCAAGGTGTAACACAGGATTTTTCGGGCTTCGTCGGTATCCGCAGCCTGAAAACATCGGGTTGGAATATGGATTTAAGTACAGGTTACGGGCAAAATTATTTTGATTTTTTATCTCATAATTCTACCAATGCTACATTGGGTGCTAATTCACCGAAAGACTTTTTCATCGGGCGATATGGTTTTGGTCAAAGTACAACAGACCTAAATTTTTCGAAAAATATAGAAAATTGGGCGGGTACTAAGTCCCTGAATATTGCA
>JANLRG010000192.1:0-2669 GCA_031361545.1 Bacteroidota bacterium
TTATCATTAAAAAAATTTACTTATAAAACAACTACAGGTGTTATTGATGTTGATTTAATAAATCCTCTATTTATTTGTGATAGAGTTGGTCCTTTAAATTCAGATATTACTCATATAAAATCTCAAGGTAGAACATCAACAAATGGTGGTAGGAATTACAGACTCAACTGTTATAAAGATGATAGAGTAGGTGAGTTGAAATTTGTAAATACAGATTGCTTTTTGCTATCAAAAACGCATGATGTTAATACAAAAAATAATCTAACTATCAGTTTCCAAAAACCTTTGCTTGACGTAAAAATTGAGAATGATGAAAATCAGGATTTGATAAAAAGCATCATATTAGTAGATATTAGTGGAAAAATACTAAGAATAACGGAAAATATCCAAAGTTCCTCAGCAATTATTAAACTATCTGATTTACCATTGGGTCTTTATGTAGTTCAAGTAAAAACTGTTAATAATTACTTTATTTCAAAAAAAATTGTTAATTACTAAACTTGAAAATAATGAAATATCACTTAATTATCTTTATGTGGCTGCTGCATTTTACCATATTTGCACAGCAATCTCCAGGTGTAGTTTGTGACTTACCTATTTCTTCAAGTCTCAATCTGAGGTCAAATATGACAACATGTATAACATTTCCTAATTCTTATAATCAAGCTCCGGTTATAACGTTGAATGTAAATATACATTTTGTCCCAACAGGCTTTCCAACACAAGCAGAAGGAATTATTGCAGCTAAAAAATTATTAGAAGTTGCCAATGAAATGTGGTCTAATTTACAACCTTATGAATTTCCTGCTCCTAATGGTAGCCCTGTTGCTCATGTGAGAAATGCTAAGTTGCAATATAAACTATATTCTGAACCTTCAAATACTGCAGATGTTAATGGCGGGATTTGGTTTTACCAAAATGGGCAATCTTATAGTCCAAAATATGGCAATAAAGTGATTGATATTGTAATATTGAATGACAATACCCCAACTTCTCCAGCTTGTAGTTGGGGTGGATTTGTATATTCACTTGGGCCGCAGAATGATAATAATATTTTTATTTATGATTTCTATTGTCATTATTTCTTTGGGTTATTAGACGATAAAAGGATTTTGAATCATGAATTAGGTCATCGCTTAGGGCTAAATCATAGTTATTATTGCAACAATGAATGTAAAGATATTGATTTAAATGTCAATACAGAATGTAATCCAAGATGCCCGCAAGTTACCACTTGCGGTCCTAATCCAGGACCTGGCAACGGTGGTAGTATCGACTGTAATGGAACTATTTTAGGTGCTTGTAATACAGGAGGTACAAGTAATAATTTAATGGGGCAAGGAAATAGAAGTTATGCTATAACTCCCTGTCAATGGGAAACGATGTTTAATGGCATATTGAATTTCAATCCACAATATGCATTGTTATGTTATACTGCATCTGTATTTACATTACCTCAAAGCCCACTTAACGACTATCGAGCCTCTCAATCAATTACATCTACATCCGTTTTACAAGGTGATAGGCAAGTGGATTATTGGTCACCCACCATTACGCTCAATCCGGGATTTGAAGTCAGGCAAGGGACAGCTTTTGTAGCAGCACCTTCTACATTTCCTTGCTGCCCGGGTGCAGGTAATGGCGGTGGTAATGCCATTTCAGACAATGACAGTAATACGCCTACCAACAAAATAACAGATGTATTGCTTGTCACACCCAACCCTTTCAATGAGTCGGTGAATATTGATTACGAAGTGAATCAAGATTTCGAGAATGTCAATATGAGTTTAGTAGATATTAATGGGCGGATACTTAAAAATATCCAAACGGAATCCAAAAACAAAGGGCATTATCAAGTGCAAGTAAAAACGAATGATTTACCGAATGGGGTTTATTTTATTCGATATAAAAGCCAATATAAAATAGCCATTCAAAAAGTTATCAAATCAGCTTCAAATTAAAAAAACAGTCAACAAAAAGTTTTAAATTGAATAACTTAAATTTAGATTAAATCGCATAATTTATTGATTATCAATATTTTATGCGATTTTTATTTAAACAACACCCCCTCAGTATAATTGAGTATTTTATCCATTCTAAAAAGAAAAAGAAAAACGAGAAAAGAAAAACGCTCCAGCATTCCCATTCTGAACGCCCTCCCATTGTCCACCCGAATCAGTTATATCTGTACTTTGGATGGATGGATAGACGTCAAAAAGATTGTTTACCCCAATCATAAGTGAGCATTTTTTGTTGAGTTTTAAACTATAGCTAACATCTGTCACTAAGCGCGGTGAGTAAGTATTATTGAAAGTTGTTACTTCGGAAAGGGGAACGATTTCTATTTTTGAAAAATAAGTAAAATTGAGGTTGAAATTTGATTTCTTTAAAATGTAGTTTAAATTGTAGTGAAATTTTGAAGCTGGGGCGGCTGAAATAATGAATTGTAACTCCCGGTGGCTAATAAGCTGCGCTTCTTTACCTTTAAAATTATCAGTTGTTTTAATAACAGGCGTGGTCATTTTATTAAAATTACCAACGAAAGTCATATTAAGCTTGCTATTTTTAATATTGGTTTTGAATGTTGCTGATAAGTCCACGCCTTCTGTTTCAGTATTCAAGGCATTAATATAAAATTGGGCGTATCGAACATTGAGTTTTTTCAAATC
>JANLRG010000227.1:0-1036 GCA_031361545.1 Bacteroidota bacterium
TGCTTTGAGATTTGTAGTAGGCATCTACAAGTAAATTTGTCCGCTTTTATTACTAAAAACACAAAAGCCCCGATGCAGAACAAGGATATTCTGTCAGGGAGTTCATTTTTAAAATTCAGAATTAGGATATTGCTTTCCCTGAATTTGGGTCAAGAGATTTTTTTACTTCCGCTATTTCTTTTTTAGGTTTGAAAGCCAAATAAGAAATAGCTCCCCCAACAACGAAAGCCAAAAGAATCCAAACCCAATTGGGAACTTTTAATGGCACAGATGGCTTAAAGCCAAATTCGTCGAATAATGGAATTTCTTGCATGATGATTTTTTTTAAGTGCGTTTGAAAACGGTTAGTGTTTGAGTGTCAAAAAATTCATAGCCGATGTCGTAACAATAGAATATGTTTTTTTTATCATTTTTACGCTCAAACTGAGTGATAAATTTCAAGACGAACCCGCGTTGAGTAAGTTCTTCTAATTTTACGGTTTTTCCTTCAAATTGTTTCAGTATTTTTCGGTTTTTGAAAAGGACATTATTGACATCCCGACAAATGCTATCTTCTTGTTTTCGAGCATGATAATGAGTGCGAAGGGTTCGATTGTTATATCGAATTTTACATTCAGCAGTACAAAATTTTTGATTGAGCCTACGCGCATCAAAATGATTTTTACATTCGGGACATTGTTTAGAGTATTCAGTATTTAGCATGTATTTATATGAATAAAATGAATTAATGCGCATTAATTCATTTTAATGCGTTTTTATTTGTTTTAATACGGATAGTAAAGTTTTTTGATTCGTATTAATGCGAATAAATTTAAATTTTTTTACAAACTGCCCCAAAAACGGCTTAGTTCAAAACACGGATTTAGATTTATATAGCTTTCATCCGTAATTATCAAAGTACAAAGTTTAGCTCTACTTGTTGCCACATTAAACCGATTGGTCTGTAATGCGAAGGCAGCACCGAAAGTAAATCCTGATTCAAGTTATAATCCCACTTATGTTAAATGAAGGTGACACATTTAACTCATAAACGCCT
>JANLRG010000253.1:0-1262 GCA_031361545.1 Bacteroidota bacterium
GCACTTTGATATTGCCCTGTATCTTTGTATACATTGGCTAAATTAGCCTGACGATTTGCAACAGTTATATGATTTTTATCAAAAATAAGATTAGCTATTTCCAAAGCTCGTTCTTTAAAATGAATAGCTATATTATGAAAACCAAAACATTCTTCCAAATATCCAAATCTATCTAGTAAATAAGACATCTCACTAGTATTTTCTTCAAAAAACAAATATATCAAGCGTTCAGCAAAAGGTTTATTTTTGTTTTTTTCAAATAAATTATGCTGACAATCAACATTTTTATAACTAATTAAGTCTGCTACATACTCGATATATGTAGCCGCAAAAGTGACAGTCACTTCCAAATGTTTCACCACCACATCAGCAATTAAAGGATGCATTTTGTAGGCTGGTTTTTTGGTTTCTCGAACCGATTCAAGCCAACCGCGCTCTACCAAATGGTCTAATAGTTCAAAAATATCTTCTTCTAATCCAAAATGCTTGAAATGGGTTTCTAAAAAATCGTCGGTAAAAGTGGTGGCTGTGGGCAATAATGCCATCGCTTTTAAAAGCACTTTTGAATGGTCGGAAATATCAGCGATATTCTTAAATATCAACCAAATATACTCTTCCACTTTGGCGCGTTTGGCATTATCATCCAAGCTATCGCCATGAGTACCCGTATTGACTTTGCGGATATTGAGCTTTTGACCGTGAATAAAGTTGACTTGAATCATCTGTTGCAAAGTCTCAAAAGGAATGGCTGATGCATAAGCCGATTTGGCGACCAATTCAATCAATAATGTATGAAAATCCAAGCACTCCAACAAAGCCGTCAAGTCTTTATCCGATGCTTGTACTGAGGGGGCATGGAGTCGGAACAACGCCAGTGCTTCATTAGTCGATAATTTTTCAATTTTGACCACTTGCCATGCTTGAGGCAATGCTCTGGAGGTTAATAAGAAATGGCAATGTGCCGTATCGAATAGTTTTTTATGTTGTACCAAGTCCGCCAAATCATTGGCATTATCCAGCACTACCAATGTGCTATCCAAACAATTTAATTTGTGAAAAACCAATTGAAAAGCCTGGGCTAATTGTTGCGCTTCAATCAGTTTTTGTACCTCATCCGCGATATGCAGCGCATTCAATAATACCATATCACTTGTAAAAGCCTCAGACAAACTCTTTTGCACAGTCAACCAAGCCAGATGTTTATAGGTTTCGCCATATAAAGCCATGAATTTTGCAGCGACCGACGTTTTGCCAATACCACC
>JANLRG010000313.1:0-2795 GCA_031361545.1 Bacteroidota bacterium
ATTGTGCCAAATCTTTTTTTTTAATATCAATTCACAATAGATTGTGACTAATATTTTATACCTAATTTAAGGTAATTAAAAAATCAATTAGATGATATAAAATGATTTTATTAACATTTAAGTTATAATTTTATCATTTAACAAAAGTCATTCATCAAAATTGTTAATAATTAAAAATATCATAAACGTTAAAATTGTGACATTTTTAATTTTCAAAGTTTGACGTCTATTTTTAAAATTTTTTAATTTTTTCGTTTGACTAATCTGGGCGCAACTGCTTTAAAAATACAGTTAGGGTCTGCACAATCCGTTAAGCCATTGCCGTCATCATCTATCCCATTCACGATTTCGATACAGGCAGATATAATAGACGGAATGACTAAGGGTACTGAGGGGGCATCTAAACAACCTGCGCCATTGTTCACTATAGAGCGTATAAACTGACCATTCAAAGCATTCGCAAAAGTATGGCTGACTGTATTAGTTGCTACATCTGTCCATGTCAAACCTAAATCAAGTGAAATTTGCCATTTTACAGTATTCCCTACCTGTCCTGTCAAACCCACAGTACCGGTATTAGCAGAAGAGCATAAAGGCAAAACACCATGAGTCAATACTGTGATGCCGCCTACTGAGGGGGTCAAACAGGGGCAAGTAGGTTGGGTTATTGTAATCGGGATACTCGCTGAGTAAGCGTCAGTACAAGCTCCGCCGTTGTTCACCACTGCGCGGTATTGCTGATTGTTTAAAGCATTTGTAAAATTATAGCTCGGTAAAGTATTGGCTATGTCTAACCATGTTGAGCCACCATCTGTTGAGGTTTGCCATTTTGAAACAGCCCCAATTTGCCCAATCATGTTCAAATTGCCACCATTCAAAGGAGATGACAAGGGTAATAAAAGACCACTTGCCAAGTTGACAATGCCTCCTACTGAGGGGGTCAAACAAGGACATGACAAAGGAGAAACAGGAAGCGCAATATTTAGAGAATATGCGTCGAGGCATGAGCCGCCATTGTTCACAACCGCTCTAAACTGTTGATTATCAAGGGCATTTGTGAAATTATAGCTTGCTGTTGTGTTTGAAATATCTGTCCATGTAGCACCGCCATCGGTCGAACTTTGCCATTTTGCAATATTGCCAATTTGTCCGGTCAAGCTAATTGTACCAATATTTAAAGGGGCACATAGCGGTAAAACACCACTTGTCAAAGCGACAACTCCACCAACAGAAGGAATCAAACAAGGACAGGCTAAACTGGAAACTAAAATTGTAGCACTTATAGAATAGGCATCGCCACAAACTCCTCCATTGTTAACAACCGCCCGATACAATTGATTATTGACTGCATTTGTAAAATTATAACTTGCTGTAGTATTGGATATATCAGTCCAACTGACACCGCCATTCGTTGAAGTTTGCCACTTGACTATATTGCCTATATGCCCTACTAAGCTCACTGTACCAGAGTTAAATGAAGAGCATAACGGTAAAATGCCACTTGTAAAAGCTGCTATGCCGCCCATTGAAGGCACTAAACAAGGAAAAGCTGAGCCTGTAACCGTTATGGTAGTCGTTGCAGAATAAGCATCACCACAAGCACCGCCATTATTCACTACGGCTCTATATTGCTGATTGTTAGAAGCATTAGCAAAAGAATAACTTGCCGTAGTATTAGCAATATCTGTCCAAGTTGTGCCGCCGTCTGTTGACGTTTGCCACTTTGCGATATTACCTATTTGACCTGTCAAACTTAGAACACCTGTATTTAAAGGTGTTGGAAAAGGTAAAATACCCACTGTCAAATTCACTGTTCCACCTACTGAGGGGATTATACAAGGGCATGCAATGGGCGAAACCGTCAGAGATATACTCGCAGAATATGCATCCCTACAAGAACCTCCTGCATTCACAACTGCCCTAAATTGCTGATTATTCGCAGCATTATTTATGTTATAACTTGCTAAAGTATTAGAAACGTCAGTCCATGTAGTGCCGCCATCGGTTGACGTTTGCCATTTTGCAATATTGCCAACTTGACCTGTTAAACTAATTTCAGCCGTATTTAAAGGCGAGCATAATGGTAAAACACCACTTGTCAACGCCACAACCCCGCCTACTGAGGGGGTCAAACATGGGCAACCTAATGGTGAAAGAACAATTACAAAAGGCAATGAATTAACATTCCCACAAGCTGCTCCATTATTGACAACTGCCCGATATTCTTGATTATTTAAAGCATTTGTAAAATCAAGGCTATTTGAAGTATTAGATATATCTGTCCAAGATGTGCCACCATTGATTGAAGTCTGCCATTTTACAATATTGCCCATATGACCAGTCAAAACCAAAGTGCCACTATTAGATGTTGAACACAAAGGCAAAACACCCGTCGTCAAAGCTGCTGAACCGCCTACCGACGGAACCAAGCATGAACAATTTACACCCAAAGTTGTAAGCGTCACACTGGATGAATAGGCATCCGTACACGAGCCACCGCTATTCACTACTGTCCGAAACAACTGATTGTGAGCAACATCAGTAAAATCATAATTCGCTGTTGTATTAGCAATATCTGACCATGATGTACCACCATTCGTGGAGGTTTGCCATTTGAGGATATTGCCTACTTGACCTAACACGCCCAATGTACCCGTATTTAAAGGTGAAGCCAGCGGTAAACTACCGCTTGTCAACCCAACGATGCCACCTACTGAGGGGGTCAAACATGGACAAGCTATCGGCGAAACCGTAACTGGTAAACTCAATGAATAAGCATCCAAACAAGTACCACC
>JANLRG010000369.1:0-1412 GCA_031361545.1 Bacteroidota bacterium
ATATCAGATTGAAAGTTTGAATCTACTCAATGGCAACACGGACATAGTTGGATTATTATACGCTATCCTGAAATTTATTTAAATTATGCAGAAGCACTGAACGAATGGCGTCCTAACAATGCTGACATCAAAAAGTATTATGATATTGTAAGAGCCAGAACAGGCGTCGCCATGCCGCCATTAGTTGCCGGTTTGTCACAAGCCGAAGTAAGAGAGAAAATTCGCAATGAAAGAAGAGTAGAGTTTGCGTTTGAAGACCATCGTGCTTGGGATGTCCGCAGGTGGATGATTGCACCCACTGTTTTAGGCAGTCCTTTAAGAGGAGTAGATATTACTAAAAATGCAGATAATACATTTACCTACAAACCTATTTAATATAGAAAATAGAGTATTCACGCCTAAAATGTATTTGTACCCTATCCCACAAACAGATATCAATATCGGGAAAGGATTGGTTCAGAATCCGCTTTGGTAGGAAGGATTTTTATCAATATTTACAGTGAAATACTGAGGGGGTATTAAGTATCGAGCCTTCCGAAGGTAAAGGTGGCGATATAGTTACTACAGAATCATAAAGTTCTTTTGAGTTGAACATTGATTTCAAGCTTGTGAACGGGGGAAATAGTGGCATTAAATATTTTATTGACCTTAATTGACCCCGTTCCAGCTTGGGTTTAGAATATTAATTGCTGGACGATGATAAACATGCCGAAAAGCATTCCGCCGCCTAATTGCCTTGATAAATATAAAAATTTAACTAATTTTGGGATAGGGAAGAAGCAGTGTGTTTTACCACAAAATCATGGCGATCAAGCATTCTTCAAGAACATTAAAATCAGACAATTGTAAATAAAAATCATGATTTCTTTAATGAAAAAAATAATTGTAATTGGTAGTGCCAATACCGATATGGTGGTCAAAGCGGATAAATTACCATTGCCCGGAGAGACTGTCATGGGCGGTATATTTTTTATGAATGCAGGTGGAAAAGGGGCAAATCAAGCCGTAGCCGCTGCCAGATTGGGCGGCGAAGTGATTTTTGTTGCCAAAGTCGGCAATGATATTTTTGGCAAACAGACTATCAGTGGTTTACATAAAGAAGGTGTGGAGACTACTTACGTTTTTGAAGATAAAAATGCCCCTTCCGGTACGGCTTTAATAACGGTTAATAATGAAGGAGAAAATTGTATCGTCGTTGCCCCGGGTGCTAATGCCAACTTGCTGCCGAAGGATATTGGAGCTGTAGGCGTCATGAACGAAGCCGAAATCATACTGGTGCAATTAGAAATTCCGATGGAAACTATTGCTTTTATTATCAATAAAGCTAAGGCAAACGGTCAAAAAGTCATTTTAAACCCTGCTCCTGCACAGCCTTTAGACAATGAATTATTAGACGGTTTGTTTTTAATAAC
>JANLRG010000375.1:0-1054 GCA_031361545.1 Bacteroidota bacterium
ACTTGGCACTGACAACGCCTCAAGTAGTTGAGCCAACTGAGCCAGTTGTTCACACACCATATCGTCACAGATTGTTTTGGGGTTCTGAAAACATCAAAGCTTTCGTAGAAGCTGTTGAAAACAAAGAAACCAAAGAAGCCCATGCTTATTATTATGATAATTTTCAATTGGATCAAGACTACGAGTTTGAAGAGTGTTTGATGTATTTAAGGGATTTCAAAGAACCTTTCCCCATAGAAGCCCATGAAGATTGGCGTGAAGCGGTTCGGTTAGTATTACTCCGACAGACGCAATTGAAAGCAGCAGAGATGTTGCCTTATGTCTATGAAACGTATTTAATGGAGTTCGATGAACCATATAATTTTAAAAATATTATGGCTGATAAAATAGCGCGGCATAAATTTGACCCGAATGATGTGCATTATCAATGCGCAGAAAGTTATAAAGATTGCATTTATATCGGCAGAAAAGCATTGAGCGATCATGATGATGAGGATTATTTGTAAAACAAAATTTTTTAAGGATTTAATAGGATTTCCGAGTGCGACAAAATCCTATTAAATCCTTAAAAAATTCTACTAATCCTGATTCTAATTACCTACCCCAAAAAGGCTTTTTTAAACGTCGGCATCATCCGATGTTTAGTAGTCTGTTCGTAAGCATAAGCGATAGAAAGCAGTACCCCCTCAGTATATGCCCCGCTGAAAAATGATAAACCAACTGGCAAGTCATAAACTTTACCGCAAGGCAGACTGATATGCGGATAACCACTCGTAGCAGCAGGAGCAGTGAAAAAAACATCGCCCCAACGGTCACCATAGATGGTATCGATGCTACAAGCGGGTCCCATTGTCAGCCCTGCGATGGCATCCAAATGATGGGTTTGCATGACAGTATCAATGATTTTTTTTGACCCATTGTGGCTTTTTTCTAAGGCTTTCAGGTATTCTTTGCTGTTTAAATCGCCTTTCTTAGCGGACTTCTCAAAGGTTTCTTGTTTGAAAGTGGGCATGGCTTGATCTTCATTTTTTTTATTAAAATCAATGAGGTCTTG
>JANLRG010000445.1:0-2333 GCA_031361545.1 Bacteroidota bacterium
AAAGCCCTAAACCCGTCCCTTGCCCTGTGGGTTTTGTTGTAAAAAATGGTTGAAAGACTTTGGTTTTGACGCTTTCGGGCATACCGATGCCATTGTCTTTAACTTTTATAATTATTTGATTGTCAAGCTGTTGTGTAGTGACTGTAACGGTTGGCAGATACCCCCCCTCAGTATTTTGCTTCATTTTTTCATGTACAGCATAAAAAGCATTATTAATCAAATTCAACAAAACCCGACCCATATCTTGCGGAATAACTTCAATTTTACTGAGGGGGTCTTGAAATTCCGTTTTGTAATCTGCATTAAAATTCTTATCCTTCGCTCTCAAACCATGATACGACAATCGCAAATATTCATCTGCCAATTTATTAATATCGGTCAATTCTCTTACGCCTGTACTTGCTCTCGAATGTTCGAGCATGCCTTTCACAATGCTACTTGCCCGTTTGCCGTGATGGTTTATTTTCTCTTGGTTTTGACTTAAATCATCGAATAATTCACCGATATATTCCTTGTCTTGCGTAGGTTTTTCGATTTCTTCTTTTAAATCTTTTACTAAATCCACACTCAATTCCGAGAAATTATTGACAAAATTCAACGGGTTTTGTATCTCGTGGGCGATGCCAGCTGTGAGTTCCCCGAGTGAAGCAAGTTTTTCGGATTGGATGAGTTGGGCTTGAGTGGATTTGAGGGTTTTGAGTGAATTTTCTAATTGTTTGCTTTTTCGATTGATTTCTTCTTTTTGATGATGCAATAATGTATTGGCTTCTTTTTGTTTCTTATTATTTCGGTAAAGAATAAACACAATCAGTAAAAATATGCCTAAACCAGCCAAAAAAGCATACTGCATTAATTGATTTTGATGTTTTTCGTTTTCCAGCTCAACTTGCCGTTGCCGTTTTTGCTCTTCCGAAAGTATTTTTTGTAACACCTGCACTTTTTGTCTGCCATAAAGTTCATCATTTGTTGCTTTGGCTAATTTAAGGTAATTGTGGGCTTCTTTAAGGTCTTTTGACTCAAGTTGTTCTGCTAATAGTGCACTTGCGTCTAATATGCCATTTTTCAAACCAATGGATTGTGCTTCGGCAAGGGCTTTTTTGGCATAGTAAATACATGAGTCCCTTTGGTTCAACTCCTTGAAAAATTCAGCAAGGGTATTAAAAGTAAGCGTTCCATTGTTATAGTCATTGTTAATTTTATTGATTTGAATACTTTCGTGTAAGTATTCAAAAGCTTTACGCCGATTCCCCAATTTGAATTGAAGGCTTCCCATACATCGGAGTAGGTAGGCATGTTTGAGCGCAAATTTAGAAGTCTCTACCTTTTTATAGGCTTTTTGAAAATAAATAGCAGCGGAGTCCAATTGATTATTTTTCTCATAAGTTTCACCAATATATGCCTCTGTATTAATGACTCCATCCTTATTTTGAATGGATTCAAATATTTTAAGTGCTCGTTTTTGATAAAATATGGCATTTGTATAGTCATACAGTTCGATATAAACATTTCCAATACGATTCAAGCACCTGCCAAGTTCATGTAAGTACTGTTCTTTTTCGGCAATTTGTAATGCTTTGAAAAGCAACGCCAACGCTTTTGGTAAATCGCCTTTAAGCCTATAAAAATTACCCAATGTTTGATAAGCGATTGCTTCTCCTCTTTGAAATTTAATTTGTTGCGCTAAATCCATGCCTTGCTGCCCATATATTCTGCCAGAATCTGAGCTTTCAAAACGATACGCTTGGCATAAACGTTCCAAAACCAATACCCGATTTGTATCGTGTTTGACAATTGCCAATTCGTGCTTTAAGCTATCAATTTCTTGTCGGTCTTGGGCAAAACCAAAGCTGCTAATGAGTAAGAGAGAAAAAGTTAAAGTTTTCATTTTCAATGGGGTTTAAAAGGTAAAGAAATAATAAACTCCGAACCTACCCCCTCAGTAGAAACCACCTCCAAAGTCCCACCATGCCCTTTGGTCACAATATCATACGCTAATGAAAGCCCTAAACCCGTCCCTTGTCCTGTTGGTTTGGCGGTAAAAAATGGTTGAAAGACTTTGGCTTTGACGCTTTCAGACATACCGATACCATTGTCTTTCACTTTTATGATTATTTGATTATTAAGCTTTTGTGTACTCACTAATACTGAGGGGATATAACTTTCGGAAAGTTGAGAACTTTCCAAAAGTTGTTTACGCTGATTAACGGCATAAAAAGCATTATTAATCAAATTCAATAAAACACGCCCCATATCTTGCGGAATCACTTCGATTTTAGGTAAGTCTTCATCAAAATCTGTTGAAAAATCCGCATTAAATGACTTGTCTTTTGCTC
>JANLRG010000451.1:0-1824 GCA_031361545.1 Bacteroidota bacterium
ACATAAAAAGACGATTTTGGAAAGCCCACAGCATGTATTTGGATATTATTACCCACACCGCCGGAGATACCGCCCGTCTCGACGCCGACGAATTTAGGGTCATCTACCAAAGTCAACTTCGTAATTTTATTTTCATTATAAGCGACGATAAAATTCGCATCCCAAGTCAATTTATTGGTTTTCACGGGTACGGTATTCAATGTCAATTCTATCCCCTTGTTTTCAAGCGTACCGATATTGCTTTTGATTCTATTGGTAAAGTTAGCACCCGCAGGGATATTCACATCATTGAAAAGATTGCTCGTTTTACGGAAATAATAATCAATAGCCCCTGATACGCGCTCATTTTTACTTGAGAAATCCAAACCAAAATTATAAGTAGCCGTCCTTTGCCAAGTCAACAATTCATTGAACCCTTCGGGACGCAATGTTGAAATGTAAGTATCGCCAAAAGCATATTGCGCTGTATTACCCCCCAAAGAAAAGGTTTTCAGACCATTATAATCACTAATACCATCTTGCTGACCTGTAACACCATAACCCAAACGCATTTTCAAGTCAGACAATAGCCCTTTACCAATGCCATCTTCTGTCATCCGCCAAGCTAAAGCGGCTGCCGGATAAGTAATCCATTTATGACCCGGTGCTAATTTGGAAGAACCATCCCGACGCACTGTGAAAGTCGCTAAATAACGGTCTTTGAATCCCAAATTAGCGCGACCAAAAAACGAAACCAAAGTGGATTGGCTTCTTGGGTTGGTAAAAGAAGGAATTGTATCGCCTTGACGAACACCTTTTAGGTTGTAATAATTATTGGTGCCTTCAAAATAAAAATCCTGATAGCCATAGCCCGCCATCACATCAGCCCGAATACCATTGAATTCCTTCACGTAATTCAAATATGATTCAATGGTTTTAGCTGTGCGCTTTTGAGTATAAGTATTATTGACACCTTTCACTGCAGAAGCAGAAGCGGCTGTACTATCTTTTTTAACCGTACCATCTGTATTGGCTTGGTCAATAGCCACGTTGACATTCGCATGCAAATCAGGGAAAAAGTGAAATTTATAATCCACAATCGCATTCGCAATATGTCGATTCACATTCGCCTCATCATGACGGGAATTCAACAAACCCAACGGATTGCGTCCGGCGAGGGTATTCAAAGTACCATCGGGATTAAGCCATTCAAAATATCCTTGATAAGCATCTTTGCTACTGCGAACGGCTTGCGTCGGGTCGAAAAAAACCGCACCGCCAATAGCCCCTTCGTCCGCAAATTTGCTTTTAGCGAATGAACCTTTGTAACTCATGTCTATTTTCAAATGGTCATCTAATAAACGCGGGTTGAGGTTCAAACTCGCTGTTTTTCTGTCCATATTTGAGTTTAAAAGAATCCCGTTTTGATTGAGATAACCAACTGATAAGCGATAAGGTAGGTTATTCAGGTTGCCTGTGAAGCTCAAATTTTCATCGTGGCTGAAGGCATTTCTATAAATCAAATCTTGCCAATTGGTGTTTTCTTTACCCAAAAGTGATTTTTGAGTGCTGTTACCGACTTTATTGACCAATGCTCTGAATTCATCGCCCGATAGGGTAGGGACAATGTCAACGGGTTGAGCTTGCGATAAGACGGTGCTGAAATTGATTTTCAGAGCATCGCCCTTTTTGCCTTTTTTTGTCGTAATCATTAATACGCCATTGGAAGCGCGAGAGCCATAAATAGCCGCCGCCGAAGCATCTTTCAAAACCGTTACCGATTCTATATCATTGGGGTTGATGAGACTGAGGGGGTTGGCAATGCCGCCAACGCCTGAACTTGCC
>JANLRG010000486.1:0-1063 GCA_031361545.1 Bacteroidota bacterium
GTTTTCAATGTTACAACTCTATTTAATCAATAAAAACAATTTCATTATGAAAAGACTGTTCTTACTACCCCTCAGTATTTTGCTCGTTTTAGGCGTTTCAAAAGCCCAAAAAGTCATGTCGTGTTGCCAATTGGCAACTATGGAAGATTATCAAATGCTGGGTGCTTCGGCTGATTTTGTCCGCGCTCATGCAGAGCCTTTGCCGTTTATTTTTATCAGCAAAGCAGGTGGCGAAATGACCACTTTCGCTACACCCGATGGCAAAACGGCTAATGCTTTTTTGATAAAAGCTAAGAAAGCATCGAAAAAATGGCTGTTTGTTTATCAAGAATGGTGGGGTTTAAATGACTACATTAAAAAACAATCCGAGACATTTTACAACGATATGAACGGCGATGTTAATGTTATCGCGCTTGACATGTACGATGGTCAGATAGCTGTTAAAAGTGAAGAAGCTGGAAAACTGATGCAAGGCGCAAAAGAAGAACGCCTAATGAGTATTATGCAAGGAGCAAAAAATTTTGTAGGAAAAAAGGCTAAAATTGCGAGTGTAGGCTGGTGTTTTGGTGGCGGTTTGTCGCTCAAATCGGCTTTAGTTGAAGGCAAACAAGCGGTCGGTTGCATCATGTATTATGGTATGCCCGTGAAAGAAGTGGAAAAATTAAAAACCTTGAAAACAGATGTCCTTGGTTTTTTTGCAGGAAAAGAAAAATGGATTAATAAAGATGTGATAGCCGAATTTGATAAGAATATGAAAACAGCAGGCAAGACATTGACCTACAAAGTTTTCGATGCAGAACACGGTTTTGCCAACCCATCTAATCCTATTTTCGATCCCACTAGTTCGGCAGAAGCTTATAAAATGGCGATTGATTATTTGAAAAAGAAATTTAACCTCTAAAATAAAGTAGAATGCAGCATCAAGGCGAATAAGGACAAGGCAATCGTTCATTATTCGCCTTTTGGTTTTCAGGGCATCTGAGTATTTTAATAAAAAATATTGATTTTAAGACGTCGATATACTTAAATTTGTATCCGAATTAAAAGTTTTTTAACATCTTCT
>JANLRG010000488.1:0-5668 GCA_031361545.1 Bacteroidota bacterium
GACTTGGAACCAAACTGCGAGCGGAGCAATTGCTCTAACTGATGCTGTAATTTTTGGATTTGTGAACGTTGATATAAATTTTCCTCTCTGAGTTGTTGGTTTTCTAAAAGCAGGTCGGCTGATTGATTCACAGTAAGCATCCGACCAACCACACCTTGCAAGTCTCTTTTTCATAACCAATCTTTGTAGCGAAAAACAAATCGCTATGGAAACAGTAAGCAATGTAGAAAAAAAAATGGCGTACTCGCTTGGAGAAGGACGAATTCATTTCTCAATGGAAACAGAGTGGTAAAAGCAGAAGGGTTTTTTGTCAATAACACGGACTGAACTATAACAGTTTTATTACTTGGAACAAAGAGCAAAAATCAAAACTGAAAACAGAAGCTGTATTTTCTGAAATAACTGTTCAAAATAGTGAGCGATTATTTGCGCAAATTCATTTGTCAGAACAAAAGCGAATCGATTTGTATCAACCCTTATCATCAGAATTTATTCGATCACTTTTGAAATGAACATTTCTTTTGTGAACCGCTACCGGTATTTTATTTATTGCAGCGGATTTGATATGATAAAAAAATACGATGGTTTATGCACAATGTGAGTTAAATTGATCCTCATTTAGGCGTGGGAAATTATTTGCTTAATCCATGAGTCTCCAGAAAAATGACCTGACCCGTTTCTAGTAGATTGTAATTCAGTTTAATACAATATGAATTTTATAGCCACCACTCCAACTTTTAGCTTTTTGCCTTCTAGATTTTTTTATCTTTGCGCTCCTTTTTACCAAGTACCTTATGGACAAAAATTCGATTCTTGGCCTTTCAATAATTGGCCTTATCATCATTGCTTATTCAATCTATACTCAACCTTCTTTGGAAGAAGTGAATGCTTTGAAACATCGTCAAGATTCAATTGCATTAATTGATGCTCAGGCAAAACAAGCCGTTGCTGCAATGCAACAAAAATCAGCCGCTGCACCTGATTCTTCAGTTGCACTTACTGACTCTGCTGCGATGCAATTAGCACAAGAAAATTTTGGTGACTTTTCTCAAGGTGCTCAGGGAACTGAACAACTTTTAACTCTCGAAAACAACAAAATCAAAGTAACGATTTCATCCAAGGGCGGGAAAATAAAACAAGTGCAATTAAAAGATTATAAAACGTGGGAAGGAAAACCATTATTCTTGATGAATAATGATTCGAATATTTTCAACCTAAGTTTATCATCGCACAACAGAATTATTAGCACGCAAGATTTATTTTTTCAAGCTTCTGGAACTGCTGGTACTTCGAACGCTGTGAATCTTCGATTGAATGCTGGAGAAAACAAATACATTGAATTTGCTTATTCACTTCCTAACGACTCTTACCTCTTAAATTATAAAGTCAATTTAGTGGGTCTTGAAAATGTAATTTCAGAGAACACTTCTTTTATTAATCTCGACTGGAAAGACATTGTTAAACCTCAAGAAAAAAGTATTGAGAACGAAAGAAATGCCTCCACAATTTATTATCGGTTCAATGATGAGGACGTAGATTACATAGCTGAAACAAAAGCAGAAAAAAAAGATCTTAAAACAAAAGTACAATGGATTGCCTTCAAACAACAATTTTTTTCTACTGTTTTAATTTCTGATCAAGAAGGATTTGATGCTCCCATTGTTGAAACTAAATTCGATAAAACTTCTAAGTCTGTTGTAAAAGAATTCAATTCATCTTTTGCATTGGCCTACGATCGTAAACCATCGCAGTCAATTAACATGCGCTTTTATTTTGGTCCGAATCATTATCAAAGTTTAAAGAAAATTGACAATCTTCATTTGGAAAAAATTATTCCTCTTGGCTGGGGAATTTTCGGAATGGTAAATCGATTTGTCATCATTCCAATGTTTAATTTCCTCAACGGATTTAACATGAATTATGGAATCATCATTCTTATCTTAACAATAATCATTCGGTTAATTCTTCTACCACTCACTTATGGATCGTTCAAATCGCAAGCTAAGATGCGTGTGCTACAACCAGAGGTAACGGAAATCAATCAGAAATATCCTGATGATCCAATGAAAAAGCAACAAGAAATGATGGGCCTTTACAAAAAAGCTGGAGTGAATCCTTTAGGCGGATGTATTCCTGGGCTGTTGCAATTACCTGTGCTGATCGCCATGTTCCGCTTCTTCCCTTCTTCTATTGAATTGCGGCAACAAAGTTTCTTATGGGCGCATGACTTATCTACCTACGATAGTATTTATAATTTCTCGTTCAACATTCCTTTCTACGGAAATCACATCAGTCTCTTTACATTGTTGATGACAATTTCAACATTGATTTATACAAAAGTCAATATGCAAATGACTGCTGCTGGAAATCCGCAGATGAAATATATCATGTACATCATGCCCGTCATGTTCCTTGGTATCTTCAACGGATACGCTGCAGGATTAAGTTATTATTATTTCCTTTCCAACGTAATCGGATTTGGTCAACAATATTTGTTCAAAGCCTTTTTGGATGAAGGTAAAATTCATGCGCAAATACAAGAGAATAAGAAAAAGCCCGTGAAGAAATCGAATTTCCAGGCTCGACTAGAACAGATTTCTAAAGAGAGAAACGCGCAAATAAAAGGCAAAAAATAAATTACTCACTTACATTAAAAGTAAAAAGAGACTTTAAACTTCAAAACCAAAACAAATCCGCTCTCTAGCGGATTTGTTTTTTTGTTCAGATTCTACGACTTTTGTACTTGCATTTTCGATGAACGCATTGAAAAGAAATAACCATTAAAATCAAAGAATATGTCACAAGATTTCCTTCCACTTTTAGGTACAGATCACATTGAATTTTGGGTCGGTAATGCGAAACAAGCTGCCTTCTTTTATCAAAAAGCTTTTGGCTTTACGTTGGTGGCCTACTCTGGTCCTGAAACCGGAGTAAGAGACCGATCATCTTATGTTCTTCAACAAGGAAAAATTCGATTGGTTTTAACAACATCATTTGATCCAACTTCAGAAATCAGTCAGCATGTTTTGAAACATAGTGATGGAGTAAAAGTTTTAGCCTTAGGTGTTGATGATGCGGAGAAATCGTTTTACGAAACGATGTCACGCGGAGCAAAAGCTCACACGGCTCCCACAACAATCTCTGATGAATATGGTGAAATAAAATTCGCTTCCATTCATACTTATGGAGAAACAATACACACATTTGTAGAACGAAAAAATTATAAAGGACCATTTATGCCTGGTTACAAACCTGCTTCTCCTTCTTTCAAAACAGAGAGCGTAGGTTTGGAACACATTGATCATTGTGTCGGAAATGTTGAGTTGGGAAAGATGAATGATTGGGTGAAGTTTTATGAAGACGTCATGGGTTTCAAAATGATTATCACTTTTGACGACGCCGATATTTCAACAGAATATTCTGCACTGATGAGTAAAGTAGTTTCTAATGGAAATGGTTTTGTGAAATTTCCAATCAATGAACCGGCTGCGGGAAAAAAGAAATCGCAAATTGATGAGTACCTCGAATTTTATCGTGGTGCAGGCGTACAACATATAGCAATCATGACGAACGATGTTGTAAAAACGGTGACTGAGCTTCAAAGAAGAGGCGTTGATTTCTTACAAGTTCCTTCTACTTATTACGATGATTTACTTTCTCGTGTTGGGAAGATTGACGAAGATTTAGAATCACTCAAAAAATTAGGGATATTAGTTGACAGAGACGACGAAGGATATTTGCTGCAAATTTTTACTAAGCCAGTTGAAGATCGTCCGACCGTTTTCTTTGAAATCATCCAGAGAAAAGGTGCAAAATCATTTGGCAAAGGAAACTTCAAAGCGCTCTTTGAAGCTATTGAGAGAGAACAAGCTTTGAGAGGAAACTTGTAGGAAACTGGCAGGAAACTAGTTCAGTCAGAATTTTAGATTTCATTAACCAATTTTAACAGAAATAGGAAGCTTTCGGGCTTCCTTTTTCTTTTTTTCGAATCTTACATTCTATTTATTTAGTTTTACTTCATCGAATGGTATTAAATTTGCGAAACCCTTCCGCATTTTTTAAAGTTCAAATGTTACACTAGCCGATTACTAAATCTTGAATCCAAAACCAATATGAAAAGAAACATCTTCTTATCAACCATTGCAGCAGTACTTCTATTTTTAAATTCTTTCGTTGTGGCCAAAAGCAATGGAGGTTACGACATCAAAGTCCATATTATCGGATTAAAAGATACAGCCTTGTATCTGGGAAATCATTATGGCGACAAACAATATGTAAGAGACACTATTCAACTCGACCAAAACGGCTGGGGAGAATTTAAAGGTGAGGATACATTGCCCGGCGGAATTTATTTAGTAATACTTCCTAACAAAACTTATTTTGAAATTCTTCCGACCGAACAAAAGTTTACGATAGAAACCGATACGCTAGATTATATTCAACACATGAAAATAACTGGGTCATTTGAAAACAAACTTTTCAATGATCATCAAAAATATGTGATCAGCAAATCTCAAGAAACAAATTTATTGAGAGCAAGGTTAGAAGAAAATAAAAACAACAAAGACTCTAGTGTCGTTTTAAGAAAATTACTCGCTGACAAAGACAAAGAAGTAAAAGAGTACCGTTATAAAATTGTTGCTGATTACCCTAATTCATTCATGGCTGCGATTATTAAGACGATGGCCGAACCAGAAATTCCTGAAGCACCAAAAGATTCGAAGGGAAATATTACTGACTCCACTTTTCAATTCAGATATTTCAAATCTCACTATTTAGACAATGTGGATTTTAGCGATGAAAGATTGTTGCGATCTCCCATCATGCAGGCTAAAATTAAAACCTATACACAACAGCTTACGGTTCCCTATCCAGATTCTCTCATTCAAGCAATCGATACCATTATAGAGAAATCAAAAAAGAATAAGGAAGTCTTTAAATATTGTGTTGCTACTTTGGCAAACTTTTATGAAACTTCTAACATTATGGGTTACGATAAAGTGTTTGTTCACATTGCAGAAAAATATTATTTGTCGAAAGATGCTTATTGGGCAGACTCAACTCTGAGAGCTAAAATCATTTCTCGTGTACAAAAAATAAAACCCAATATACTCGGTGAAGCAGCGCATGATTTAACAATGCCAGACACTGCTTTTAAAATGCATCGTCTCTATGATATCAAAGCTAAATATACTGTCTTAGCTTTTTGGGATCCTACATGTAGCCATTGTAAAATTGAAATACCAAAATTAGCTGCCTACTATGATAGCGTAAAGACAAAAGGAGTGAGCATTGAAGTTTTTGCTATTGGTATTGAATCGGACATGGATCTTTGGAAAAATTATATTAAAGAACACAATTTAAAATGGATTAACGTATCCGATTTGTACAATCAAACTAATTTCAGAGATTATTACGACATTTATTCTACTCCAGTTATTTATTTACTCGACCAAGAAAAACATATTCTAGCAAAGCGACTTGATCCTGATAAGTTACGCGAATTCATAGATCACGAAGAGAATAAAGGGAAAAAATAAATATTACCTTATAACTATTCGTTTAAAAGAACTTTTTTAAAAGCGGAAGAATATATTTTCTTCCGCTTTATCTTTTCTTGGCAGCTTCTCGAAAAAACATATAATTGCAAATGCATATTTACTAGGAA
>JANLRG010000489.1:0-1702 GCA_031361545.1 Bacteroidota bacterium
TGGAAGGTATGCGAAAACCGAATTTCATTGTATGGCAACCGTAGCGATTTATTAAATAGAACTATTAAGTTAGTTTTTTTTCACACATCGGACATTTCTTCAATGGGGTACCAAAAAAAACACCTACATTTTCATTGACAGAAGACTTGCAAACAAAATGTCCGTTTTCACAGACTTTGCCTCCTTGAATATCTTTAGATTTGCCACAATTAATTTTTCTTTTCTTCATCCTTAGCATTACCTGGATTTATTCCAACAATGATACGTCCCTTACCATCAACTTCTCCATCTTCCAAATTAAGACATCTTGGAAATATACCTTCTTGTATATTACAATTAATTCCCTCACAAGGAAGTGAACATTTTACTAAACGACCACCAATTTCATATACTGACTTTTTTAGTTCGTCTATGAGAATATTTATTTGGTCTTCTCAACTTCATTTATAATATACTTTTCAATTTCTTCGCTATTTTTGAACTGCGCATATCCAACATTTAGTTCACTTTCTAAAAGAGGTACATCATCGGAAATCTGTCTGCAAAGTATTTCATTGCGTGGCAACTCATGTGCATAATCAGGGTTAGTTCTCCATTTCCCTTTCCCACGAAATTTAAGAATTGATGCAAAGAAATTCGGGAATGTCAATACTATCTGTAATCCTGATTCTTCACATTCATAAAAATCATCATCATTTAATTTCATTTTTTCATTCATCCCCTTGAACGCACACTCTGGACAGTATCCATTCCAAAATAAGCTTACTTTTATTATTTCTTTTGCTTTATTCATAACATAAATATTTTAAGTTACTGTGCCATCAATTATCTCGATCAAAGATAGGAGGATTATAACAGTTAAATAAAAGGCAAACAAATTATTTATTTCCCCTAAAAAGGATATGCAATTTTACAGATTGTGTCAAAACAAACTATTCATTAACTCTTGCCGGACTGCTTTCCTGCGCTATCACTTAGACATTTCCTGAAAGGATTTTTTTGCTTGATATAAATGACGATTGTTTTGAACCTTCGCTAACCATAAACTTGTATCATTGTGTCTTATTTAGATAACTTAATAACGCTGTTGTATCAGTTAGTACAAATGAATGTGCGTTAGAAATATAAGAACCATTGCTAACGAAATCAGTCAGTGCCGAATTAAAATTTCCCGATTGATCAGGAGATGACCATGAATTAAATATAATTCTCAAAAAGATAAATATTACGATTGTGGCCCAACGGTAATTTTTATTCTTCTTGGCTACCGGTTTTACAAAGTCCTCTGGATTATAAACATGTTCGGGCTGAAACTCTCGAGCTCTTCTTAGCCGGGCATCGTATTCACGGCGGTTAATCGGGTCTGATAGTGTTTGATATATTTTGTTGATTTCTTTAAAAATGTTCTCATATTTTAAAGCACCGCCGTTTTTGTCAGGATGATAGAAAAAGGCCAATCTCCTATAGGCTCTCTTTATTTCATCAAAGGAAGCATTCTCACTTATCCCAATTTTTCGTAGTATGTTTTTTCCATTGATCCTCAAATTTAAACTCGGTTTTTAAATCTTTTTTAAAAATTTAATCCCGGATATTGAATTTTTCATCATCCGCTTGTGTCTGCACCATCTCATTATTTTTTCTAATAAAAACTTGATGGATCACTCCTTTAACATACGCACCGATGGTTTCTTCGCGCATTAGA
>JANLRG010000511.1:0-64103 GCA_031361545.1 Bacteroidota bacterium
ATTTTCAATCCTAAATTGTATATTCTCAATTTTCCATACTCAATTTTCAATCCTATCTTCCATTCTCAATTATCAATTTTCAATCCTATCTTCCATTCTCAATTCTCAATTCTCAATTTTCAATCCTATCTTCCATCCTCAATTTTCAATCCTAAATTGTACATTCTCAATTTTCCATACTCAATTTTCAATCCTATCTTCCATTCTCAATTTTCCATTCTCAATTTTTCAATCCTCTTCCGTTCTTCCTGGCAATGAATTCGGGTATCTTTTAAAATGAATCTCTTTTATTTCCTTCAATAGTTTGATGCGTAATTCTTCTATATTTATTTTTTTAGCGGCAGAAATAAATAAAGAAGTTCCTTCAATTCTACTGATCCAACTTTTCTTTAAATCTTCTAAGGAAACATTTTCACTAGTTGATGGTGTAAGGTCATCGGCTTCTTTTTCAATCCATCGATAAGCATCAATTTTATTAAAAATAAGAATTACTTTTTTATCACTCGCACCGATATCAACTAAGGTCTGATTCACAACATTGATCTGATCTTCAAATTGCGGATGTGAAATATCTACCACATGCAATAAAATATCTGCTTCTCTCACTTCATCCAATGTAGATTTAAAACTTTCAATCAGATCATGAGGAAGTTTGCGAATAAACCCAACCGTGTCTGATAATAAAAATGGAATTCTATCATACACCAGTTTCCTAACCGTTGTATCTAATGTTGCAAACAATTTATTTTCTGCGAATACTTCGCTCTTACTTAACAACGTCATCAAAGTTGACTTCCCAACGTTTGTATATCCCACTAAGGCTACGCGAACAAATTCTCCTCGCTGCTTTCTTTGTGTCTGACTTTGCTTTTCAAAATCACGCAGCTTCCCTTTTAGTTTGGTTAGCTTATCTTTAATTACTCGTCTATCTGTTTCAATTTCTGATTCACCCGGACCACGCATTCCAATTCCTCCGCGCTGTTTTTCAAGGTGAGTCCACATTCGAGTAAGACGAGGAAGAAGATATTGATATTGTGCTAATTCAACTTGTGCTTTTGCTTGCGCGGTGCGCGCACGATTTGCAAAAATATCAAGAATTAAATTATTTCGATCTAGCACCCTACAATCAAGGGCCTTTTCAATATTTCTAATTTGCGATCCACTTAACTCATCATCAAATATGGCTAACTTGACATCATTGGCTTTCATGTACTCACCAATCTGAAGCAACTTTCCACTTCCAATAAATGTTTTGGAATCGGGATGATCCATCTTTTGTGTAAATCTCTTTAGCGTATGAGCTCCTGCTGTTTCTGCTAAAAACGCTAGCTCATCGAGGTATTCACCGACCTGTTCTTCACTCTGATTTCTTTGAATCAATCCTACTAAAATTGCTAACTCTTTTGAATGTGTCTCTTCCATCAATCGATCAATATTATTCTACAGTTGGTTTTTGAATTTTCATTGTGCCAACATAATTTGCTACTGCGGCAATGTTTTCATCACTTAAAATCAGATTGTATCCTGGCATTTTACTCTTGCTCCCTTCTTTCACCATTTGTTGAATATCATCCATTCCAAATTGAGAAATAGTTAAGTCTTTAGCCCCGCGATACATTTTTTTGCCATCCGCTCCATGACAGAAAACACAATTTTCAAAGTAAACTTTTGCCCCTAGAGCAGTGCTACTAGTTGCATTGCCATGCATTGTTACATTGGCAGCAATGAATGGTTTATTCTTACTAGCTTCCGACAAACCATAGGCTCCAATAATTAAGAGCAATGCAAAAAAAGCTAAACCTTTGTTTTGTTTTTTGAAACCAATAATTGCAATTGGAATACTAGAGAACACTAATATTAATTTAATTATCTGAAGTACTTTGATGCCTCCTAAAATTAAGAACAACCAAATTCCCGTCGCTAAGAAACTAAAACTAATTATCATTTCAGGAACTTTGGTAATTCGTGAATAATTTTCTAGCTTTCTCTTACTGGTAAAAAGAAGGATAGTTTTGATTAAATAGGTTATTAAAAATAACATCACGGATATTCCATGGATGCGAGCAAGTAAAATTGAGTCCATACTAATATGTTTGTGGTAAAAATAAGAAAAATCTAACGAGTACTACGGTAAAAATAGTATTCTAATGAACACTTGAAACAATCGTTTAATAAAATGTTCAAAGCAAAAAAATGCTGTCAGGCTTGAATGGCAACATTTCTGAAAAGCTGATTTTTTAAATTAAATTTATTATTCTTTTTCCTTGTGAGGGATGTTATATTATTCTCTTACGGTTGCTGCAAATTGATTTTATGCATAGGAGCGGCGGTTTCTACCAATCTAATCTTTGCTGCCAAAAGTTTATGTTTTTCAACTTCCTTGAATAGTCCGAGATTGGCTTCTGCTAGTCCCATGATTAGGAGGGAATCGACATCACTAAGACTTATTATTACATCGTTGAAATAATTTTTTAATTCACGCTTCTCTCTTTCTTCCACTGTTTTTTTTGTGATTTTTTTGACGAATTCCCATTAGATTGTTAACCAAAAATTAGCCGATAATTAATTGAAACTTGCCAGCAGTATGAAGCAAAATACTATCTTTCGTGACTCAAATATTATTTATGAAAAGAATATTTACCATCCTTTCACTATCGGTTTGTTATTCGTTGGCATATTCCCAACAAACATTTCCTGTAAATGGCCCAATGGATAAGCGGCATACTATTTTTGTTTTTAAAAATGCTGTGCTTCATGTTGATTACAAAACAACAATCAATAATGCAACATTAATTATTCAAGATGGAAAAATCATTGACGAAGGAGAAAATCTTTCTTACACTCCAGATGCTGTGGTATTTGATTTAAATAAAAAACATATTTATCCTTCTTTGATTGATATCTTTTCCGATTATGGATTGCCTGAGGTGAAAAAAGCATATGATAGAAATGAAGTCCCGCAATTTTTAAGCAATACTCGTGGCGCTTATGATTGGAATCAAGCAGTAAAGCCAGAAGTTGAAGCACACAGAAAGTTTGTAGTCGATGCAAGAAAAGCAGATGAACTACGGAAACTAGGATTCGGCGTGGTCAATACAATTAGTCGTGATGGAATTGTAAGGGGAACTTCATCAGTTGTTCTATTGGCTGATGAAAAAGAAAACGATGTCGTTTTACAATATCGTGCCAGCTCAAATTTTTCGTTCGATAAGGGTTCTTCCACTCAAGATTATCCGGCTTCTTTAATGGGAGCCATTGCATTGATTCGCCAAACTTATTATGATGCGGACTGGTATATGAATGGTGGTTATAAAGTAGAGTTTAATATTTCTTTAAATTCATTTAATGGAAATAAAAACTTGCCGCAGATTTTTGAAGCGAATGAAAAGCAAAATGATTTAAGAGCAGCAAAGATTGGAAAAGAATTTGGTGTAAACTTTATTATCAAAGGCGGGACAGATGAATATGAAAGAATTGAAGAAATAAAAAATTCGGGAAATGCTTTTATTCTCCCTCTCAATTTTCCAGAAGGATATGATTTTACTGATCCATACGATGCTTTGAACGTGACCTTACATCAATTAAAATCATGGGAGTTAGCCCCAACTAATCCTGCGACTTTTGTAAAAAACAATATTCAATTTGCCATCACTTCATCAGACTTAAAAAACAAAAATGAATTTTGGAAAAATCTTCACAAAGCTTTTGACAATGGGCTAACCGAAGAAGAAGCTCTCAAGGCATTAACGTACACTCCATCTGCAATGTTGAAAATGGAGAATGAAATTGGAGCGCTACGGAAAAATATGAGTGCTAATTTTATTATCACTAGTTCTAATTTTTCTAATAAGGAAAATGTAATATTTGAGAATTGGGTTAATGGAAATCGATATCAACTCTCAGATCCGAATGTGAAAAATTTAACGGGAAATTATACTCTTCAAATTGATAATAAAAAACCTCTACGTGTAAAAATTTCTGGTGACGCTTCAAATTATGAAGGAGCCATTTATGAAGATACAACATCTAGCAAAATAAAAATTTCGCAAGTGGGAGCAACAGTTACAATGAGTTTTGAGTTGAAGAAAGGGGAGATGCAAGGAAGTTATCGTCTGAGTAGTGAAACAATGATTCCACAATTAAATGGAAATGTTCTTTTGCCAAATGGTGATTGGAGGAAATGGTCTTTGAAATATGATTCACTATTTGTAAAAGCAATTCCTAAGCAAGACTCAATTAAAAGCGACAGCACTAAAGGAGTAGTATTTTTTCCTAACATGGCTTTTGGATTTAAAGAATTGCCTAAAGCAAAAACTTATTTAATTACGAATGCAACTATTTGGACGAATGAAGCCGATGGGATATTGAAGAATTCAGATATTCTTTTTACTGAAGGAAAAATTAAACAAATAGGAAAAAATATTTCTGCTCCCTCAGGTGCTGAAGTCATTGATGGAACTAACTTAAATGTAACGCCAGGCATTATTGATGAACACTCTCATATTGCAGTTTCTCAGTCGGTAAATGAAGGAACACAATCTTCTAGCGCTGAAGTTAGAATTGCTGACGTAATTGATGCAGATGATATTCAAATTTATCGTCAGTTGTCTGGTGGAGTTACTACATCCCATTTACTTCACGGTAGTGCTAATGCAATAGGTGGACAAACTCAACTGATTAAATTGCGTTGGGGTCAATCACCTGAAAAGTTGAAATTTGCCGGCGCTCCCGGATTTATAAAATTTGCGCTCGGAGAAAATGTGAAGCAAAGCAATTGGGGCGATAATCAAGTTACACGTTTTCCTCAAAGCAGAATGGGAGTAGAGCAAGTCTATATGGATTATTTTGGAAGAGCGACGACTTATAATTCTGCGATGTCATTAGCTTCTGCAACTGTTACGAAAAAGGGAACGGTTACCAATTCAATTCCTGTCAGACGTGATTTAGAATTGGATGCTTTGGTCGAAATTATAAAAGGGCGAAGGTTTATTACTTGCCATAGTTATGTTCAAAGTGAAATTAATATGTTGATGCATGTTGCCGACACGTTTGGTTTTAAAGTAAATACTTTTACGCACATTCTTGAAGGATATAAAGTCGCAGATAAAATGAAAGCCCATGGCGTGAGTGGTGTTTCAACATTTGCTGATTGGTGGGCTTATAAGTATGAAGTGTATGAAGCGATTCCTTACAACGGTGCTATCATGCACAGTATGGGATTGAATGTTTCTTATAATTCTGATGATGCAGAAATGGCTAGGCGATTGAATCAGGAAGCTGCAAAAGCTGTCATGTACGGAGGAGTGAGTGAAGAAGAGGCGTTCAAATTTGTCTCTTTAAATCCTGCAAAAATGTTACATATCGATAATCAAACAGGAAGTTTGAAAGTTGGAAAAGATGCAGACATCGTTTTGTGGAATGCAAATCCATTATCAATTTATGCTAAACCACTAAAAACATTTGTTGATGGCATCCTCTATTTCGATGGTCAAAGAGACGAACAAATGCGAAAAGAAATTGTATCTGAAAAAGTGCGTCTCATTAAAAAAATGACGGAGGCTAAAAATAAAGGCGAGGGAATGCAAAAACCTGCTTTCAAGGCTACAGAATTAAAGCATTGCAATGAAATGGAATTAATATTACCTAGATAATTTATTTTTAATAGTTACTATGAAAAAGTCAATCTATATCTTATTTATGATAGTCGGTTTAAATGCTAAAGCACAAAATCCAACACCGGCTTTAAAGCAATCTCAAAGAATATTAATACTAAACGGGACAGCGCATTTAGGAAATGGAAAAGTTATTCAAAATTCTGCAATAGGATTTGAAAACGGAAAGTTCACGCTCGTTTCTGATGCGACACTAATTAAAATTGATCGAACAAAATTTGATAAAATAATTGATGCAGCAGGAAAACAAGTTTATCCTGGTCTCATTGAAATGAATTCGAGTATCGGTCTGACGGAAATAGATTTGGTTCGATCAACACTCGATAATAATGAAGTTGGAGAATTCAATCCAAACGTACGGAGTATCATTGCTTATAATACCGATTCAAAAATTATTCCTACCGTAAGATGTAATGGAGTTTTATTGGCCCAAATTGTTCCTGATGGTGGAGTGATTAGTGGATTGTCGAGTGTTGTTCAATTGGATGGTTGGAATTGGGAAGATGCTGTTTATAAAATGGACGAAGGCGTTCACGTTAATTGGCCGCGAATGTTTGTCTATAAGGGCCCTGGCGCCGATTCAATAGCCGTTCAACAAAATAAAATACAAAAGCAGTTAAGTCAATTGCAGTTATTTTTTCAAGAAGCAAAATCATATTGTAGTTTGACTCCTGAAAATAATGGAAAAATTTCCTCTGACAAAACAACAACTGACAAGAATATAAAGTTCGAAGCCATGCGAAAATTATTTGACGGCACTAAAACGATGTATGTCCATTGTGGCTATGTACAAGAAATTATTAGCGCAGTTGAAATGGGAGAAAAGTTTGGAATCAGAACTTGCATTGTAGGTGGATATGATTCATATCGCGTATTGGATCTTTTAAAATCTAAAAATATTTCAGTTGTATTGGGCAGAACTCATTCACTTCCTCCTCGTGAAGATGATGATGTAGATCTTCCTTATAAATTACCAGCAATATTGGCAAAGTCGGGTATTAACTATGCAATTTCAGTGGACGGTTCATGGCAGTCTAGAAATCTTGCTTTCAATGCAGGTACTTCTGCAGGTTATGGTTTAACACAGGAAGAGGCGCTTATGTCTATTACAAGTAACCCGGCAAAAATTTTGGGCATTGATAAAATAGCAGGGACGATTGAAGAAGGCAAAGATGCTACCTTAGTTATTTCTGATGGAGATATTCTTGACATGAGAACAAATCATGTTGTAGAAGCTTTTATTGTGGGCAAAGAAATAAATTTGGATAATATTCAGAAACAACTTTATCACAAGTATCTTAATAAATACGGACTAAATAAATAACAACTAATGAAAATGAAATTTGCAAATATTGTTTTAATCAGTTCAATTGTTCTTGCATTCGCTTGTGGAAATAATAACAAAGGCGCCGAATCAGCTTCTGCAAAAATGGAAGATACTTCATTTGATTTCATTGCAGATCGATTCGCAGATATTCAAGTGTTGCGCTATAAGATTCATGATTTCGATAAACTGTCTTTGCAACAGAAAGAACTCGCATATTATTTAGCACAAGCAGGATTGTCGGGAAGAGATATTTTTTATGATCAAAAATATCGTTATGGAATAGCATTGAGAAAAACGTTGGAAAATATTCTTCAATCTTATCAAGGCGAAAAAAAAGGTGAAGAATGGGATAAGTTTATTCTTTATTGTAACAGATTTTTTTTCGCCAATGGGAATCATCATCATTATTCTGCAGATAAAATTATTCCGACCTGCTCACAAGAATATTTTAATTCGCTGATAGAGAAAAGCGATAAAAGTAAATTTCCTTGGTTTGGAATTAATCAAGATGAGGCGCAGGTTTCTTTGATGAAAGTTATTTTCGATTCTACTTTCGATCCTAAAAATGTGGATCTCTCGGCTAAAGATGTAATTGCTTCAAGTTGCAATAATTTTTATCAAGGCTTAACACAAGTAGAAGTTGAAGATTATTACAATGTAATTAAGAAAAAGGATTCGACGAATCGTTCGCAGATTGGATTCAATTCACAGTTAGTTAAAGAGAACGGACAAATTGTTGAGAAAACTTGGAAGCAAGGAGGAATGTATGGACCAGCGATTGATAAAATAATTTATTGGCTGCAAAAAGCCATTTCAGTAGCGGAAAATAATCAGCAGAAGACAACATTTGAAGCATTAATAAAATTTTATCAGTCTGGCGATCCAAAAGAATTTGATAATTATAGTATTGCTTGGGTTGGCGATACTACTTCTCACGTTGATGCTGTCAATGGATTTATTGAAGTTTATCAAGATGCTTTGCAAAAGAAATCAGCATTCGAAAGTGTTGTTTCAATGAAAGACATGGAGGCGACTAAGCGTATTGCTGCTGTCTCTCATGAAGCGCAATGGTTTGAAGATAATTCTCCGATTATGAAAGAACATAAAAAAGCTAACGTGAAAGGAATTACTGCTAAAGTTATTACTGTTATTTTAGAAAGCGGTGATGCTGCTCCTGCCACTCCCATTGGAATTAATTTACCAAATAACGAATGGATACGGGAAGAGATAGGTTCAAAATCTGTTTCACTAAGTAATATTATTGAGGCGTATAATTTTTATAAATCGAAGTCGCCAATGATCGATGAATTTGGATCAAGTGATTCGTTGAAAGAGAGAGTAAGAAAATTTGCAGCTTTTGCTGGTGAATTGCACACAAATTTACATGAAGTCATCGGTCATGCTTCGGGAAAATTAAACGAAGGAGTTGGGTCCACAGATCAAACCCTAAAGAATTATGCTGGAGTATTGGAAGAAGCAAGAGCTGATCTGGTTGGGTTGTATTATATCATGGATCAAAAATTAGTTGACATCGGTGTAAGTCCATCGATGGAAGTTGGCAAAGCAGAATATGATTCTTACATTTTGAATGGTTTAATGACTCAGTTGCAGCGAATAGAACCGGGGAAGAATTTGGAGGAAGCACACATGAGAAACAGACAACTTATTTCTGGATGGGCATTGAAGAATGGTGAGAAGGATAAAGTTATTGAGAGAATCAATCGTGATGGAAAAACATTTTTTGTTATCAATGACTATGGAAAACTAAGAACTTTGTTTGGTCAATTACTTCGAGAAATACAACGTGTAAAGTCTGAAGGAGATTTTAAAGGCGGAAAAATGTTGGTTGAAACATTTGGTGTGAAAGTAGATCAAGCATTATTGACAGAAGTGCATTCTCGTTTTGAAAAATTAAATATAGCTCCGTATATGGGCTTCATCCAACCAAAATTGATTCCAGTTATGGATGGTGATCGGATGACTGATGTGAAAGTAGAATATCCAAAAAGTCTAATTACTCAAATGTTAGATTATGGAAATAACTATAGTTTTCTTCCTGCATATTGGAAGTAAGAAAAAATATTAATGTAAAATTAAAAAGCGAATCTGAAATTTCAGAGTCGCTTTTTTTATGCCATTATTTTATTTTTCCAAAGCCATGCCATCGAAATGGCTCCAATAAAAGGTCCACAGATATAAATCCATAGTGAATTGAGGTTTCCTGAAATCAGAGCTGGCGCAATTGTTCGTGCGGGGTTCATTGATGCCCCACAAATTGGTCCAGCAAAATTTGCTTCCAGAAAAACGGTAAACCCTATTGCAAGTGCAGGGATGTATTTGGAATGATGAAAAAATTTCTCCGAAAATAAAATTACTGCCATCAAAATAAATGTTAAAACTACTTCAAGGATAAACGACTCTAAATAACTTCCGGCAGGAATTGTATTTCCTAAATTGATGTTTTGTGGGAAGAGAGAATGCAGAAGCAAAGTAGCGGTGAGTCCACCAGCAATCTGACTAATGATATAGGGAAGAATTTTTTTTCGTTGAAACCAACCAACAATTGCTAAGCTTACACTAACAGCAGGATTAATATGAGATCCGGAAAATTTTCCTAACAATAGAATCATCAGTGTGACAACTAGTCCAAATGAAATAGCTATTCCGCTTACACCAAGAATTCCATTGTATTCTTCATTAATGATTATTGAGCCTGTCCCAACTAAGACTAGTGAAAAAGTCCCAATAAATTCTGAAAGGATTTTTTTGATCATGCAGAAACACTATGAATAAAATCAAGGACAGCAGTTTTAATTTGATCACGAATTTTGATAGTCATAATCAATTGCTCTTCTTCGGTTCCAGTGAATGAGGATGGATCTTCGAAAGACCAATTGATTTTTTTATGCGGGCCAGTAAAAAGTGGACATCTTGATGCATTTGCTTCGTCACAAACGGTAATGACAAAATCAAAAGATTTTCCTTCTCTGTGGAAGTCGAATACATTTTTTGTTTTATTCTGACTGATGTCAATTCCATCCATTGCCATTGCTTTTATTGCGAATGGATTTAATGTTCCAGCTTCTAACCCTGCGCTTTCAGCCATGAATAAATCATTTGCAAATTTTTTCAAATATGCTTCACCCATCTGACTGCGAGCTGAGTTGTGAATGCAGAGAAACAGTACTTTAATTTGTTTCATGTACTTCATTTTTTTGTGGGGAACAACAAGCTTGAGTTTCCTTCATCTCATAATGCGGATCATTAAATTCGGCGTCTTCGTGAAAATAATAAACTTCCCATTTAACACCATCTGGATCTGTTACCCAAAATTTATCTTGTTTTGCATAACAACAATTTGTTCCAACTTCTTCTTTGGTCACTAGATTTTTCTTTTTTGCTTCCCACAGTTTGATGTTTAAATCTTCAATTGTTTCCACTTGAAATCCAAGATGGCCGAAATTTGATTGGACACGATTTTTATTTTCTACAAATGAAATAATCAGTGAAGGATCGGATAAAGAATATTTTGCATAACCCGATTTTATTTTGGTTGGTGCTTGATTAAAAAATGAAGTATAGAATTCTGTTGATTTTTGTATGTCGGCTACATAGAGACTAACATGCATTCTTGGAAATTGATTTTTCATCGTCATTGAATTATTTTGAATTATTTTATTAGCAACATTTAGGATTATTAGTATTTGTTTTAGCAAAAAATTCGCTGAACTGTTTTTCGAACAATTCGAATGTTTTCCAATTAATACAATAGCAGGATTTTGCTCCATCAATAGAGCCTGTAATTAATCCGGCTTTTAGTAATTCTTTGAGATGTTGAGATACGGTTGACTGTGCCAATGGTAGAACGGAAACAATTTCTCCGCAAATACAACTTTCTTGTTTGGCAATTTCTTTCAAAATAGCTACTCGAGCAGGATGACTGATTGCGTTAGCAAAGTTGGCGAGGAGATTTTCTTTTTGATTGAAAAGATCTTTTTTATTGGTTGCCATGTTTTATTAATAGTATATCGTAAATATACGATAAAAATTAATAGAAAAAAGAATTATCAAATAATTTTATTAAAATGATTTTTGGCGAATAAAATGGAGTTTAAGGAGTATTTTTATTGATAACGGAAAAAATAGCAAAGGTCTACATGATGAGAGTGAAAAATTAGAACTAATTATATACGTTAAAAATTTATTTCAAATGTTCTAGTTTCAACTATAAAGAAATTGCATGATGGTCACATCAAGGAGTCTTCCGAATTTAAAACCGACTTCTTTCATTTCGCCGACTAACCGGTAACCAATTTTTTCATGAATGTGTATGCTGGATTTGTTTTCGCTAGCAATTCTAGAAATCACGGTATGATTATTTAATTCTTTGCCGGAAAGAGTAACAATTTGTAACAATTGTGACCCAATTTTTTTACCTCTGTTTTCATGGTGGATATAAACAGAAACTTCTACGGTAGTGTCATAAGCACAACGATCGCTGTATGGACTTAGTGAAGCCCATCCAACGATCGTATTGTTTTGTTCTGCCACCAAAATCGGATGATTCTTCTTGTGATTATTGAACCATTCAATTTGCTTTTCTATCGTTCTTGGAGAAGTATCGAATGTTGCCGTGGTATTTAAAATGGCCTCATTGTAAATTTCTAAAATAAAAGGTTGATCATTAAGCGTTGCTGTCCGAATATTTATCATTTTTCAAAGGTACAGATTAGCCGATATTTATTCAAGAGTTGTTTCTTATAGCGTAAAGCGGAAAGATAAAGCTCCATCAAAGTAACCGTAAAATCCAGGAATAAAATCAACTTGTGGTTTAACATCTAATCCAATTGTTATTGGTGCTCCTTTGAATTTATATTCTAACCCAAGAATAAAATCTGCTCCAATAAAAACATTACTTGAATAGGCTCCATCAGGATAATCTGTGGAATAGTATTTATATCCTTTGTTTTTGTAATAATAATAATAACCGTAGTTGTAATCACCTTGAAAAAACCCAACGTGAGCTCCGCCGCCATAAAACCATTTTAGCCCATCAGCGTTTGGAAATGTTTGATGCTTTTCATATAAACCTGTAATGGTAAATGCATGTCTTCCAAATCCTAATATTCCTTCAAGAGCTGTCGTACTTCCTGTGAAGTGTTTTACAGTTATCCCCGAATTGAGCCCAGCCAATCGAAAACCTATTCCTGTTTTATAATCTTGTGCTCGAATTGCTGTAGTCAATACTACTAAAGCAATAATCATCATTATTTTTTTCATGTGCTTACTTTTAAATGTTTCTTACTATTATTTAAACTAATTTAAGTTTTAATTAAAATCGAACATTCTTTTACTTGAAATAATGTTCAATGTTTCATTTTGATTGAAGTATTTCATCAATCGTTTGTTGAGTAATAGAATGATAATTTGGTCGTGCTGTAGTATAAATTTCTTTGGCCATTTCTTTTCCCTTTTCTGTTTTCACCATAGCAATGAATAAGGGTTTTACAAATTTGCGTCTTCCAATTTGATTTAAAAATTCTTTCAAAGCAGGATATGCTACCTCATAATTATTTTCAATAGATTTTTCTAGCCAAGCAAAAAGAATCTCTGAGTTTCCTGATGTTGTAAAATGAAAAGCATCATCTAGATCTTTCATCTGCAAGATAGTCATCTTTTCTGGTAATAGATTTATAAACCGTAACCACTCATAGGTTGAATAACCACTCGTCTTAAGTTGGTGCGCATTGCCATTCATCTTCCACTGTTCCACTTGCTTTGCAACTTCAGTAAATTTGACAGAAGTAATTGTTGGACAATTTTTAGGTAAACCAGGACTATAAATCCACTCTTCAATATTTATTTTCTTTTCCAATTCAGAATCGTTATTCAGTAAATCTCTTTTATATTCTTCTATAAATTGTTCTGTTGTAATTGTTCCAAATGCATGTTTGTGAAAATAGTTTTTTAAAAATTGATCGAATTTTTCTCGACCTACATTTTCTTCAATAAGTCGTAAAAGGAAATGTCCTTTTTCATAGGCAATATCATTCACCGCATCATCAGGATCTCTTCCTTCTAAATTTAATTTTAAATGTGTATCTGAACTTGTATCTCCTAAATCTGTAATAGTGTTTTTTAAATCTTCTAAACCTAATAACGATTGCATGTCAGCAAAATCTTTTCCATACAACGTTTCCATTATACGTAATTCGAAGTAAACTGTAAATCCTTCATTCATCCAGAAGTCATTCCAAGTTGCATTAGTTACTAAATTTCCACTCCAACTATGAGCCAACTCATGTGCGACTAACGAAGTTAAAGAACGATCTCCTGCTAAAATTGTTGGAGTTGCAAAAGTTAACATTGGATTTTCCATTCCCCCAAAAGGAAAGCTAGGAGGAAGAACAATTAAATCATATCGTCCCCAAGCATATTTTCCATACAAATTTTCTGCGACGTTCACCATCTTTGGTAAATCGGCAAATTCATAAACTGCCCGATCGATGGTCACGCTTTCAGCATAAACACCAGTACGATTATCCAATGGTTTGAATTCAAAATCACCTACAGCTAACGCTAGTAAATAAGCAGGAATTGGATGAGGCATTTTGAAATGATAAATTCCTGAATCATTTTTTTTCTGTGGATTTTCTGCACTCATTGCAGCCATCAGTTGACGAGGAACTTTGACATCGGCCTCGTAGGTAAATCGAATTCCCGGACTATCCTGAATAGGGACCCATGTCCTTGCAAGAATTGCTTGTGATTGTGTAAATAAAAAAGGCTGCTTCTTTCCCGCTGTTTGCTCTGGCGAAAGCCACTGTAAAGCTGACGCTCCTGGTGATGTAGAATAGAAAATAATTATATTTTTTGTTTCTGGAAGTAAATCAACAATCAATTCGCTCCCTAGAAAAGCAACCGGTTTTTTTAATTCAAATTTTAAATTGGTATTCCCTTCTGCTGACTTCACTGAATCAATTGTGAGGTCTCTCGTATCTAAATGTATTTTCGTTGAATTGTTTTTTCTCTCAATGGTCAATGTTGCATTTCCTTTTATAATTTTTTGATTGAAATCTACTTCTATATTCAATGCCAAATGTTTTACAAAAGCTTCTTCTGTTATTGCAAATGAATGTGGGTCTTTTCGTGTGTAGATTGTCATTTCTTTTTTTGGTTTATTTGTGCAAGACCAAGCAACTGTACTTACCATGATTATCGCCAGGATAAATTTTATCATATAGCAAAGTTAATAAAAAGAAAATGGTGATTAACAGACTTGCATTTGCAAATTGTCTGTCAATCACCATTTCAAAGTGATTTATGAATTGATTTTAATCTTGCTTGTTCACGACTATTTTTTTAGAAATAGTTTGGCCATTCTCAGTAACACTTACAACAATGAATGATGTTGCGAGATTGTTTATCGTGCGACTGAATAGAGTTCCTTTGTTAAATATTTCAGAAAAAATAATTTGTCCTAATGGATCGGTTACTCTTATCTGAGCATCTTTTGCTGCATGATCAAATTGAATTGAGAATTGATCATTCTTTCCATTGATGGTAATAGATTGATGACTAATTTCTGCAACTCCATTTGCACTGATTGTAATTACTTGAGCGTAATCTGCAGTACATCCTTCTGTTGTTTCAATGTGAAGGATGATTGTGTATGTACCATCAGTTGTAAATACATGAACAGGATTCACATCTGTTGATGTATTGCCATCACCAAAATTCCACGAATAAGAAGTGATATTTCCTGCAGAGGTGTTGGTGAAGTTTACTGTTAAACCTACAGCGGAATATGTATAACTACTTACTGGATTTACAACGGTAACTGCAACCATTGCAGGTGCGCTCGAACAAGGAAGAACTTGCACTTGCCAGTCGTAACTATAGTAATAATATGTTAGTTGATTTGAAGTGCTATTGCTAGAAGTGATGCTCACTAATCCGCCAATTGTATATGGATAACTAGCTCCAGCATTGTTACGATACAAATTACTTCCTGCAGAAACACCTAATTGATAATCGCCTGGTGTTTGAATGTCAAAATTCAAAGTTACTCTGCTTTGACCATCAGGGACAGAAAGTGTTAAGGATTGAATTAATGTGCCAGTCGAATTGTAGAGATTGAAAGTTCGGTCTGTTGTTCCCGTTGCATAAACCAAAACAGAGATCAATCGCATTGGCCCATAGGTAGTGAAATACTCTTTCCCTTCAAACGCTGTGTTGTGATATCCTCCAGCCGCGAAAGTATTATCTGTAGGACCTACATTTTGTAAAGGAGTAGGAGTAAGTTGTCTTACAGTATAATTCGTGTTTGACACTAAAGAAGGAGTTGTAAACGATAATGTATTTGCAACGAGATTGTTTAGATTGTCATACCATTCAGCTGCATTACCTGCAGTTACTACCGCTGTTAAAGTTGTAGTTGCCGATGGACAAATTGTAGTTATTCCAGAAACAGTAGGAGCAGGATCTAATGTTATAGTGATGTAGGATGTTTTTGTTATCGCATCATTACCTATAGCATTTGTTACAGTTAAAATTACTGTATATGTTCCGGGACTTGAATAAGTATGCGTTGGATTTTGAAGTGCAGAAATTCCTCCATCACCAAAATCCCATGCCCATTGTTGCGGAATGTCTGTTGATTGATCAGTAAAATGAATGATACCAAAACAAGTTGTAGTAACATCTGCTGTGAATTGCGCAATAGGAGCGACAGTCGGACTCTGACAGAATGTTGGAATAGAGAAATCTTCTGTTTCATCACCTGCTGTATTCGCGCTTCCTTGGTTTGCATTGAAGCCCATTCCTCTTCTTGCAAAAACTTGCCAGATTAAACATTTGTGTATGCCACCATATAAATTATCATCTGCTGCTAGAATTGCATCGCGTCCATCTAAAAATCCAGGACCACATGGTTGAAGTTTCATTCCTTCAATTACTAAATGCATTGCGATATTATTTCCACTTGTTCCATTGATCCAATCAGGATCAAAACCACTCAGATCAACCAATGCCCAATTTAAATCCCATAAAACGGTACACCATACTTCACCAATGTCATGAACTTCTCCACTTACGGCAAGAAAACTATAAGTTTCAGGATCGATAGACATATCGGTACTGTAAGGATATCTTCTGATGCCGGCACCAGTTGGAATTTCACCTAAGGCAAACGTTCCTACGCCTCTCGCATCAACACCTAAGTCTCCAACTTTTGCTGTAAACATTAAAGCAAACCAATCGCTCCATCCTTCACCACCTTGTTCACCATTACTCAAACAATTGCTGTTACTTGGTCCACCTGTTAGACGGTTTGAAACCCCGTGTCCAAATTCGTGAGAAACGATACCATTATCAAGTGAACCGTCGATTCCCACAGGGGCAGTAGGAGGTGGATTCAATGTTCCGTTGACAGCACCACTTGATAAAGTTGTTCTAATTAAATTTCCATCTACTTGAGAAATCATCACAGCAGGAATAGTGACTGAAGCACCGTTACCATTATCTCCCATTGCAAAGGGAGCAGAAGCAATATTGTTGATGACAATTACAGCAACCGCTCCAGCATTTTGAGCTGCTAAAACTTTATCGACGAAATTACATACACCTCTGTCGAGTAATGCAATTTTTCCATTCACATCAACGCCGTTGATTAGTGCGCTACATGCATCTGAATTTGGAGCTGCTCCATCATCAACTAAAATAATATCTTGGGTAATTGGGACAGTTACACTTGGACCGAAACCAGCACCAGCCACTATATAAGAACCAGCAATTCCAGCAGGGCTATTGATCACAAGTGTTGAAGAAGTGTTTCCACTCCATAAGTACATTTGCATCCGACCATTTTGTCCGTCATTCGGTGTTGAAAAATTAGCATTGTTGGTTCCTCCGCCATCTTGAGATTCTGCAATTACATAATCGGTACCAGCTCCATTTCCGGAATAATTAGTCTCCTGAAAATTTCCTGCTGCTTCATCAAAACCATAGTGAGAAAGGTAGTCGTGAACCATGTTGTTGACATAAAACAAATTCACATTGGCGGCATCTGTATAGGTAGTTGGTGATTGCGTAAAGTTGATTGGAAAATCAAAAGTCAGACTTGCTGTTCCATCAGGAGAAGTTCCAGGAGCGTCTATATTGGCGATATCATCATAAGCAAAAACATTATTTCCCCGTGTAATAGTATATTCTGGTCCGGGAATGCCATCCGTATCATGCCAACCGAAAGGAGAGGCAATACCATCAGATGGATCTGTCACAAGTACAGAGCTGCCGAAGGATGGGGCTTCCAAGGGAAAAGGATAGACGCGATAAGTAGCAATAGCATTTGTTGAATTTCCTGAAGCTGCGCGAAAAGGAACAGACAATGATTTTGCTGGAGAAATTTCTTTTATTTCTGATTGTCCAAAGTCGCATGAAACAGTCCAGTCATTTTTATTGAGATAGTTTCCTGTTACTGCATCGATGCGTATATTCCACCAGTGACTTCCATCAATCATTCGGAGATTTACATTGTATGCTAAACGGATTTGCTGATTGATTGGAAGAAAAACCAAGTCAACATTAATAGTTGTAAGTGACACGCCTCCTTTTGAAAAAATATAATTGTGAGTTAAATTGTTACTAGTAATGAGTTGAAGTTCCTCAGAAATTTTCAATCCCAAATGGTCTATTGCTTTTTCAACAGCAGTTTTAGGGGCGATACTTGCAACAGAAGTGTTGGCATTTCCTTTTGCATTTGAAACAATTCTTTTAGCAAATGAAACAACTTGATTGTTTTTTATTGAAACAGATGAAACACTATTGAAAATTTTTATTCCATCAATTGTTTGTTGAACGTAAGCATGTGTTACGCCGGATTTTTGATCGACATACAGATCGGAGAATATCCAATTCGATAAATCATCGTCTGTCAAATTAAAAACGCGCTGATTTGTTTTCAAGTACTCATTGATGAGCGTCTTTGATTTTTTTTGATTGACAAGTTGGTTTGAATTGCTTGCCGCAAAATTAGGCGACATGCAAATCAGCGTCAGTAATAATGCTGAGAGTAATTTTTTGTACATTGTTTAGAGGAATAATTGTTGAATTGTAAATCTTGAGTTAATTAAAAGGAATAGTGGTTCTACTTTGTCAGTGAATTGCTATTTTCAATTCTTTTCAAATATATATAAAAGAAATGAGTCAAAATATAACTAAAAGTGGGTGTTAAGACCCGTCTTTCTTGCAAAAACAGGGTATGAGAGATAAAGGTTGTGAGTACAATGAAAGAGTGTACGAGATTTGACTTGGATTTAAATAAGAATTGCCAAATTCCTGTTGAAGATTTTCAAGATCCGTTCAAAGTTCTATTTTCCTATTTTTTGTTTCAGTCGAGCTAAAACGGTTGTTGAATGATCTTAAAAAAGCTATTTTCCAATTTTGTTCTTTGCAAAAGCTAACAAATTTTAGTTACCACTTTACAACTACTTATTCACAACAGTAAATTAGTGTTGAGTATCAAGACAAAGAATTATTCTTTGGAGTTCTCAATGCCAAAGACGATTCTGCAAGTACGAATTATAAACAAATTTTGTTCAAAACGCTTGAAAGCCTTGTCAGGCAAGGGTTTTGGAGGTCTTTACTTAATTACAAACATAGCGAGGTGGATAATTGTCAATAAAAATTGAAGTTAGTCCTTGCATATGTATGATAAAAAAAGAATTTTTGTTCAGGTGATCGGGAATTAAATAAACCGATAATTCAAAAAAATTTAAAGCTTAAAGAGAACGTTATCTCTTCGGTTCGATGATTATCATTTAAAAGTCGAAATGAAAGGGACTGGGAATTTTAGCCTCTATACCGAACCACAATACTGAACCACATTTTTAAAAGTCATGAAAAAAGAAATTCTATTAGAAGAAAACAAAGATCGCTTCGTGCTATTCCCTATTAAATATCCAAAAATCTGGGAGATGTATAAAAGATCTGAACAAAGTTTTTGGACCGCTGAAGAAGTAGATCTTCATGCAGATTTGAAAGATTGGGAAAATTTAAAAGACGGAGAGCGTCATTTCATTAAACACGTTCTTGCTTTTTTTGCAGCAAGCGATGGAATAGTGAATGAAAATTTGGCGATTAATTTTATGAATGAAGTGCAATTGCCTGAAGCACGTTGTTTTTATGGTTTTCAAATTATGATGGAGAACATCCATTCTGAAATGTACTCTCTATTAATCGACACTTATATAAAAGACTCTGCCGAGAAAACTCATTTGCTACATGCTATAGATACTGTTCCTTGTGTAACGAAGAAAGCTGAATGGGCATTAAGATGGATTTCTAATGGATCTTTCGCAGAACGCTTAATTGCTTTTGCTGCTGTAGAAGGAATTTTCTTCTCTGGATCTTTCTGCTCAATATTTTGGTTGAAGAAACGTGGATTGATGCCCGGTCTAAGTACGTCGAACGAATTTATTAGTCGTGATGAAGGAATGCATTGTGATTTCGCTTGCTTGCTTTATGACATGCTTGAAAATAAACTTCCACAATCTCAGGTTACAGAAATTATTCGTGATGCTGTTCGCATCGAACATGAATTCGTGACGGATGCATTACCGGTTTCTTTAATTGGTATGAATTCTAAATTAATGTGTCAGTATATCGAATTTGTTGCTGATCGCCTTTTAGTTTCGCTTGGCTGTGAGAAAACTTTTATGAGTACGAATCCTTTCGACTTTATGGAAATGATTTCTCTTCAAGGAAAAACAAACTTCTTTGAAAAGAGAGTGAGCGAATATAAAAAAGCTTCTGTTGGACAACTTCAAGAGGAAAACCTCTTTAAACTAGACGAAGATTTTTGATTACCCGCGATTGTCAAAAAATAATTTCAATCAATAATAAAAGTTCTTTGATAAATAAGCTTGTTCAATTTACTTCATTCGGTAACAAGAATAAATGACCAATTCAACGTCGTACAAATTAGTTGAGAAAAGATCATTCCGCAAAATTTGCAGAATTTTCTTTCAATTCTTTTTAGGAGATACGCTGAACTCTTTTATTCTTCTACTTAAGAAAAATAGAAAGTATCACTTCGATAATTCAAAATATATCGGGATAAATCTAGGGAGCAGTACAGATAATCCACCACGGTGGATTGGCTTGAGTGGCGGCGTCACAATATTTTTTGTGAATCTTCCAAAGTTTCTTCTTTACCTAGCTTTCCCTTTTTCTTTGAGAAGTAAAAAACAATCCTTCAGTGATTTTTATAAGGAAGTTAAAACAGGAAAAGTGATTCATCACAATTTGTTTTATGGAATTCCTTTTAAGAATGATACTGTACAAAATGTTTTCTCCAGTCATTTTGTTGAACATCTAACTTATGATTCTGCTCGCTTCTTATTGGCGGAATCGTTTCGTGTTCTTCAACCAGGCGGATTCATTCGGATTTTAGTTCCATCACTTCAAAGTGAAGTAGAGAAAATGAAACAGGCTATTGAAGAGTTTGAAAAAGGAAACAACCAAGCAATCCAGACGTTCGTTACTGAACCTTATCAGGATTTGATGGACTCCTTCAGTCATCACCATTTTATGTATGATGGACCAGCTCTTCAAAAAATTATTTCTGAAGTGGGATTCTCAGAAGTAGAAATTAAACAACTTGGAGAAGGAAAATTTCCTGATTTAAATTTGCTTGAAAAAAGAAAAAGCGTAATTGTTGAAGCGAAAAAACCTTTATAATTTAATTAGTGAAAGTTAACCAACGTACTTTTCACTTAACACCTAAACAACCATTTTTATGTACGTAATCAAAAGAGACGGAAGAAAAGAAACAGTGAAATTTGACAAAGTCACTGCACGCATTGAAAAACTAGCCTACAGCCTTTCTGAACATGTGGATACTTTCGCAGTTGCTCAAAAAGTAATTGAAGGTATTTATGATGGAGTAACTTCATCGCAATTAGATAGTCTCGCTGCTGAAATTGCAGCTTCAATGACTACACGTCACCCTGATTACGCTATTCTTGCCGCTCGTATTGCTGTCAGTAATCTTCACAAAAACACAAAGAAATCTTTCAGCGAAACGATGAAAGATTTATATGAATACATCGATCCAAAAACTTTAAAGAAAGCTCCGCTATTAGCAGAAGATGTGTTCAATTTAATTTGGAGTAATCGCGATTTACTCGATTCAACAATTATTTATGATAGAGATTTCGGCTATGATTATTTTGGATTCAAGACACTAGAGAAATCATATTTACTTAAGTTAAGTGGCAAGATTGCAGAGCGCCCGCAACACATGCTAATGCGTGTCTCTATCGGTATTCACAAAAATGATATTGAGTCTGCCATAGAAACTTATAATTTTATGAGCGAACGCTGGTTCACTCATGCAACTCCCACACTATTTAATGCTGGCACACCAAAGCCTCAGTTGAGTTCTTGTTTTCTTTTGCAAATGGAAGAAGATAGTATTGATGGAATTTACAATACACTTAAAAACTGTGCGAAAATTTCTCAGTCTGCTGGTGGTATAGGTTTGAGTATTCATAATATTCGTGCTACTGGGTCTTACATTCGTGGTACCAATGGAACATCGAATGGAATTGTTCCGATGCTTCGTGTGTTTAACGATACAGCTCGATATGTTGATCAAGGTGGAGGAAAACGAAAAGGATCATTTGCAATTTATCTCGAACCATGGCATGCCGATATTTTCGATTTTCTTGAATTGAAAAAAAATCACGGTAAAGAAGAGATTCGTGCTCGTGATTTATTCTATGCTATGTGGATTTCTGATTTGTTTATGGAAAGAGTGGAAGCTGATGGCGAATGGAGTTTGTTCTGTCCGAGTGAGGCTCCCGGATTAGCGGATTGCTACGGTGATAAGTTTCGTGAACTTTATGCTCGTTACGAAGAAGAAGGTCGCGCTCGTAAGACTGTAAAAGCTCAAGAACTTTGGTTTGCAATTTTGGAATCGCAAATTGAAACAGGAACTCCTTACATGCTTTATAAAGATGCATGCAATGAAAAGAGCAATCAGAAAAATTTGGGAACGATTAAAAGTTCAAATTTGTGTACTGAAATTGTGGAATACACCGCTAAGGATGAAATTGCTGTTTGTAATTTAGCATCGATAGCTCTTCCGCGATTTGTTATCAACGGAAAATTTGATCACCAAAAATTATTTGATATCACTTATGTGATTACAAAAAATTTGAATAAAGTAATTGACATCAATTATTATCCGGTAATAGAAGCAAGAAATAGTAATATGCGTCATCGCCCAATTGGAATTGGTGTTCAAGGACTCGCAGATGCTTTTATCTTGATGCGCATGCCATTTGATAGCGAAGGAGCTCGTGAATTAAATAAAGAAATTCATGAAACGATTTATTATGCTTCAATGACAGCATCGAAAGATCTTGCTAAAAAAGATGGAGCTTACGAAACGTATGAAGGATCGCCGGTTTCTCAAGGAATATTTCAGTACGATATGTGGAATGTTACTCCAACCGATCGTTGGGAATGGGATGTATTAAAAGAAGAAGTGAAAAAATATGGAGTAAGAAATTCTTTATTGCTCGCTCCAATGCCAACAGCAAGTACGTCACAGATTTTAGGAAACAACGAATGTTTTGAGCCATACACTTCCAATATTTATTCGAGACGTGTATTAAGTGGAGAATTTCCAATTGTGAACAAACATTTGCTAAAAGATTTGGTGAAATTAAATTTGTGGAATGAAAACATGAAAAATAAAATCATCGGCGCAAATGGTTCGGTTCAAGATATTGATGAGATTCCTGCCGATTTAAAAGAAATCTATAAAACCGTTTGGGAAATTAAGCAGCGAACGATCATTGACATGGCAGCTGATCGTGGTGCTTATATTTGTCAGAGTCAGTCGTTGAATTTATTTATTCAAGATGCCAATTTTGCCAAACTTACATCAATGCATTTTTATGCTTGGAAGAAAGGATTGAAAACTGGAATGTATTATCTAAGAACAAAATCTGCTGCTGATGCAATCAAATTCACCGTAGAGCAATCGTACCTAAAACAACCCGTAATAAATTCATTAGAGTTATTGGAAGTTGATAAAGAAGAAGCTTTTGCTCAAATGGCTTGCTCGCTTGATAATCCGGAGTCTTGCGAAGCATGTGGTAGCTAAAAATATATGCTTTTGTACATAGTGCAAGCCCTTTCGTTCATCTAACGGGAGGGTTTTTTAATTGATCTTCATTTTATGTTAAACCATTTTTCTTTGATAACAAGAACTCTTTAAAATATTTCCTCTTCATTATTTTTGTGGATTTAATTGAACGTTCATTTATCAACTTTCATTGGTTGCTTTTTAATCGAAGTTCTAAGGGCGTGATTTCTGAATTTACAATCATTAATAATGTCTGTTTCCATCAACTTGTCAATGTTAATAATATAGTTTTAGGTTATCCAATCGCTAAAAGATGTACCCTAATTTCGTTTACTATTAATAAGTTTCATAAAACCAGATTTCCGCTCATCGATGATTGAGTTAGTTGTCTGAATAATAGTTTCTGTTCCGAATGTTTCAACAATTCCTTCACCTGATAGCACTACGATAAATGGGACTAGAACAATTTCCATAGTAAACACACAAAAATGAAAACAATTCAATTAATTTTTTCATGGCTAGTCATTTTATGCATGGGTTTTATTATCAACTCATGCAAATTAATTGATAAAGCCAATATGAAATATCATGATCTCGCATATTCGCAAGCAATACCTATTTATAAAAAGGTACTTGCAAAAGACTCTACGAATTTTGACGCGTGGTCAAAATTTGGTGATTGTTACAAAGCAAATAATCAAACACTTCTGGCAGAAGAATGCTATGCGAAAGTTGCACAATCTCCGAATTCTAAAAACATTAATAAATTAAATTATGCGGAGATGTTGATGGGAAATCAAAAATATCAGGAAGCATTGAATTGGATGACTCTTTACTCAAAGAATGAAGCAGAAGACCAAAGAGCCAAAGACCGATTAGCCGGCCTCAATCATATTGAAAGTTTTTTTACGGAGAAGGATAATTACAAGATAAAAAAATTGAATATCAATACTTCTGAAGCAGATTTTGGTCCAGCTTTTTACAAAGAAGGAATTGTTTTTACCTCGTCTGGGTACGATTCAAAATCTAAAACAGGAAAACACAGTTGGACTGGAAAAAAATATTATTCATTATTTTATGCTATTGGAAAAGATACAACTTTCAAAGCGCCGGTAACTTTTTTGGAGGGGATAGAAGGGAAGTATAATAATTCATCTTTATGCTTCAATCGACAAGGAACCGAAATGATTCTTACCAGAAACAGTACTGATAAGAAAATTAGGGAGAAGGATGAGGGCCTCGTTTTTAAATTGAAACTGTATTTTTCGTATTTGGTAAACGGTAAATGGTCAGAGGTTGTTCCTTTTCAATACAACAGTGACGAATATTCATGTGCCCATGCCGCTCTCAATAAAGATGGCAGTAAATTATATTTTTCATCTGATATGCCTGGAACTTATGGTGGGATGGATTTATGGGTTAGCAATCGCACAAGTAACGGTTGGGACATCCCTAAAAATTTAGGTTCAACAATTAATACATTGGGAAATGAAGTTTTTCCCTCTGTAGCAGATAATGGAACTGTTTATTTTTCTTCCAATGGCCATGAAGGTATTGGTGGGTTAGATCTTTATTCTACTATAGACTCTGCTCAAGGTTTTTCTCGTCCTATAAACTTAGGCGCACCATTCAATAGTTCTGATGATGACTTTGGACTGATTTACGATAGCACTCAAACAAAAGGATACTTTAGTTCTAATAGAACTCACCAAGGTTATAATGATGATATATTTTGTATTCAGAAATTCTCTGTCAAATTAAAAGGGTTAGTCGCTGATAAAAATACCAATCAGCTTTTGGCAGCAGCCAATATTCGTATCGTTCAGGATGATGTTGATGCTGCAAATAAACAAACAGATATTGATGGTTCATTTACCTCTAATCTTTTACCCAATAAAAACTATTTGATCATTACCGAAAAAGAAAAATATCAACCCGACACGCTCAGATTATTAGCGTCAGAAATTAAATCTTCGGGCGATTCTATGACAGTTCAAATTGGATTGAATAATAATATTGCTATAATTGGAAAAATTACGAATGAAGCAGTCGGATCTTCAATTGAAAATTCTCCCGTTCTGTTAATTGATAGAGATAGAAATGATACTTTAAAAACTTCTTCTGATAAAGAGGGGAATTATAAATTTGATAAATTGCGTCGTGACACTCGTTACAGAATATTTGCTGATGGAACACTTTGCGATTCAAAAACTATTGACACTTCTACTAATTCAATTTCAGGAAATAACACTTTGCATATAGATCTGGCTCTTTATTGTCTGACTGCAAATATGATTTTGAAAAACATTTATTATGATCTCGATAAAGCAAACATTCGTCCTGATGCTGCAAAAGAACTTGATAAATTGGTGGCCTTACTAAAAAAATATCCTAGCATTAAAATTGAACTCGGTTCTCATACCGATTGCAGAGCTTCTGTCGCTTATAATTTAGGTTTGTCAAAACGAAGAGCAGAAGCTGCGGTTTATTATTTGGAAAAGAATGGGATTAGTAGAAGAAGATTAATTGCAATTGGTTATGGAGAAAGTAAACCTGTCAATAAGTGCGAATGTGAAGGCAACCAATTTGTAGTTTGTACAGAAGAGGAACATCAACTCAATAGAAGAACTGAAATTAAAATTATTTCAATTGAGTAGTAGAAGAATTGATATTATCATTACAACTCAAAGTGAATAGTAATTGAAACGGGGAAATTGAATTTATTCAGTTCCCCGTTTTTTTATTATTAATAGTTTAAAAAGATGTGAATCGAATTAATTCGGGATGAAAGATGAATTATCATAATTGTTTTTTCTATGTTTCCCGATTATTTCTAATTTGGTATTTCACAAGTTAAATTATGCAATTATGAAAAGAATATTTACTATCTCATTATTGATTCTGTTAATCAATACTTACCAATCATTTTCTCAAACTTATCATCCTTTTAATGTAACGGCGTACGATTCTGTGCAATCAACTGGATATTATTTTTTCTGCCCCTATCGTCTATCCGCTTATCCGACATTTCCTTCCGGTAGTCAACATCAAATGATTCTTGATCACAAAGGCAATGTTGTGTACTATAGAAGTGTTGCAGGATCTTTTGCCGGTGATTTTAAATTGCAACCCAATGGACAAATTTCATATTGTGGTAGAAATAATTTTTTCCTGATGGATAGCTCTTTTACTGTAGTCGATTCTGTTACTACAAAAAATGGTGTGATGTTGGACATTCATGATTTGCAAATTCTTCCCAATGGTCACTATTTAATTTTAGGAAATGAAGACGTACAACGAGATATGAGTAGTTATCCGATTTTCCTCCATAACAATACTGTCGGAAGTGTAAATGCTGTAATCACTGCTTATGTAATTCAGGAATTGGATGCTGCGAAAAATGTTGTTTTCGAATGGCACTCCATCGATCATTATGGTTTGGATGATGCCGATGATTTTTGGTTAACGGATACCGCACGAGTGGATTGGACTCATGTGAATTCAATAGAGATGGATTTTGACGGAAACTTTTTAGTGTCTAGCAGACACTTTGATGAGATTACTAAAATTAGTAGAGCCGATAGTTCTATCATTTGGCGAATGGGAGGGAAGAGAAATCAATTTACATTTATAGGCGATAGCCTTCAATTTCTTTCGCAACATGATAGTCGCCGATTGGCCAACGGAAATTTATCGCTGTTCGACAACGGAAGACCATTGAATCCTATGCATTATGCAGCAGCTAAAGAGTATACTCTTGATGAAATAAATTTAACTGCAACCTTGGTATGGAGTCATAATGAAGGAACAAATCAGTGGAGTCGCTCACAAGGTAATGCACAGAGGTTGCAAAATTCCAATACATTGATTAGCTACGGAAATTTACTTCCGACGCCAATCGTATTCAATGTAGTGGATTCATTGCAAAATAAAATTTTCGAAGTTCAATTTCCAGATTCTCTTATTTCATACAGAAGTTTTAATTTTAATTCTTTACCATGGAGCTTGAACAGACCACAAATTACTTGTTCAATTGTCGGCGGACAACATTTTCTAGTTGCTGAAAGCGGCCACTCAAAATATATTTGGTCCACAGGTGATAGCACACAAAGCATTCCTGTTTCAACCACGGGCGATTTTCACGTTTTTGTTCCAATTGGTGATAGCGGATTTATTTCATCAGAAATTCTATCTGTAGCCGACACCTCTGACCCTTGCGGATTAATTAACTACGTAAATATTGTAAGTGATAATAGTTTCCTGCTCTATCCAAATCCTGCTGAGAATACAATCAATATCACTAATAAAAATAAAGTTGAAGCAGTCTATGAAATTTGGGATGTCGTTGGACGAAAAGTTAAAACTGGAAAATTGTCTGAGAATGAAAAATCAGAAATTGATGTAAGCAAACTTTCAAGTGGTGTTTACTTCTTCCGATTAGAAAATAAATTAAGCAAATTCATTATTCGAAGACAATAATAATATTTCTTAAAATTAAAAAAGTGCGCATTCTATCTTTGGATTGCGCACTTTTTTTTAAAAGTATATTTCGATAATTATTTTGTTACTCGTAATCCTTTTTCAATTCTCAATTCTCAACTGTCCTAAATTATCAATCTTCAATAATTAATCCTCAATTCTCAATCTTCAATCCTCAATCTTCAATTATCCTCAATCCTCAATCCTCAATCTTCAATTATCCTCAATCCTCAATTCTCAATCTTCAATCTTCAGTTATTCTCAATCCTCAATTCTCAATCTTCAATCTTCAGTTATTCTCAATCCTCAATTTTCAATTTTCAATCTTCTCATATCTCTACATGTCCCCAATTCTGGCCAGATTTAATTCTGTACAATTGCATTTCACTAATACCAAATTTGTAAGCAACATCTTTCAAAAGAATTCTTCTATTTTCTTTCGAAATTATTTTTTTGATTTGACGAACTCGAGCAATGGAAAGCTTCTGACCTTTTACTTTTATTTTTTTACGATAAGCAAGTACTTCCGGATTCTTGTTTTGATGCTCTTCTACTTCTGCTTTGGTAGCCCAACTTAAATTACTGACTTTGTTATTTAGTTTGTCGAAGTTGTGATGAATAATGAAGTCTTGATTCCGCTTCGTTTTTTTTATAAACATTTGTCCTACCAATTTGTGAACGTAATACTGATAATCATGGTCAGCAACTTTTACTTTTAAAACTAAATAACCATTGACATTTGTTCCCCTCAAATTTTTTCTCTCTTCTAAGGATTCTTTAAAACTACAAATGCGACCTCTGTTCGAAATACCATATCGGGTTCGCTGATTCTTAGGATCTATTCGAATTTCTTTCCACTCTTCTGAAGTTATCTTGACCATTTTTACTGCTATTGGAGTTAGTAGTTGGTAATTTTTAAGCCTTAAAGAGATATACTAATTTCCTTTCCAATCAGATTGTCGAATGTTTAGATATTATTGGATTCATGATAATTAATCTTTGAAAAACCACCTTAGCAATATACATTTGCCATTATTAAAACCAATCGCCTTCCAATTTGTTCAAGAATTGGAATTAGTCGAAAAACCACTCTTTAGATCATAATTCTACTCTTAATATGATTGAATCTCTCAAAGTATTTTACACCTCTGTTGGTCGTAAACTTGTCATGGCCTTGACCGGATTGTTCCTCTGTACTTTCCTATTGGAACACCTCTATGGAAACCTTCTTCTCTATAAATTAGATGGCGGAAAAGCTTTCAATGAATACTCCGAATTTATGGCGGGCAATATGCTTATTAGAACAATCGAATTCGGACTGTTTGGTGGTTTTATAATCCATATTCTCGATGCTCTTTTTATTACGATGTCAAATAAAAAAGCTAGACCTGTTTCTTACGCTGTCAATCATCAATCAAAAAATAGTACTTGGTTCAGTAGGAACATGGGACTTACAGGTTCTATCATTCTCTTCTTCCTCATTGTCCATTTACGTACGTTCTTTTTTCCGCATCGCTTTGGGGCACCAGATACTTCCATGAGCTATGATGTTGCCAATGCTTTTCAAACCAATTGGTATGCAGCACTTTATTTGATTGCAATGGTTATTCTTGGCGCCCATTTAAATCATGGTTTCCAATCTGCCTTCCAAACTGTTGGCGCCAACAACCAAAAATTCAGAAAGTCTTTGAAATCGTTCGGTACAGGTTTCGCCCTACTCATTATGATTGGATTCGCTTCCTTTCCAATTATCTTCTACTTCAACTTGTTTGATGCCGCAACCAATATGGGTATCGCTAAATAATATAAATATTTGTCGCTCCGCGGCTTCACTATAAAGTCTGTTACATGATGAGTAAACTTAACTCCAGAATTCCAGAAGGGCCCCTCGAAAAAAAGTGGGATCAATACAAATCTAAAGTTCGGTTGGTGAATCCGGCAAACAAACGACGCATCGAAATAATCGTCGTTGGATCGGGATTAGCCGGCGGTGCTGCCGCTGCAAGTTTAGCGGAACTTGGATATTCTGTAAAATGTTTTTGTTTTCAAGACAGTCCTCGTCGTGCGCATAGCATAGCAGCTCAAGGTGGAATCAATGCTGCAAAAAACTATTCAAATGATGGTGATAGCGTTTACCGATTATTTTATGATACCGTAAAAGGCGGAGACTATAGAGCACGTGAAGCAAATGTTTATCGATTGGCCGAAATTTCTACTTCCATCATTGACCAATGTGTTGCACAAGGTGTTCCATTCGCTCGTGAATATGGCGGACTATTAGATAACCGTTCATTCGGCGGTGTTCAAGTCTCTCGAACTTTTTATGCTCGAGGACAAACTGGTCAGCAACTATTACTTGGAGCCTACAGTGCCATGTCTCGTCAGATTGCTAAAGGAAATTTGAAAATGTATAACCGTCACGAGATGGTTGAAGTAGTAAAGATTGATGGAAAAGCTCGCGGTATCATCGCAAGAAATTTAGTGACAGGTGAAATTGAAAGACACTTTGGTCATGCAGTTGTTCTTGCATCTGGAGGCTATGGAAATGTATTTTACCTTTCAACAAACGCAATGGGTAGCAATGTAACAGCTGCATGGAAAGCTCATAAACAAGGGGCGTATTTTGGAAATCCTTGCTTTACACAAATTCACCCAACTTGTATTCCAGTGAGTGGAGAATATCAGTCAAAGCTAACTTTGATGAGTGAAAGTTTGCGTAACGATGGACGTGTTTGGGTTCCAAAAGCTAAAGGCGATAAACGTAAGCCGGAAGAAATTAAAGAAGAGGAAAGAGATTATTATTTGGAACGTCGATATCCTGCATTCGGAAATTTAGTTCCACGCGATGTAGCTTCAAGAGCTGCTAAACAAGTGTGCGACGATAGTCAAGGTGTCGGTCCGAGTGGACTAGCGGTCTATTTAGATTTCCGTGATGCAATCAATCGTCTTGGACGCGATGTAATCAGTGAACGTTATGGGAATCTTTTTGAGATGTATGAAAAAATTACTGGTGACGATCCTTATAAAACTCCTATGAGAATTTATCCTGCTGTACATTATACGATGGGCGGACTGTGGGTAGATTATAACTTGATGACAACTGTTCCTGGTTTATATGCATTGGGAGAATGTAATTTCTCTGATCATGGCGCCAATCGCTTAGGAGCTTCTGCTTTGATGCAAGGATTAGCTGATGGCTATTTTGTAATTCCTTATACAATTGGCGATTATTTAGCTGATGAAATTAGAGTGCCTGCTATTCCAACTTCTCACCCTGCTTTTGAAGAAGCAGAAAAAAATGTTGTTGATCGAATTAATAAATTGAAAAATATCAATGGCAAACAAACTGTTGAAGACCTTCATAAAAAGTTAGGCAAGATCATGTGGGAATATTGTGGAATGGCGAGAAATGCTGAAGGCCTCACAAAAGCTTTGCAAATGATTAGAGATTTGAAAAAAGAATTCTGGTCTGATGTAAAAGTTCCTGGCGATATCAATGAGTTTAATCCTGAACTTGATAAAGCCGGTCGTGTAGCTGACTTTATTGAATTGGGTGAATTAATGGTGACGGATGCTTTGATGCGTGAAGAATCATGCGGAGGACATTTTCGTGAAGAGTCGCAAACAGAAGATGGTGAAGCAAAACGTGACGATGAAAAATTTGCTTTCGTCGCTGCTTGGGAATTTGCCGGTGAAAACGCTCAACCGATTTTGAATAAAGAAGAACTTGTCTTTGATGAAGTTCATCCAACTCAGAGATCTTATAAATAGGCAAGAGAAAAAAGTAAAAAATAAAAAGTAAAAAGTAATAAGGTTAAAAGTCAGAGGTCAGATAAAAAAGTAAAAAGTAATTAAGTTAACAAGTAAAAAGAATTTTTTTTTGAACCTTGAACATAAATGACCAAGCAATTAAACTTTGAAGCCAAAACAACAATACATAACAATGGAATCAATAAACCTTAAATTAAAAATCTGGAGACAAAAAAACGCCAAATCAACAGGCCGTTTTGAGATTTATGATATGCCAGGTGTAAATACTCACATGTCTTTTTTGGAAATGATGGATGTCCTCAATGATCGTTTAATTCGTGAAGGCAAAGATCCTGTTGCATTTGATCATGATTGTCGTGAAGGTATTTGTGGGATGTGCAGTATGTTTATAAACGGTCGTGCTCACGGCCCAATGAGAGCTACAACAACTTGTCAACTTCACATGCGTCATTTTAGTGATGGAGAAACAATTACCATCGAGCCATTCAGGGCCAACTCTTTTCCTGTCATTAAAGATTTAGCAGTTGACCGTTCATCATTCGATAAAATTATTCAAGCCGGAGGATATGTTTCTGTCAATACTGGAAACGCTCCTGATGCGAATAGTTTACCAATTGAAAAACATAAAGCAGATGAGGCTTTCGATGCCGCTGCTTGTATTGGCTGTGGAGCTTGTGTTGCAAGTTGTAAAAATGCATCCGCAATGCTTTTCTTATCTGCAAAAGTTTCACAACTGACGCTTCTTCCTCAGGGCGACCCTGAAAGAAGAGAGAGAGTAATGAATATGGTCATGACTCATGATGAAGCTGGATTTGGCAACTGTACGAATACAGGAGCTTGTGAAGCAGAATGCCCTAAAGGAATTTCAATTTCTCATATCGCCCGACTTAATCGCGAATATGTAAGAGCAGCGGTTACAAAATAAGGGCAGAGATTGGAAGTGATAGGTCAGAGGGAAAAATTGAAAATTGATAATTGTGAATTGAAAATTGATAGTAAAAAAATTGATAATTGATAATTGAAGATGGAGAATTGTGAATTGAAAATTGACTATGAAAAATTGAGAATTAATTAATTAAAGATTGAGGTTTTGAAATCGAAGTCGTCAAATAATTTTCAGATTTAATATCTTCAATTTTCAATTCTCAATTTCATTCTCATCCCTTTGACCTCTGACTTTTAGCTCTCTTACTTCTTACTTTGAATTTTGACCTCCACTTTCTTCCCTTCCAAATGCTCTGCAGCAATCTCTAATTGCTTATACCACTCTTCACCGTATTTTCTGGTCAACGACTCTTTCAAAAATTTATAAACAGGAACTTTTAAACTATCTCCCAACTTACAAGCGGCCTTGCAAATTGACCAATGATCATAATTAATTGCTTCTAATCCGGTCTTCTGTTTTGTAATGCGTATAGGATAGAGGTGACAACTAATTGGCTTCTTCCATTCTACTTTTCCCTCATAATATGCTTTCTCAATAGCACATTTAGCAATACCTTCTTTATCAAAAAAAGTGTAAGCACATTCTTTTCCTTTGATCAATGGTGTAACCCATTCTTTTTTCTCATACAACAAATAACGACCTTGCTTTTCTACTGCTTCAATTCCGGCGGCAGTCATGTACGGCGTAACCTTGTCATAAATTTTATCAATAATTTCTAATTCTTCTTTCTCCAATGGTGCACCGTAATCACCTTTCACACAACAAGCACCCTTACAGGCGTTCAAGTCGCACACAAATTTTTTATCAAAAATCTCTTCGGAGATTAGGGTATGGTCGATTGCTAACATTTTGTAAAAATAATGATTTTATTGAGCTTAATGATTGTCAAATGACTTTGATAGAAACAATTTTTCAAAAAACCAATTTCTAAATTATTTAACTCATTAAATGTTATCTGAACCCCAAAAGTATATTCAATTTGATTGTGATTTTTTTAGATTAACCTAATAAGGAAATGCTGAATTTGCCTTTTTGTCTCCTCAAATAGTTTAAAACGAGAAAGCTTTATCGGCCATCCTTTTTTTCTTTCATCCTAAATCAATATCATTGCACATGTCTTCGGGGTCAAATATAAAAGCGCGAATTGGGAAATTCCTGTCGATAGTAAAAAAATATTTTACCGCTCTTTTTACAACTCCTTTTCTAGCAAAACACATCAAAAATAAATTTATCCTTTGGCCTGTTCGTATTTTTCTCTTCCTTATTTATTACATCATCGCCTTACAAATTAATTTTCTTTGGTTGTTTGGATACTTGCCAGATCTAGATGAAATTAAAAATCCTCAGGTCGCCGTTGGAACAGAACTGCTTTCTAATGATAGTGTTCTTCTTGGTAAATATTACAATGAAAATAGAACGCCAGTTACTTTTGATAAAATTTCTCCGCTCGCTGTAAAGGCATTAATCGCTACAGAAGATATTCGATTTTATGAACATCATGGTTTGGATTTTCGTTCGCTCTTTGGAAGTGTTGCCGGAATAGCAACAGGCGCTGAAAGAGGTGGTAGCACAATTACTCAACAGCTGGTGAAAAATATGTACAATACCAGAAAGAAAATCAATATGGGTTTCTTACAACATATTCCGTATCTGCGAACGATTGTTGCTAAAACAAAAGAATGGTTAACTTCTTTCAAACTTGAATATTTCTTTTCTAAGAATGAAATTCTAGAAATGTATTTTAATACAGTTGACTTTGGAAATAATTCTTTCGGAATAAAAGTAGCTAGCCAAAATTATTTTTCCAAGCAGCCAGCTGATTTAAAATTAGAAGAAGCTGCATTACTAATCGGTTTGCTTAAAGCAACATCATCGTATAATCCCATCCATAGTAAAGCCAGGTCAAAAGAAAGACGAAATATTGTGCTTTCCCAAATGTTGAAATATAATTTCATCGGTCAATCAGTTTATGACAGTGTGGCTAATTTTCCAGTAACTCTGAAATTAAGAAATCACCAATCAAGTGACAATGATTCTTACATCCGGCAATATGTCGAAAGAACAATCAGACCATGGCTCGAGAAAAAGGGATTCAACTTGTATGAAGATGGGTTGAAAATTTATACGACTATCAATTCTCACCTACAGAAATATGCTGAACAGGCTGTAGTAGCGCACATGAGAAAATTGCAAAAAAGTTTCTATGAGCAATGGAAAGGAAAAGATCCTTGGCAAGATGATGATGGAAAAGAAATTCCAAATTTTATAGATGACCAAATAAAACAACTTCCCTACTATTCTGAATTGAAAATTAGATATAGAGGAAATATTGATTCAGTTGATTTAATTCTTCACCAGAAAAAACCAATGAAGTTGTTTTCTTGGAAGGGATATATTGATACTGCAATGTCATCGATCGACTCGCTTAAATATTATGGAAAAATATTAAATGTCGGAATGATGAGCTTAGATCCATTCTCTGGAGAAATTCGCGCTTACGTTGGTGGAATCGATTATAATTTTTTCAAATTTGATCATGTCACACAAAGTAAAAGACAAGCTGGCTCTACCTTCAAACCGTTTGCTTACTTGGCTGCGTTAGCCGACACTTTTAGTCCTTGCGATGTTTTTATTGATAAGCCTGTACAGATTAAATATGAAAATGGCCAAATATGGGAACCGAAAAATAGTAACAACACTTTTAGTTTACTTCAAAAAACTTTGCGACAAGCATTAGTTCAATCATGTAATTCTATCACCGCACAAGTCACGGAAAAAGTAGGATGGGGAAAAGTTATTGAATACGCGCACAAGGCAGGAATAAAATCGGACTTGGATTCGGTGCCATCAATATGTTTGGGATCAAGTGATGTGAATGTTTTTGAAATGGTCAGAGCGTATTCTACTTTTTTAAATAAAGGAAAACGTAGCGACCCTATTATCGTAAGTAGAATTTATAGTAAGACTGGTGAATTAGTTGGTGAATTTAAAGCACCACAAGTTCAGACAATCGACGAAGAAACAGCATGGCTCATGTGTTACATGCTTCTTGGTGCTTTGCAAGAACCTGGTGGAACGTCTCGCGCATTATGGGGCTATGATATTTTTCCAAACCATAATGAGATTGCTGGTAAGACTGGCACTACTTCAAATTATAGTGATGCTTGGTACATGGGTATGACGCGCGATTTGGTAACGGGCGTATGGGTTGGAGCTGATTATCGTTCCGTACATTTTAAAAGCGGGAGCGGACAAGGTTCGAGAGCGGCTCTTCCAATCTTTGCTAAAATGTTAGAAGCAGCTTATAAAGATCCTAAAGCAGGATTGGTTCCAGGCGCATTCCCAAAACCATGGACTAAAATAAATAAACCCTATTTCTGTCCTTTTGTATCAGATAGTTTGGAAATTGATTCTGTAACAGCAGATTCTTTATTCAATATGCCAATGGATTCTTTAAAAGAAATTCTTGACACTACATCGAAAGTACTTCCAGTGAACGACTGATTATTTCTTCGAGGTTATTCCTAGTTTAATATGCTTGATGACAATTTCTGTATTGTAAAAACTATTGAGTAACAATTATTTTTCTTGTAAATGTTTTTTGAAGAATCTGGACAGAAATAAAATATATTCCACGCTTCGGAAATTCTAGTTGAATTTCATTCTTATCGGTAACAGTACTGAATATCATTCTGCCTACAATGTCTGTCACTAAAATTTTATTCGGTATAGCTGAACAAAGAACATTTAATTTACCCTCGGTGACTGGGTTTGGATAAATCGTAAAGTCAATGTTATTATCAATATTTTCTAAGTCTGTTGTTCTTACTAAACAATTTGTCATAACTTGAATGGGAAGGGAACTAGAATTAGTAGTTCCATTTCCTAATTGACCATAAGAGTTTAGTCCAAATGCCCATAATGTTCCATCATTTTTCAAAACTAAAGAATGATTTTGTCCGGCAGAAATAGTAGATGCATTTGTAAGTGTTGTAATTTGAACGGGAGAATGTTGATCAACGTTATTTCCTATTCCGAGTTGTCCATCCATATTAAAACCCCATGCCCAAACCGTTGAATCTCGTTTTAGTGCTAGTGAATGATAAACACCTGCTGAAATTGCAATGATGTCTGTTAAATTAATTACCTGCACTGGAGATGGTGTATTCGTTGTTGTCCCATCACCTAATTCTCCTTCATTATTGCTTCCCCACGACCACACTGTGCCATCACTTTTCAACGCTAATGAAAATGTATTGCCTCCTGAAATTGCTACTATACCTGAAAGAGAAATTTGTGTAGGGATGCTTAATGCTGTCAAAGCTCCATTTCCGTAAGCATAGCCCCAAGCCCAAACTGTTGAATCATTTCTCAGTGCTAAAGAATGATAGTTGCCTGCAGAAATCGCAATGACGTTATCAAGATTGCTCGCTTGAACTGGAATCAGACTAGCAGTAGTGCTGTTGTTTCCCAATTCTCCCCAACCATTATCTCCCCATGCCCACACTGTGCTATCATATTTTAAAGCGAGAGAATGCCACGTTCCCCCAGAGGCAGATTTTATTCCTGATAAGGAAGTAATTTGAATTGGAAGCAATGAATTATTGTTTGTCCCATCTCCTAATTGTCCTTGGTCGTTACTTCCAAAAGTCCAAAGAGTAGAATCAGATTTCACAACTATAACATGCCCGAATCCAGAATTGATAGAAGCAATATTAGAGAGTTGAGTATTTCTTATAGGAGTAGAGCTAGGTGTGTTTGTGCCATCACCAAATTGTCCAAAGTTATTGTTGCCCCATGAAATTAAACTATCAGAAAAACAAATAGCGTGCGAATGATTTCCTCCAGCTGAAATAGATTGTGCATTAAGATAAATATAATTTGTTAAGAGAATCAAACTAGAAATGAAAATTCGTTGTAAATTTTTTTTCATGAGAATTGTTTTAGGATTTATGTCTTTTAAAATATTTAATTATCATTCTAATATCTGCCAAGTGGTGATCGTCGTGCTCTGCTATAAAATAAGCCAAATCAATTGGGCGAATAAGTTTATTCAAACGAGGGTGAAGCGATTTTAAGTCTTGGGTTTCCTCGTCTAATTTTTCAAATAGCTCTATCAAATGATTTCTTTGTAAATTAAATTCACTTAAAAGTTCACCAATTTTTTTATCGTTATGCTGTCCATTTTCTGTTTTTTTGTTTGTCATATCTGCCGGTCTTAGAATCTTTTTTCTAAGAATAAATTCATGAACTCTTCCTTGGTGAAGTTCTTCTAAATCTATTAAATGGCCAATATGAGTTTTAATACTCCATTTGTTAAAATGAGATTCTGACAAAAAAGTATCCGACAGTGGAGACACAAGTTCTTTCGCTCTTGAAGTCGTTCCATACAATCGCTCTATAATATTTGGAAGCCCTCCAGTCGGAAAATCAAAATTAAACTCACGATCAATCCACTTTGCCCGATGTATCATTAGAAAATATATTCTTTGTTGAAGTTACTAAATCTTTCGGCTCAATCACAGGATGAAAGTAATTATAAAATGTATTTTTCAAATGACTTGAAGCCATCTGTTAAAAACTATTTTTAGATTAATCGGGCATGCGGATTGAAAACCCTGAGACAGTATAATATTGAGGTGAATTGTTTGTTATGACTAAATCTTATGGACTAGTTCTAGACTTATTCCGTTTTCAATTTGAAAGAGTAGGGATTTCTTGTATTGAACTGTTATTGAAATTTAATACAAGAATGCTTAGCAATAATGATATTTGATATTCACAATTCTCCTGAAATTTTATAGTTCTTTTTTTATCATTCTATGATTTCATCTTCCATTTTTATTAGTTTTGCTACCTATGGCAAGCTCTACTACTGAAGATCTATTCAAAAATATCATTTCCCACTCAAAGGAGTATGGGTTCATTTTTCAATCCAGTGAAATTTATGATGGCTTAAGTGCCGTCTATGATTACGGACAGAATGGTGTGGAATTGAAAAAAAATATTCGTGAATATTGGTATAAAGCTATGGTTCAACTCAACGACAATATCGTTGGAATTGATGCCGCAATATTTATGCATCCAACAACTTGGAAAGCTTCTGGTCACGTTGATGCATTCAGCGATCCTTTAATCGACAATAAAGATTCTAAAAAACGTTATCGTGCCGATGTTTTAATTGAAGAACATGTAGCAAAGTTGGAAACGAAAATTAATAAGGAAGTTGAAAAAGCTAGACAACGATTTGGCGAAACTTTTAATTTGGAAACGTATCTCGCTACCAATCCACGTGTCCTAGAATATCAAGGTAAGATCGACGTAATTAATAATCGTTTTAAAATTGCTTTGGAGAGTAATGATCTCGCCGATGTAAAACAAATTATTCTGGATCTGGAAATAGTTTGCCCGGTTAGTGGCACTCGCAACTGGACAGATGTGCGACAGTTTAATTTAATGTTTAGTACACAACTCGGTTCTGTTGCTGAAGATGCGAGTACAATTTATCTAAGACCTGAAACTGCTCAAGGAATTTTTGTTAACTTTTTAAATGTTCAGAAAACTGGACGAATGAAAATTCCATTTGGCATTGCTCAAACTGGAAAAGCTTTTCGAAATGAAATTGTCGCGCGACAATTTATTTTTAGAATGAGAGAATTTGAACAAATGGAAATGCAGTTTTTTATTCGGCCAGGTACAGAGATGGAATGGTATTCTTATTGGAAAGAGAAACGGATGGCATGGCATAAGTCATTAGGTTTTCCTGGTAACAAACATCGTTTTCATGATCATTTAAAGTTAGCTCATTATGCGAACGCTGCTTGTGATATTGAATTTGAATTTCCTTTTGGCTTTAAAGAACTGGAAGGAATCCATTCTCGCACTGACTTCGATCTTCGTAATCACGAACAGTTTTCTGGAAAGAAGCAACAATATTTCGATTCTGAATTGAATGAAAATTATATTCCTTATGTACTTGAAACATCGGTAGGATTAGATAGAATGTTTCTGGCCGTGATGTCTCAGGCTTTTGATGAAGAGAAACTAGAAGATGGAACAGAACGCGTTGTATTGCGTATTCCTGCTTTCTTAGCTCCAATCAAATGTGCGGTATTACCATTGATGAAAAAAGATGGACTCCCTGAAAAAGCAAAGGAGATAATGAAAAAACTTCAGCTCGATTATTTAATTTCTTCCGAAGATAAAGATTCAATCGGAAAACGATATCGCCGTCAAGATGCTATCGGAACTCCGTATTGTATCACGGTCGATCATCAAACTCTGGAAGATAATACAGTCACCATTCGTTATAGAGACACTATGAAACAAGAGCGAATTGCTATTGATGCAATCGATGGAATACTTCGCGATACTGTCGATATGAGAAGTGCGTTAGCAAAACTTGTATGATTTAATTTTATTCATTTCAACAATCATTTTGAAGCCGCAGCTACAACAGCCCAATAATTTCAATATCATTCGGCTTGCAGCAGCGGCTTTTGTAATCTTTAGCCACTCATTTGGATTTTATGGGAGACGAGATCCTGTTTATATTTTTTCGAATGGGAAAATTCCCGGCGGACAATTTGCCGTCTATGTTTTTTTTCTACTCAGTGGTTATCTGATTACAAGTAGTTGGCTAAAAAAAGAAGAAATATTCCCATACCTCAACAAAAGAGTCCGTCGAATTTTTCCTGCATTGATTGTTACTGTTCTAATTTCTATTTTTGTTGTCGGGCCAGCTTTTTCCAATTTACCTTTCTTAAATTATTTTTCTTCCTCTGAAACGTATTCCTATTTATGGAATATTTCTCTATGGAAAATGAAACTAACATTACCCGGAGTATTCGCTTATGATGGAGTGGAGCATACGGTCAATCCTCCGATCTGGACTTTGTTCTTTGAATTCTTGATGTACATTATTATTATTTTATTTGGTCTCCTTAAAATGTTTGACCGACAAAAAAAATCCATTTACATTCTGTGGACATTTGTTTTGGCTTCATTAGTATTGGTTTTGATAAAAATTTCTCCTGAGCTTTTTATATTTAAAATAGGAGTAGCCAACTTTGTTCGCTTTTTTCTCTTCTTCTTTGCTGGAGCAATCTTCTTCATTTATTGCAAAGAAAGAAAGATTCCAATGATATTTCCAATTGTGTTTTTCGCAATGATGTGCGTATTAAGAAATACAGATTTATTTTTTGTTCCTGCTTTCATTTTTATCATTGCAATCGTTTTTCGAATTGCATTTCACGAGCAAAGATATGGACAAAGAATTGTGAGCTACGGCGATTTCTCCTATGGAACGTATCTTTACGGATATATTATTCAGAATATCGTTTTTCAAATAATTGGCGAAAAATTAAATCCGTGGAGTCTTTTTATTATTTCACTTTTGCTGACGGTCCCGCTTGCAATTTTATCATGGAACATCGTCGAAAAAAAATTCTTAGATAAATCAAGTACAGCGATTAAAATAATTAATAAGTAAAAATTAACAAGTAATAAGAGAAGAAGAAAATTGAGAATTGAGAATTGGAAATTGAGAATTGAGAACGAAAAATTGAGAATGGAAAACAGCTAAAAAACAACGGTTGCATGTCCGTCGGAGTAGTTTGAAATTTATTTATTTGATAGAAAGGAATTAGAAGAAACAAATTCGTAGCTATAAAAAATTTTGCAATTGAGTTTTTAATTTTTCCTAAAAAAATTGTCCATTAACCATCTCTAAATTTTCTTCATCAACAAATATCCTAAATAAGCTGACGGAAAAGGAATCAAAACACTCGTAATTGAAAACCATGCTTGTTCACCGATTGCTAGAGTGTTTACAAGAGTAAGAAATGCAAAAATACCCGCTACAATCAGCTGTGGATATTTAGTAACTCCTTCACTTATTTTGGTCGATACAAGTCCTCCAACAAAGGCTGCCAACAGATAATTGAACAGCTGAAATAGTTTAGCTGATAGAGGCATGTTGTTCATGGCGGCTATCATTGCCTTCGGATCTTTCATATTTATTCCCGATGGCATTGGAAAAAGTTTTGCACTCAACGATTCCATCAACATTAAAATAATCATTGCCGATAATAATCCGACAATTATGGAGGTAGAATTTTTTCTATTTGTACTCATTTTATTTATTTTTGAATTTGTGTGACAGCCTAATTGCAAACATAAATATTGTTGATCGCTTGGGCTTTATTAGATCTCAATAGTAACTTATAATTTATATAGTTGGATCGAGACTCAAAAAAGTTTTCAAAAAAAAATCCTCACGGAAGTGAGGATTTTATTAATAAATATCTGTAATAATTATTTTCTTAAAACGACTCTTTTAGAAGTTTCACCTTTATCAGATTTTAATTTGATAAAATAAACTCCATCATTCAATTCACTTAAATCAAAAGAGGGATTCGTTTCATTTGAACGAACTGCATAACGACGAATTTCATTTCCAACTAAGTCTGTGATGATTACTTGAGCATTCATCGGATTGTTGATTGAAAGACTTACTTGTCCTCTCGTTGGATTTGGATACGCTGCAAAAGCAGCAACAGAAGTTTCTGTTACACCCGTAATTGTGTGGATTGCACAGAAATCATCAAAGGCTACGTTACCAGAATCTTTGTCGTAAAAGAACTTTACTTTTATGGTTCCCGGTGTTAGGACATAAGATCTAACTGAACTTACACCTGCAGGAATTGGGAAAATGACATCTTTCTGAGTAAAGTTAATTCCATCGGAAGATTCTGAAATATAGAATTTACCTTGAGCTAATGATCCACCATTTGAAGCATTTCCTTTCATCCAAAAACTAATTGAATCGTTTCCTGTAAGGTCTGGAGTAATCATATAAGCGCTATCGATTCCAAATTTATATGAATTCGGACCGCTTGGGCCTGAACTTCCTACACTTGTATAATAGCTAAATCTCGAAAAATAATTCAACGTCCAACCGTTGTAATTAGCATTCGAAGTTGTTGAATCGTACGTGTTCCAATTTTCGCAAATCTGTGCGTTTGAAACAAGAGCTGAAATGACTAAGGCAATGAGAGTAAAGAGTTTTTTCATTTATTTTATTTTTTTTGACTGTCTCAAAGATAAGTAAAATGCTAGATCAGCCAAACATTTTTAGCCTTTAAAATTGGATTTTTGTCAATCTATAATATGAAATTAACATTGCCTTCATTTTTAATTTTTTGGAAATTAAGTCTAGATTTTGCTTTCAATATGCCATTTTCAAAATTAATACTAGTTCAAATAGGTCTTTATTTTCCATTGAAATCTGACATGGTCCGATCTACGCCAATTCCTATAAAGCTCTTCAGCATTTGAACTGACAGATCAATTCGCTCCTTCAATGTTTTCTGCTCCTCTTCTCCCCATTGCCCTAAGACATAATCGACCTGTTTTCCTTTTGAAAAATTATTTCCTACTCCAAAACGCAATCTGTTGTATTCTGTGGTATTCAATACATGGGCGATATCTGTCAATCCATTATGTCCTCCATCACTACCTTTTTTTTTCATTCTTAAAGTCCCAAAAGGCAAGGCAAGATCATCTGTTACGATCATCACATTCTCCAAAGCAATTTTTTCAATCTGCATCCAAAAGTTCAAGGCCTTACCACTTAAATTCATATACGTCGTTGGCTTGATAATCACTATTTGTTTGCCTTTGTATTTGGTATGATGAATCATTGCTAACTTATCGGTAGCAAAAAGTTTAGCTGGTTTAATTTCATCCTTCACTAAATTTTCCGCCAAAGCATCTGCAATTAAAAAGCCGATGTTGTGCCTGGTAAATTCATATTCAGAACCAATGTTGCCCAAACCAACGATAAGAAATTTGCTCATGGCAACGAAGATAAGAAAGTTGTTAGAAAGGCGATCGACAGGTTTTTAAAATACTTTCAACATTCAATGCTCAACAAATTAGTTAAGGTATTTCCACAATTTTTTTTTGGACTTCTATTTCTATCCGTCAAAAAAAAAGTCTATCAATCCTAAGATCGATAGACTTTTTAATTACATAAAATTTGTGATTACTTTTTAGCAGGAGCTGGTGTTGCAGCTTTAGCAGCTGGTGTTGCAGCAGCTTTAGCATCAGTTGTTGCAGCAGAAGCAGCAGCACGAGTTGTTTTAACACCTGTGATTACGTTGTTCGGGCTATTTAAAATTTCTACTCCTGGAATAACAATGTCTTTCACACGAACATCGTCGCCAATCTCCAATTTATCGATACTGATATCAATAGAATCTGGAAGATCTTTTGGAAGTGCAGAAACTTTTAACTGACGAGATTTCGTTGTTAATTGTCCACCGGCACGAACACCAACAGCGTTACCTGAAATTTTTACAGGTATGTCCATAGTGATTTTTTTTGTTTCATCGATTTCTAAAAAATCGATGTGCTGAATTTTATCAGTCACTGGATGGAACTGAATGTCTTTCATCATGGCTTTGTAAGTAGTGCCTTCTACGTTCAACTCAACTGTGAATACATTTGGCGTGTACACCAGTCCTTTTAGAGAGAGAGCCGGCGTACTGAAATGGATTTGTTCTTTTCCACCATAAAGTACACATGGAACTTTTCCCTCTGCTCGCAGTTGGATGTTTTCCTGCTTCGTTTGAGCTGCTCTTTTTGTTCCGTTAATTGAAATTGATTTCATTGTTTTTATTTATTAATTTGATAAGAATAATTCATTGATACTTTCATAAACATAAACGCGACGAATAATACGTGCAAACATTTCTGCTGTTGAAATTACTTTTATTTTAGAACACTCTTGACGCAGTGGAATAGTATCTGTCACTACTAATTCTGTGAGTCGGCTGTTCTCTAATTTTTCATACGCTTTACCTGAAAGAACAGGATGAGTACAGAAAGCGCGTACACTCGTTGCTCCTTTATCGAATAACATATCGGCCGCTGTTGTAAGCGTACCGGCAGTATCTACAATGTCGTCAACTAGTATGATGTCTTTGCCTTCAACTTCTCCTATGACCATCATGCTATCAATTTCATTGGCTTTCTTGCGATGCTTGTCGCAAATCACCATTTCTGAATTGAAGAATTTAGCATAAGATCTCGCTCTGTTTACACCGCCCATGTCTGGAGCAGCGATAGTAAGATTTGGTAAATTTAATGACTGTATGTAAGGAACGAATAATGATGATGGCTCTAAGTGATCCACTGGAACGTCGAAGAATCCTTGAATCTGCGGAGCGTGTAAATCCATTGTTACAATGCGTGTAACTCCAGCGGCGCTAAGCAAATTAGCAACTAACTTTGCTGCTATGGAAACTCTCGGTTTATCTTTTCTATCGGAACGAGCAAACCCGAAATAAGGAATCACTGCAGTTATATAGTGTGCAGAAGCACGTTTGGCTGCATCAATCAACATCAATAACTCCAACAAATTATCGGAAGGAGCAAATGTTGATTGGATAATGAAAACATCACAACCTCGTATTGATTCATCGAAGGAAGGTGAAAATTCACCGTCGCTAAATCGAACCACGTTCACGTTTCCGAGAGGAAGACCGTAACCTGTTGCTATTTTTTCGGCTAAATAGCGTGTTGATGTTCCGGAGAACAATTTTACGGTGCGCTGTTCCATTACCAGACTCATTTTTAAGGGCTGCAAAGAAAGTAAAAAAGACCGACAAGGTCAAGGAAATAGTACACTTCTCACTTTAATAAAGTGAAAATGGACGATTGATATTGAAGAATTTAAATGAGGAATTAGGATAAAAACGAACATAAAATAATGATTGTTTTTTCTAAAACCTGATTGGAGTAAAAATTCAAAGATTATTATTCATTTGTAGCTGCTTGTAATGATAGCTCACGACGCATTATTTCGAGTTGAACGCTCTTCTAATCTTAAACTCCTCTCTTTTATGATGATATAATCCTATCAAATGAGGTTTTAAATTTTTATTCTATCATCTTATTCTTAATTTTAGCAGCGTTTCCCTTTGAATGTAAGCCACACATTTTCAGATATAAGCGCCACTTATTATGAATGGAAGCCATTTGATCACACAATTTTTCCTAAAAACATATTCTCTTTTTTTATCATTTGATAGGAAAAGAGCGGTCGTCTGCTCCATTTTCTTTTGTTCCCTCTTTCCCGCTAAAGCTCAACTCATATTAAACAATACGCCAACTCCATCTCAATTGGTCAATCTTCTCACTGGACCAGGAGTCACTATTTCAAATGTAGTTTATACTGGCTCCACTTTAGCACGAGGAAGTTTTACGGCGGCAGGGACAAATTTAGGAATCAACAGTGGAGTGGTGCTTTCTACTGGAGATATTTCTGATGGTATTGGTCCCAATTTATACGATAGTTCTGGTGTAAATTTCGGTTTACCCGGAGATGCTATTCTGGACGTAATTGCAGGAGCTACTACTCATGATGCAGCTATTCTTGAATTCGATTTCATTCCACAAAACGATACAATTTCATTTCGTTATGTTTTCGCCAGTGAAGAATATCCGGAATATGTTTGTTCTAATTATAATGACGCTTTTGTTTTTAATATTTCTGGTCCGGGTATCGCTGGAACTCAAAATATGGCCATCCTCCCCGGCAGTGCAATTCCTGTTGCCATCAATACTGTAAATCCTGGTGTGAGTGGCGCCTTCGGTGGAGGAGGAACTTGCGATACTACACACTCTTCTTACTATGTAAATAATGTTGGAGGAACAACTTTAGAATTTGATGGGTTCACAACTGTTCTGACTGCTACTTCTGTCGTTATACCTTGCCAATTATATCACTTACGCATTGCCATTGCAGATGCTGGCGATGGTGTGTGGGATAGTGCAGTGTTCTTTGAACAAGGAAGTCTGTCTTCTACACCAGTCATCTATGCAGGCGTTGATCAAACTTTTTGTAAAAATGCTATTGTTAATCTTGGTTCTCCTGCTGTTTCTGGTTGGACTTACTCTTGGTCACCGACTGTCGGTCTTTCGAATCCTTCAATTTCAAATCCGGTTTTGAATTATACAAATAATGGTCTTCTTCCAGTTGTTCAAACTTATACTGCCACAGCTAATTCTGGAAGTTGTACGCTGACTGATACGATTTCAATCACCATTAATCCACAACCAACTTCAACTTTTATTGCACCAACGCCCCTTTGCGCTGGTCAGCTTGGCACACTCACATACACTGGAAATGGAAGTGCAACTTCTTTGTTTGGATGGAATTTTTCTGGTGCATCGGTTACTGGTAATAATCCGGGCCCGTATCAAATTTCATTTTCATCTCCCGGCGATTATAATGTTTCATTGTATGTTTCAGAAGCAGGCTGCTCTTCCCCGGTTATTCAAAATACAATTCATGTTTCTCAAAATCCTGTTGCTGCAATTGTGTCTTTAATAAATGCTTGTGCTGGTGATACCATTACATTATCGTCCGCAGGTAGTCTTGCTGGTGCAACGGCAATTTATAATTGGAATTTCGGAACAGCTACAGTTATCAGTGGTAATAACCAAGGACCATTTCAAGTAGTTGTTTCTGCTGCCGCTGCAACAAATTTTTCATTAACGATTACTGATAGTTCTTGTGTTTCAAATTCTGTAACCGTTCCTTTCACCGTTAAACCTTTGCCTCTTGCAACTGTCGTTGCTCCCATCAATGTTTGTTCTGGAACAACGGACACTGTATTTTTTGTTGGAAGTAATTTGGCAGCTTCATCTTATTCGTGGAATTTTCCAAATGCTATATTGATCAGTGGAGCAGGAGCGGGGCCATTTATTTTAAACTGGAATTCTACAGGTGATCAACCAATTTCTGTTCAAGTGAACGATAATGGTTGTATTGGAAAAGACTCAACTTTAGTGCATGTAGATCTCCAGCCTGTCGCTGCTTTTTCTAATTTTCCTGTTGCTTGTATGTATGATTATGTTGAATTTATTTTTAATGGTATTGCTGACGACAGCACAAAGTATAATTGGATGTTTGTGAATGGATCAGTCTCTAACTCTAACAATGCAGGACCACACGATTTATATTGGGATAGGGCAGATACTTTTTCTGTTTCATTAATTACGTCGAATGGATCTTGTAGAGACACAGCAATCAATACAATTATTATTAATGAAAAACCGGTAGCAGATTATTCTACAACATCAGTTTGTGTGAATGATACAACAGGAATAATTAATAATTCATTTTTTACTGATAGCATTGGAAATATTTTTGAATGGAATTTTGGAGATTCGACTACGAGCAATGATTTTTCTCCATCACATTTATATTCAACTTATGGAAATTTTAATGCACAACTAATAATTACTACACCAAAAGGATGTAAAGATACATTAGCAAAAACTGTTGAAGTTTATCCATTGCCAAAAGCGGTTTTTGCTACAGATACAGTTTGCTTCGGATTGTCGAATCATTTTGGAAATTATTGTTCGATTGTAAATGGAACGATTACAACACAGAGTTGGAATTGGGGAGATACTACAACTGCTATTGGAAATCAAAGTACGCATCACTATTCACAAGCAGGAGATTATTATGTTCAATTGTTTGTGACTAGTGATAAAGGTTGTAAAGATAGTATTGTGAATGTTGCTAAAGTGATTGAAACTCCTACAGCAATCTTTAATCCCGATTTTACTTCTGGTTGTGTACCATTGATGGTTCAATTATTTGATCATACTAATTCAGCAGACGATTCATTAGTCAATTGGCAATGGAGTTTTGGTGATGGCTTTTTAAGCATTGATTCATTTCCCGCTCATACTTTTACAGCTCCTGGAATTTATTCATTGTACTTACAAGTTACTACCTCTCGCGGATGTACTAGCGATACAACTCTGGATCGGTATGTCACAGTTTATCCTGTTCCGCAAGCAAACTTTTCTTTCTCTCCCGAATCTCCAGATGTTATTTTGGCACATGTGAATTTTTATGATCAGTCATCACCAGTAAATTTGTGGTCATGGAATTTTGGTGATAGTACTTTTTCATCGGATCAAAATCCTGATCACCTTTATGATTCAGCAGGAGTTTATTTCTCTAGTTTAATTGTTACGAGTGAATTTGGATGCAAAGACACTGCATACAGAGAAATTGTTGTGAAAGATGATTATACACTTTGGATACCAAATGCATTTACTCCTAATGGCGATGGGAAAAATGATATCTTCGAGGTGAAATCAGAAAACGTGATTCATTTCAAAATGGACATCTTTGATAGGTGGGGGACATTGATTTTTACTACTGAAAATATTTTAAAAGGTTGGAATGGTGAAGTGAAAAACAGAAAGGCACAAATGGATACTTATGTTTATAGAATTGCAGTTCACGATACCACCTCAAAAGAACACATCTACATTGGACATCTTAGTCTTATTTATTGATTATAATTATGAACTCATAAGGAATAATTAATAAGGAATAATTATTAAGTAATAATTTTTTGACCTCTGACCTCCGACTGTAAACTTTTAACTTTAACCTTATTCCTTAAAACCCCTCTGACTTTTTGAACTTTAATCTTATTCCTTATTAATTATTATTTATTACTTAAAATTCCTCTGACCCCTGACTTTTAACCTTTAACTTTATTCCTTATTATTTATTAATTAATAATTATTCCTTTACTTTTTAATCATCTTCTCTAATGAGCGAAATTTTATTGTCATCTACATTATACAGCATAGGAACCACAGTAATTTTTGGGTAGCGCAATCGCAATCGTTTTGCTTCACTCACTGCAAAATCTTGTTCGTTGCCTATTTCATACATAGGAGCAAAATGCATGAAATGGTCTTCAGCATATTTTTTATCCCACCCAGCTTTTTCAACCAAGCCATTGATAAATAAATCTTTTTTAGAAATTAAATTGACCATGCCGCAATTATTATGACCAATAATTGCAATGTGGTGTATGTCGCCCACAGAAATTGCATACGACACTTTAAATTCACTGTATCGTAAATTTGCTCCTCCAGCTCGAATGATGAAAGCGAAATTGTCGGGGATGTGTAAATGCTTTCTGTTATCCATACACATACCGATAAGTAACTTGGCGTGAATGTAAGTCTCTAATGGTTTATCTAAATTGTGATATTCCAATAGATTTCCAATTGGAGTATCTAAGTATTGAGGAAAAATATCTTCTCGTGAATTGATAGCAATCAAACGACTCATGTGTTCTTGTTTTTAGTAAAGAAATAATTTTGTTAAATGAAATAAAAGAGAAAGAGTTATTTCATAGTGCTTTTGATAAATTTCTTTGTGGAAATTACACCGTTGTAATCGCATTTCATCAGATAAATTCCTACTGGCAGACTTTCAATTGAAATATCAGTTAAAAGGCTATTCACTTTAATCGTTTTTAAGTTGTGACCGTGCAAATCAAAAATGGAAATGAAAGCATCTTCATTATTAAAACTTTTATCAATACTAATCTGTAATTTGTCAGTCGCAGGGTTTGGTGCAATATTAAATGAAAGGGAATTACTCAATTCTTTAATAGTTGAATTCACGCAAAATATATCAGACATAGCAGTGATACTATTTTCAGTAAAAACTATAGGAATATTCATTGTGGCTGCAACAGAAGAATTAGAGCCTGTACTATCTGTAAATATTGGCGAACCCGTTAAAATAGTTACTGCTTCAGTGTTACATGCACTGTAACCATAAACATACTTCGCAGCAAAAGCACTTCCTAAGGTATCACTTGTCGTGATAATAAAACCAGCTTGAATGGCAGACTGATCCTCTGTTAGCAAACCGTAGGCTCTGCTACTGCCAGTAGTTGTACCTGCTAGCTCATAGCTCAACATCGTTCCGGTATTCCTATCAATGTGCATGAATAAATTGTGTTCTAATGCGGCGGAATTACTAGTGTGGCCAGACAGAATAATTTCATTGCTTGACATTGTACCAGATCCAATATTGTAAGTACGATCAACAGCAGCCGTTCCGTATGTTTTATTGAGATATCGATTTCCATTTAAATCATATTTGACAAATAGCCCATCTAAATTTCCGCTAACAGTTCCTGTGCTTGAAGCACCAGAAACATAAATCGTATCGCTTGCATCTGTAAATGAATGATAGAATGTCTCCGTACCTGTTCCGCCACTACTCTTTGACCAGTTTACAAGGCCAGATGAATTTGTACTAATAATATACCCGTCAAAATTAATTCCTGGTGAACGTTGTGTTAAGCCCGTGAAGATATAGTCATTTCCTGGTGTGATTGAAACACCATTTAATTCCTGATTTAGATTTTGAGAAAATGCTTTGCTCCATAAAATTGTTCCTGCATCGTTCACTTTTATTGCATAACCCGATTTTAAAGTTGTGCCAAATGAATAAGTGTATCCGGAAATAATCAAATCACCATTGTTGTCAATGGCAAGATCCGTTCCTTCGTCGATGTCTGTCCCACCGTAACGATTACTCCATAGTATAGATCCGTCGGCAGCAGTTTTTATCAAAAAAATATCATCATACGGTGGATTATTTTCAAACGTATATCCCATCAGGAAAAGCTCGCCTGTATTTTTACAAACTATTTTTGTGCTAAAAATATCTATAGAAAATGAAAACGATTTACTCCATTGCAAATTTCCATCATTATCTGTTTTCACTAATAGTGCATCAGTTAATTGTGATGTTGTATCAATGGTGTTTCCTAAAAAAGCATAGCCGCCATCGGTAGTTCGACACACACTAAAAAATTCATCGTAGGTATTTGAATTGCCAAAACTCTTTTGAAATTGTGTTTGGCTGAATGCTGTGATTGTACAAAATATAACAGCAATAAAGGTACTCGCTAATTTTTTCATGGGTGAAATTTTTAATAAACTTTTTATTTTAGCAAAGATATAAAAAGGACGTTTCTAAATACGTGGCCTTGAAAAATCACATTAAATATCTTATCAATTGTTCATTCCAATTTTATTTTATTCAAAGTCTATTTTGCCATTTTAATTGGTATCTATTACACGGTTGTCAATAAAGAATTTGAACAATTAATCTGATGATGAATTTCGAAAGGAGATCAAATGACTGAAATCAGAGTTTATAGTTTTTAAAATGATCTAATTTCTTACAGTTCCCATTGTTTAAGTAACAGAATAATGCATTGAACGTAATTAACTACTCAATCAGAAATCTCTTTACAGAGTGTAAGGCATACAGAATATTTAACTGCGAAGACAAAATTGCTTTAACCGAATATACCCATTTATCATGGAAAAAAATATTATTAAATCGACTCAATATCCAATTCCGGAGAATGAGCAAGAAAGATTAAATGCACTTAACAGCTATAATATTCTTGATACATTGCCGGAAGATGAATTAGATGCAATTACCAAATTGGCCTCGAATATCTGTAACACACCAATTGCTCTTATTAGTCTGATTGATGGAACACGTCAGTGGTTTAAATCAAAAGTAGGTCTCGATGTCTCTGAAACTCCACGTGAAATTTCTTTTTGTCAGTACGGCATTATGAATAATTTTATTTATGAAGTTGAAGATGCTCAACAGAATGCTATTTTTTCCAATAACCCGCTGGTAACAGGTGACCCTAAAATAAGATTTTATGCAGGTGCTCCCTTAATTGATTCTAATGGATATGCTCTTGGAACATTATGTGTAATCGATACTAATCCGAGAATCTTGACTGAAATCCAAAAGGATTCACTTCAACTTTTGGCTAATTCTATTGTTACACAAATCACTCTCCGTTCAATCAATTCTGAAATTACTACTGCTAATAAAACACTTCAAAGTTTTTTTGATCTATCGCAAGATTTAATGTGTTTAGCAAAAATGGATGGCTATTTTTTAAGAACAAATCCGAGTTTTAGTCGAACACTAGGGTATTCTGAAGTGACGCTACTCTCTTTTCCAATTATTGATTTTGTCCATCCTGATGATCAAAAGAAAACGAGTGAGGAGTTGGAAAAATTAAGTAGAGGAGAAAAGACTTTGACATTTGAAACACGCTTTAAAAAAACTGATGGTAATTATTTATGGTTTAGCATGAATGCAACGCCTGATATTGAAAAGAAAATTATTTATTCTACAGCGAGAGATATTACGAATGAAAAAATAAGCCAAGAAATAATTAAAGAAAGCGAAAAGTCTCTCAATCAAGCCCAAAGTATTGCTAAAATTGGTAGCTGGGAATTTAATCTTTTTACGAATGATTTAAAGTGGTCAAATGAAACGTATAATATTTTTGGTATCAATCCTCTTTCTTCATCAGATTTATATTCCGAATATCGTTCAAAAATTCATCCCCAAGAAATTTCTCAAATAGATAAATACATTTAGAATGCCATCAAGTCTGGAGAAGGTTTTACATACGAACACAGAGTTCTGAATAATGATGGTCCCGTTAAATTTGTTGTCGGATTTGGTGAAGTAATATTTAATAGCAGTGGATCTCCATGTATTCTAAGAGGAACTGTTCAAGATATAACTGAACGGAAAATTTCAGAACAAAAAATACTTAAAAGTGAAGAGTCTCTCAATACAGCTCAAAACATTTCTAAAATTGGTAGTTATGAACTTGATCTTGACCTTTTGAGCATTAGAGCGTCGAAAGAATTGTATCACATTTTTGAATTAGATTATGAAGATGCATTTACTACCGATCTTTATAAAATATGCAGGAGAAAAACACATCCCGCCGATTTAGAAAAATTGGACATAATTGTTAAAAAATCTATTGAAGAAGGTACATCTATTAATTTGGAATATAGAATTATTTGTGCAGATGGAACTGTAAAATATATATTGACAAGAGCCAATTTTGAGATTGACAAGAAAACACATTCGAAAATTCTAAAAGGAACTGTACAAGATATTACTGAAAGAAAATTAATTGAAAGAGAAATTCTGAAAGCTAAAGAATTGGCTGAACTAGCAGTCATTGCGAAAGATTCTTTCCTTGCTAATATGAGTCATGAAATTAGAACTCCTATGAATGCAATTATTGGTTTCACAGATTTACTTTGTCAAACACCACTGAATGAACCACAAAAAGAATATGTAGATTCAGTAAAATTAGCTGGAGAAAATTTACTTTCTATTATTGATGACATTCTCGACTTCTCAAAAATGGAGAATGGGAAATTTGAAATTTCACACAAAAGTTTTGGCCTCAAAGAAACTTTATCTGGCGTTTATAAACTACTCAAAGTGAAAGCTGATGAAAAGACGCTGGATTTTCATCTGTTTCTAGATTCTTCATTACCTGAAAATGTAGTTGGCGATAACTTACGATTAACACAACTTCTAATCAATTTAGCTGGGAATGCCATCAAGTTTACTAATCAAGGAAGCGTCATTATTAATGTTTCTAGTATTAAACAAATTGATCAATCTTGCCGAATAAAATTTTCTGTGAAAGATACTGGTATTGGAATACCATTAGAAAAAAGAAATTCAATCTTTGATCGTTTTACGCAGGCCGACAATGAAATCCATAGAAAATTTGGTGGAACAGGACTCGGATTGAGCATTTCAAAAAATCTGGTGGAATTGATGGGCGGACAATTGATACTTGAATCGGAAGTAGGCAAAGGCTCAGAATTTTCCTTTGAAATAGAATTTGAAAAAGATAACCATAACACAACTGCTATATTGAATCATGTGCACCAAGTAAATCGTTTCAACGGACAGTGTTCTATTTTGGTGTTTGAGGATAATTTACTAAATCATAGATTGGTGAAAAATGTTTTAACGAATTTTGGATTTAATGTGGGCGTAGCAGAAAATGGAATAGTCGGTCTAGAAAAATTAAAAAATGAAAAATATAATTTGGTAATTATGGACTTACAAATGCCAGACATGGATGGCTACACGGCATCTCAAAAAATTAGAAATGAATTGAAATCGAATATTCCAATTATTGCAATGACTGCTCATTTTAAGGATGGGGAAAAACAAAAATGCATTGACAATGGAATGAACGATTACATTTCAAAACCCTTTAAACAAAATGATTTATTTAATATTATCTCGGACAATTTATTGAAGTATTCGCAAAACCTAAAGCAAAACGAAGATGATGTGACTATCATAGAAAGAAAAGGAATTGTTAACCTGGAATATTTAAAAGACATTTCGTGTGGTAATCAAAATTTTGAAAAAGAAATGATCGAAATATTTATTTCAAAAGTAATTATAGATGTGGAGAAATTAGAAAAAGCACTTTATAGCAATAATTTTAAAATTGTAAAGCGAACGGCTCATGAATTAATTTCATCAATACCAATTGTCGGACTTGATAATTTAGAATCACAATTGAAATCTATTGAAAAGGAAGCTGGACAGAAAGTCATAAATGATGAAACGATAGAGAAGTTCGAAGAAATAAAAGCGTGTATTCTTTATTGTATTCCAGATTTAAATGAAATATTAAAAAATAATTATTCAACACACATTTAAAAATAACACTCAAGCCCAATTAACACACACCTATGAATTGTATTATTGTTGACGACAACATCATTGCATTAAAAACTACAGAACAATATATCCATCGTGTTCCGTATATCAATTTAGTGCAAACATTTAATGACCCTATTACCGCACTTTCTTTTGTTACAGAAAACAAAGTAGATCTGATTTTTCTGGATGTGGAAATGCCTGAGATGAATGGAATAGAGTTTATAAAATCATTGGCGTATCCTCAACCAATGATTATACTTACAACAACGCATAAAGATTATGCCCCAGAAGCGTTTGAAAACAACGTAACGGAATACCTTGTTAAGCCAATTGTATTTTCAAGATTTTTAAATGCTGCGGCAAAAGTTAAATCTATATATGAAAAACATAAAACAGATGCAGTTGAAAGTGAAAATGCATTCGTAAAAAAAGGGACAGCTATCGTCAAGGTAAATAAAGCAGATGTGCTTTGGATAGAAAGTTTAGGTGACTATGTTACGTTGAATACTGAAAGTGAAAAGTTTATTGTGCACTCAACAATGCAAGAGATTATGGAAAAATTTTCAGCCAAAGAATTTATGAGGATTCACCGATCTTTTATCATACGCTTAAATAAAATTGTCAATATTGAAGATGATCTAATCTGTTTTGGCGAGAAGAATTTTCCAATCGGGAAAACCTACCGACAAGAAGTATTTCGAAGATTAAATTTATTATAAATTTTAAACAGGATTAATAATCCTGTTTTTTTTTGCTTGAGATTGTGGCTCCTTTTTTTTGATTTTCAATTATTCATTTACATTTAAATTTTGGGCTTAATAATTTTAGCTTTAGTAGATCACCGTTCAACCCCTAAAATCTTCCTTTCATCGATGATACTATATAATTGAACGATTTTGGCCCTTATGGGTCTAGCTTGATCGTACTATTGTATCATCAATGCTCACAAATCCCACACACAAATCGAAATCAACCGTTGGCACTTCCACACACCAACATACAAGCCATTTGAAATTATGGTTGCTTTCGATTTATATTTTATTTTCTAGTCAATTTGTAAACGCTGGGACTGATTTCAGATCAGTTGCTTCTGGTAATTGGAATAGTAACTCTACTTGGGAAATGCTAAGTGGTGGGGCATGGATTCCCGCAACATCAACTCCTACTTCAACATCAACTGCAATTACTATTCTTAGTTCTCATGTCGTTACTATTACAGCGAATGTAAGTATTGACAATGTCATTATTAATAATAATGGTGAAGTTGATTTGAATAGTGGCGTAACCATAACTATCAAAGCGGGTACTGGAATAGATTTTGACGTTTACGGAAATTTCAAAAATTCCGGAACCGTTAATTTTAATGCTGGCGCAACTATGGTTTTTGAAAATGGAGGTGGGTATCAACACAATTTTACTACAGTTGGTGGTACAGTTCCAACTGCGACTTGGAATACCGGTTCAACTTGTGAAATTATTGGTTACACAACATATACTGGAAACCCAGCTGGCTTGGCTCAAAATTTTTACAACTTTACTTGGAATTGTCCGAGCCAATCGGCAGGAATTAGTTTAGGTGGGAGCCTAACAACTGTGAATGGTAATCTTTCGATAATAAATACTGGAACGGGTGATTTTGAATTTGCTAAAACAGTTGTTGCCAATGTTACTGTCTATGGATCGTTCGTTCAAACTGGTGGAATTTTTATTTTAAATTATACAAGCTCGACTTCTGTACTTAATTTAAAAGGCGCATTCAGTATGATAGGTGGTAGTCTGCAAAGAGGAGGTGGTTTAGGTAGCATTAATTTTACCGGAACAACACCGCAAGTTTTTTCTAAAACAGGTGGAACAATTTCTGGTGGAATTGATTTTACAATTTCTTCTGGTGCTGACGTCAATTTTGGAACAAGCATTCTCGATGGTTCAAGTGGAATTTTTACATTGGCAAGTGGTGGAGCAATTAATATAGGATCTACTTCAGGAATTTCTACTTCAGGTGCAACTGGAAATATTCAAGTGACAGGCACTCGAACATTTAACACGACAGCTGATTATAATTATAACGGAGTTGCCGCACAAATTACTGGCAATGGTTTGCCGACTACTGTTAGAAATTTAACTACAAATAATTCTTCAGGATTAACATTAACAAATGATGTGAATGTTACAGGAACTTTAAATATAACTTCTGGAATCATTACGACCGGAGCAAAAAAAGTTATTCTTGGATCTTCGGCTGCTTCTACAGGAAATTTAGTAAGGACAGCGGGCTACATTAAAGGAACATTGAAGCGTTGGATTGCTGCTGCTGCAGTCTCCAACATTTTATTTCCTGTTGGTACAGCTACAGATTATAAACCATTAAATTATAGCTATACTACCGCTCCTGGTACTGGAGGATCAATCACCGTTTATTTTGATAACACCTATACAGGATCAAGATCAATTAACATTCTTGATGCAGGTGATACTTTACAAAATGTTGGTCTTGGTTTATGGAATACTAGTGCAGCTGATGGATTGACTGGTGGTGTTTTTAGTTTAGACATGACGGCAACTAATTTACCTGGAGTTTCTACTTATACTTCATTGCATTTGATTGAAAGAATAAATTCTATATCACCTTGGACAAATCTAGGACTGCATGTAACTACTACTGGTTCCAATTCGGTTCCAGTTCTTCATCGTACTGGAATGTTTTCTCATATGCAATTTGGAGTTGGCTCGCCCGCTGCAAATCCTTTACCAATTGAATTAATATATTTCAATGCGAAATACTTGAATGATTTAGTTGATTTTTCATGGGCTACTGCTACTGAAACTAACAATGATTTTTTCACAATTGAGCGTTCTACAGATGGAATAAATTTTCAACCCATACTATTTCAGTCTGGAGCAGGCAATAGCACTTCAACATTGTACTATACCAATAAAGATAAAAATCCTTCTGAAGGAATAAATTATTATCGTTTGAAGCAAACAGATTTTGATGGACATACAGGATATTCAGACGTTAAAGTTGTAACTGTTAATCAAAAAATTAAAAAGGAAGAAGCAATTGCACTTGAGAATGTAAGTCCGAATCCATTTAATAATGAATTAAAAATTCAGTTTAGTACAATTAAATCAGGAATTGCCGAAATTAAAATTGTTGGAGTTGACTCTAAAGTAGTTTATTCTTCTAAAGTAATCGTAGAATCGGGAACGAATACTATTTCGATTAATGAAGTTGAACAAATTAAAACTGGAATCTATTTCTTAATAATCATTTTTAACAATGAAAATATCTCGAGTAAAATAATAAAATATTAATTGCTATCACTAAAAGTCTGTGTTATTTTTTATGATAGAATTGATTTGTGTGTTTAAGCAAAAGATGCCGGTTGTGAGAAAGTTACTGAGAATAGATTATTAATTCTTACTAGCCTTTTTCGCCGGCATTCTTTTTTTCTAGAATTTATTAATGCATTATCTCTAAATGAAAATTAAGAATATTCTTATATTGACCGGAAGTTCACAAACTTTTGTAAGAATTGGTAAATTAGTAATCATTAAATAAAGAAGTAATCATGTGAACACCTTTTTTAATGGGCGAAGCGCAGAAGACAAGTTTTTATACTTTTCTCTGCGCTTCTATAAAGCATAAGTTCAGAAATGCTTCACTCTCATTTAAAGAAAAAATATTTATTTTCTTTTCAACCGTTGTTTAGATAAAATTGATTTTCAATTTCCTCTATTAGTCTAAATAAATTCTACTGATTTTTAGTATTGCTTTTTCTTCTGTTAATACTTCCTCAATCATTGATTATGCTTCTCTCTACTAAAAATTATCTCACGGAAATTATATTCCTTCAATCACCGCTTTATAATGTGGTCCATTCCGTCTGAGAAATAATTATTCCATAGTGAACCAACAACATTTTCAGGCTTTTGATTTTTGATTGATAGATTGAAACACTTTTCCCAACCGCTCCACATTATTTTGTGTTTGTTCTAGATATGTAGAGAGCGCATCAACTAATTCTTTAGAAGTTGAATTCTTTAAGAGCTTGTGAATCGCTGCTGTGAAATCTTTTTCTGCACCAAACATATCTTTCAATTCATCTTCAAAAAAGTCGCGGAGTTTTTGTATTTGTTTTGAAGTGGGTTCTGCTTTTTTGGTTTGAACTTCATTTATTTTTGATACTTTTTTAGCAGATTTTGATTTAGCACTTTTCATATGTTTACTTTATACAAATTAAATCGTTATTCAATCCTCTTAAAGAATGAACCACATATTTTTTTAAACTTATCTTCTCTCACATTCTTTTTGACATGTAATTGCGTGATCGAGATGAGTGCGTAGTGCAGGAAGCATTGAAGTTGCCCATGAACGTATTTCACTATCGTGAGAATCATTGGCTGCCTTCTCAAATTTGCTAATTGCATCTTTATGCCCATCAACCATCATGTTTGAATAATCTTTATCAAAATCTGATGCCTTTGTATCCATTAACTTTTTCTTTGCACTCATTCCATCATCGGTTAATGAAGTTGGAATAGTGATTTGTTTTTTTGCAGCTAATGCTTTTAAATCTCCTAATGCTTGAGTGTGTTCTGTTTCCATCATTTTCCCCAATTCTTTTACATGAGCTGTTGTGCCTTGGGTTTGTGCTAATTGGCCTAACTGAATCTCTTCCAAATTTATTTCTGCAGCATTAACTAAGAATTTTGCATCATCTTCATTTGCATTGTCAAATTTAGCTTCGTTGTGCTCTTCTGCAACTGATTTTGGATCTTCGTTTCTAGGATTGTTGCATGATGAAAAGGTGACTGCAAATAAAATCATTGCAGCTGCTGATAGAAATTCGATTTTCATAAATCTTGATAGGAAGGTTTTGATTGCTGTTTTCATTTTGTTTTATTTTTAAATGGATTAGATTTTAGTGTTTTAATTTATTCGTGTTAATTATTTATATTTTCTAATTGGATTAGCTACTAAATATTTCGGTTTTTGATTCTTGTATTGAATTTACTATACCATCAAGCCCACTTCTTAAAAATATTGCTAAATCATTATTTAGTTTTTCTTTTTCAGTATAAAATAAACCATGCGGTGCGCCTTGATAAATTAGCATAGCGTTATTGGGAATAAGTTTTGTAGATTCTTTGCCCGTTGGTCCTATTGGAACCGTTTTGTCTTCATCGCCATGGATTATTAACGTAGGGACATTTACGGTGTGCATTTCTTTTCTGAAGTCGGTGGTTGCAAAAGCTTTTGCACATTCTTGTGTTGCTCGTGGCGATGCAAAGGAGCAAAGCATTCTATAATATTCTAAAAGTGGCGTACTTAATGGGCTGCTCAACATCGAAACACCAAAAAATGTTTTCCCGAAATCATCAATGAAACCAATTCTATCGTGCTTCATATTTTTGGTCATCTCTGCAAAAGCTTCTTCAGGAACCCCTTCTGGATTACTTTCTGTTTTTAACATGAAAGGTGTTATGGAAGAAATCAAAACAACTTTTGTAACACCTTTGCCACCATATTTGCTGAAATAGCGAACCACTTCTCCACCACCCATTGAAAATCCAATAAGTGTTATGTCTTCTAATTTGAGTTGATCAATCAGTGCTTTTAAATCATCGGTCATTGTATCATAATTGTAACCATCCCAAGGTTTAGATGATTTCCCGAAACCTCGACGGTCGTAAGCAATTACTCGATGACCACTGTTTACCAAATCATTAATTTGATATTCCCACATTTCATTGCTAAGTGGCCAACCATGAATAAGGATAATTGGTTTTCCTGTTCCGTAATCAGTGTAGTAAATTCTAATCGGTGTGCCGGTAGCATCTTTGTTTGTTTCTATGTAATTCATTTTAATTATTTAATTTAGTTTTAAATATTTCTTTTATAGTAGCTGTTGAAATTGGTTTTTATACTATTAATTTGAAAGAATTTATCTGTTTAAGTTACCTTACATCTTTTTGCTCTCCCAATTTTTTAATCAGGAATACGATGAGAGAAAAAGAGGCGACTAAAAGAATAATTCCAAAACCCGTTCCTGCTTGGAAAATCCCTCCAACAATTGCACAACTAGAAAATATAGCAACTATATAGATGAATAATATACTTAGCGTTATTTTATTTTGCATGGCAAATAAATTAATTTTAAAGAGAAACAGAATAATTCATAATAGCACATTTTTACGTATTTCCAGATTTTAATTTGGTTAACGGAATGAACTATAAATGAGCCATAAACCAGTTTACATTTCTGTTGATGTCAGACGAGTAAGGTTGTAAATTGTTTTTTATCCATTACGCCACCGGACATGTAGAAAAGTCGCAACAAACTAAAACTATTAAGTAAGCACATTATTGAATTTATTTTGTGAGATACTTAATCTTAAGATTTATTAAAACGATCTTCTACTTTTGATGTTCCACTACTGGCATGATCTTTCAAGCCATTAATTGTGGATTCAAATTGATCTGAAACATTTGATATGCTTTCTGAAATTTTCGTCTTTAAATCTTCAGCTACATCGTTCGCTGCATCCATTAATTTTCGGCGTGTTGCTGAACCTTTGTCTGGAGCAAATAAAATTCCGACAACTGCACCAGCTGCAAAGCCTGCAAGTACTCCTAATACAATTTTTCCTGCACTCATTTTAATTTAGTTTTATAATTATGTGATTCATTTATTTTATACTGCATCCTCTTGCTTAACTAATTTGTTGTAAACGCCCATAATGAGAATTGGGGCCACCCATTGACCTACAAATAACGAATCGTTTTTTCTGCCGACTAATTTTAACGTTAAAGAGAGAGCCATACCACCTACAGCAATCGCCAGAAATACATCGGAAGGAATTTTTTTTGTTTGATTTTCGATGGCTTTAGTCGTTACATCTTCTTTAGCAGTTGTGTTTTCCATTTTCATTTTTAGAAAGATAAATTATTTAATTAATTTGTTAGTTTTTGATTTTATCAGAAATTATTTAAGGAGAGAAAAACTTACGGGATTGTCTCTTCCTAATTTAAATTGAAGACAAAATATTTTTAGATTATGTCTTTGTTTCGCTCTTGACGAGTACTTTGATTATTATCTACGTCGTCTATGTTTACTTGTGGACCTTCTAATTCGTCAGCGGTATCATCAGACTCTTCAGAATTTGATTCAAGGTCATCGTTTTCTTCTTCTTCATCTTCATCAGTTATATCTGTAGAAGTTGATTCTTCATCACGGTCTTGATTTTTTAAATCATGCTGGCTACCCTTGTTCTGGTTTTGATCGGTAGGAATTTTTTGCTCCTGCTCGTCTCTGTTGATTTCTGTCATTGCTTGAATTATTTTAAAATGAAATTATTTGCTAAGACAACACACTTAACTTTGTGTACTATTTTATTGGTTTTTTTACGATTATCATTTCTCCGCTCATGTCCATCATTTCCCCTTCTTTCATCATCTTGGATGAGCCATCTTTCATTATACATTTTCCATTGGTCATACATTTTGTTCCATTGCTCATAATAATATCGTTCTCCATTAGCATTTTTCGTCCATCTTTCATTATCATCATTTTCCCGCCCATCATCATTATATGATCAGCTTTCATTTGATTTTGCATAGGTGGTTCTGACATATTATTTTGATCGTTGATAGTTGGTTGGGTATGATTTTGGTTTATGTTGTTATCTTCACTTTTGTTAAAAGATGAATCATTTTTCATCATGCCGTTATTGTTTATAGGATCATACTGGATCCGATTGGTGTCTTGTGGATTTTTATTTTGTTGATCATTCTTGTTTTGATAAATTTGGTTTTGATTATCCGTTCTTTGTTGCGGAGCCAATTGCTTGTTATTGTTTTGCTGAGGATTAGATTCCTGTGCATTTACGGAGTTAGCTAAAACTGTTATTAAAATCAGGGTGAAGTGGAGTATAATTTTATTTCTTTTCATGTTATTTAAAATTTAAATTATTTATTTTATATAGAAGATAGCAGAAGTTGTAAAAATTGAATCTTGTTTGTGTGTTAATTTCTTATTGGTAATTATTTTAAGTTAGGAAGTAAAAAAACAAAGAGTTGAATCAATTTAATTTCAGTTTTTAGAATGTTTGGTTTTTTTTAATGATGATTAATATATATGATCTTTGAATATAATTTTTTAGATAATATTTAGAATTGTTTTTGCTGGAGAAACGCTACTCAATTCTAATTGCCGTTTTGTAAAGTTGTGCGTATACCTTTGCAGATACGGATAAAGCGAGTAAGTTATTTTGGAAAGAATTTGTTTCTCTTTCAGTTGTAGAAATGCCTCTTTGAAGATGTCTTCTGCAATTATTTTATCTTCCGTTAAATTGGAGATGATATCAAACATTGCTGGTGCATATTTATCATACACATATCCCCAAGCGTCCAAGTTGTTATCAGAAATCATGGAAAGGATATTTTGGTCTGATATAATTTGAGTTGGATACTTCATAATTTGCTTCACTAAGATGTGTACTGCAAAGTTGGAAATCTTTAAAAAGGTAAGCGTTATAGAACTTTCGAAAAATGTTACATTAATATTGACTGTAGTCTAAAGAAGAATCAAAAATTTCCAGTTCAGTTTTTGAATATAGTTGTAAGCACTAATTTCAATCGTAAGCATTCGACCAACCTAAAGTGCAAAACCATTTTCATCATCCGTCTTTGTAGCGAAAAAAATATCGCTTTGAAATCTGTAAACAACTTAGAAAAAAAATGGCGGACATGTGAGGAGAAACACGAAATGATTCCGTTAGTCTCAAGAAAATTCATGTACCGCTGTTTCAAAATAATGTTTACTGCGCCAGAACTAAAGTCCAAATCAGTAGCTCCAAAATTTCCTGCACAACATGAATATCCAAATACCCATCTGTTATCAATTCCCTGACCAGAAATTTCACCGTACAAAATGAAAAACAAGAATATTATTTTCTTCATCTATTTATTTTGTCGAAATAATTTCAATATAGCTTCTCACATTTGAATTATTGCTTTACAACTTTCATTGTGACCACTTTTTTTGCCGTCCGCATTTGCAAATAATATAATCCCGAAGCAAAACCTGTAATATTTATTTGCAAGTATTGCCCGCCATTTATCGAAGTGTATTGCACTGCCTCAATTTGTCCTAATGAATTCACAAGATGAATTTCAAATACAGGTTCTTGTAGCGATTGATTCACAAACAACACCTCCCGCACCGGGTTCGGGAAAACAGTGAATGCTTCAATTGGAGATTTGATATCTGAAATGCCAGTCG
>JANLRG010000522.1:0-1293 GCA_031361545.1 Bacteroidota bacterium
CTTTTCAATAGGACATTAGTCTTGAAGTGTGCTGGTTCTTTATTTATCATTGTTATTTCAACATTTGTTTTAAAACCATTCCTGCCAATTCTCCAAACAAAGGCGGTATAGCATTACCAATTTGAGTATATCGAGGTACTTCTACTTTTCTTAATTTACCCCCTGTTGTATATTTTCCTTTAAATTCAAACCAATCAGGAAAAGTTTGGATGCGAGCATATTCTCTGACAGTTAAAATACGCGGTTCGCAATAATGAACATAGTCATCGGGGTGAGTCGTTAGGGTAGGACTCACTTCATCTTGAGACATGACTGTTATACCTCTTTTTTGGAGTTTATATTTCTCTCGTTCTTTACCATCAATTCGTTTATTTCGAGGTGCTTCTTTTAAAAGCTGTTTAAAAATGTTTTCAATATTTTTAGTATGCTTTGTGAAACGGTGACTGTCTGCAACAATGCCTTCAACAGCACTACCATTTCTTAAATGTTTTTGAAATGTAGAATTAGACGCTCCTAAAAGTCCTGCGTTAAAACTTGGGGTATCAGGTGAAATGGTTTTTCCATGACTTTCCAAAAGGTCAGAAATTGTCTCTTTTACTGAGGGGGTATTTTCTATCCCAATTTTTTCCCATAACTTAGTTTTAATCAATGGTAAAAGGTCAAAGAAAAGTTCTGCTTTTATGCCTAAATTTTTCTGAATGCCTATCATGATGAAGCGATTCCGACGTTGAGGAACACCATATTCTGAAAAATCAATTACTTTTTCCTTTACATCGTAATTTAAAGCTTTAAGTTTTTCAACAACAATATCCGAATAGGGAATAGCATCGGGGTTATCCTTTTTGAAAGCCATAGTAAATCCTCTCACATTTTCAAAAAGAATAACTTTTGGCTCAACTAACTTTACAAAGTCAAGATATGAATTTACAAGATTATTTCTGCTATCATCTTCTTGCCGACGACCTGCCATTGAAAACCCTTGGCAGGGTGGTCCTCCAGCCACAAGCGTTATTTTTCCTCTTAAGGCTTTAAGTTCAGATTCATGCTTTGCAATCACTTCATTGATATCATGTTCTTTTTTACTTAACCAATCAACCCATTCAAAATGCTTTTTTTTATCAATCAAATTAAATTCAAGTGTTTTAAATGCAAAAGGGCTTTTTTCTACTGCAAAAAGCCCTTTCCATCCTGAATTATGCAATCCAAGAGATAAACCACCGCATCCAGCAAATAAATCAATATATTTTAATTTTTCTTCCACTTAATTTTTCCTGTTTGATTTATGCAAAAATA
>JANLRG010000567.1:0-1040 GCA_031361545.1 Bacteroidota bacterium
CTGAATCCGAATCAATAATATTGGAGAAAACCTTTTCAGCTTTTAGATAATTTTTATTTCTAAAATAAGCATGGGCTAATAGCTCTTGTGAGTGTATATAAATGGGGCTATTTTTGGGATATGTTTGGGTTAATTCAATAACTTTTATGAAATCATTATTCTTCCATGCTTCTAAGGCAGATTCGAGTGGGTCATTTTTAATTGATTCTCCTTTTAAAATTTCATTAGATAAATCAGGATTGTCGTAAAAATCCTTTGCTAAAGCTGAGTATGCATCATCTTCATTGAGTTTTAACGCCTTTGGGGGCAATGATTCTTTCTTATCGTTATGTGCTATATTCGGATTAACAGGTTTTTGTTCAATCTGCTTTGTTTGTTCTGAGGGATTTAAGGGGTTTGTGGGTTGATTGTCCAAATCTTCTTCCTTTTTAATAGCAGGAATTTGTTGAACTTTTTGCTGTGGTTTTAAATATAGAAACCAAAATACAATAGCTATCACTGCAAAACCAATAATCCATTTCAAAAAATACTTGATATTTAAAACACTCCCCCCCTCAGTTGCGGCAGGATTTTTAATAACGTGATTGGCTTTCCAAGTCTGCATTTTCTTTCTAAGGTCATCTTCAACTAACAGTTGTACGCCTTTCTTTTGAAGTCGAAATATCTCCACCTCTTTTGCCAAAGCATCATCTTGTGCAAGGATTTGTTCAAAGGCAATTAGAGCTTCTCCTTCCAATTTACCATTGACATAATCATCAATTCTATCGTAGAGTTCCTGATTCATTTTCTAATAATTGATTTTAAAACTGTTTCTAAGTACGGGTGTTCAGAGATAAATTGTCTAAATTTCTCACGGCATCTGAATACTTCTTTTCTTGCCATTTCAGGGCTACTGAAACTCATTATTTTAGCGATTTCAAGATGAGAATCTGTTATACCTGTCAATAAAATAAGTTTCTTACATTTTTCACCCAGTTTCGTTAAAGTCTCATTTAAAATATGCCGCTCTTCATCTGATATGATTTCTATTTCAATAGAAG
>JANLRG010000570.1:0-1165 GCA_031361545.1 Bacteroidota bacterium
CCAACGGCTCCACCTATAAGCACACAAGCGCAAAATGCCGTTACAGACCCATATTATGGCACGACTTACAGCTATACAACTTTGCCTAAAATTACCAATAAGTTCTTAGGAAATATTACCGTATCGCCTCGTTTGGGCTTCAATTATGATGCAAAAGGTGATAAATCGCTTATTTTAAGAGGTGGTTCAGGTGTGTTTACAGGTAAGATACCTTTTGCTTGGTTGGGCTATGCGTTCTACAATGATGGTATTGGATTTGGTAGTTTTGATGTAAGACCAGATTACACTAAAACAGTCAATGGCGACCCTTTACGTGGAGCAAAAGACTTTGCTTTCAAAAATGGTCAATCGAACCAAACGCAAGTTGACGTGATTGACAATAATTTTAAAATGCCGCAAGTATGGCGCAGCAATTTAGCAGTGGATTACAACATCGCAGGATATAAATTCACTGTTGAAGGGCTTTTCACTAAAACGATGCAGGATTTGAAATTCCAACCAGTGAATTTGAAAGATTCAGTCAAATATTACTCTTACGATACTCAAAAACAACAACCTATTTATATAGGCGGTAATTTGAATAAAACCCTTTCAAATGCCTATCAATTGAGCAATACGACTGAGGGGTATCGCTATAGCTTGACGGCACAGGTTCAGAAAACTTATAATTTTGGTTTGAGTGTATTCGCTGCCTATACTTATGGTCACTCTTACGATTTGACAAATGGTATCCGCAACTCAATGGAATCCAATTGGCAGTTAAATCAATCGCTTACGCCAAACGACCCGAAATTGGCAAGGTCTAATTTTGATATTCGTCACCGTATTATTTCTACATTTACCTATAAACACATGTGGAGTGAAAAACACACTACCTATGCAACATTATTGGTCAATGCAGCATCAGGCAATCCTTATACATGGGGTTTTATCAATTCAAATATCGCAGGTACACCACAAGCTGCAGGTTTAGCATATATTGCACGGGATGCTTCTGAAATGACTAAATATCTGATTGATACAAAAGATGCTTCTGGTAATATCGTTACAGCAGCGCAACAAGCACAAGATTTTGACCAATTTGTGAACAGCGATGACTATTTGAAAACCCGTAGAGGCAATTTCACAGAGCGCAACACAGGCAGAACGCCGTGGAACGCAACGG
>JANLRG010000586.1:0-3126 GCA_031361545.1 Bacteroidota bacterium
TTTAGGATTGCAGCTTTAATGTAAAATACTTTTAATTTAAAAACTCTTTACAAAAAACATTCAAAAGAAAACACGATGAATCAAAACAACGAAACAGAAAACATCAGCATCACAAGAACAGATGTTGCCGGATGGTACGGAATTTCTGAGCGTGGATTGCGCTACCGAATGAATAAAGCGAAAATTTCTATCAAAAATCGCATCTTAACTTTTGACGATGTAAAAATGATATTAATAGCTCTCGGAGTACCTCAAAATCTCCCTCCGGAATTGTACAATCGCTTTTTTGGCAGTTAATGACAGTTGCTGCCGATGGCTACCATTTATTGACAGTTATTTCAGTTGTATGAATTAGAAAAATATTATAAATTTGTATCATGCTTTTAAGCATATTATAATTTAACCTAATTTTCTAATTTTTTTAAAACAATTCATGCAATGAAAAGTATTATTCTTATTTCAAGTTTGCTACTAAGTGCAGGATTTTTCGGAAATGTTAATAAAAGCACATCTGAATTACCTAAGTACAATCCAAAACTTGAGTTAGTTTTAGTAGATGATTGCCATTGTAACGGTACATTTTGTTCTGCTGCTGGCAATTGTCAAAATGGCGGTACTTGCTCTTGTAGCTGTGGCGTATTTTCATGTACCTGCACTTCCTGTACGGCACCTCCTAAGGATGAGGTATCGATAGACAAGTCCATCAAGTATTTTGATTCATCTCCTGTTTCAGTGTCAGAAGAACAGTATGCAAATATTGAAAAGGTCGCTGAAATATTAAAAATTGATGGTTCACCCAAAGCAACTGAGGCATATAACAAGCTATCTGAAATGATAGAAAACTTAAATGCTACCAAATACCAAGAATATCGAAAATGTGCAGACACATTAGTTAGTACACTTAAAGTACTTTCACAAGAAACACGTGACAAAATAAATAATTTTATTGCATCAAAGGGGTCAGATGATAAAATATAATATGCTTTATGCGAAGTGGTTTTGAATTACTGATACAAATGTATTATCGAGAAAATCAATAATTTACAATTTTTACAACAGTTCAAGTTCAAAAACCGCTAAATCAGGAGTGTAATTTATAAGTGATGAGTTTTGATTTTCTAAAACTCATCACTTTTTTCCATTATTAACAATCAAAATATTTAGTTATGAGGGCAATTATTTTTCTAGGTTTAATATTTATGCCGATTTGTCTGCAAGCACAATCAAACCCTACGAACAGTATTGAAGCTAAAATTGTATATATTATGATTACCCAATTGCGAGGTAACAAAATTGAACAACCCGCAGAATTGATGATTAAAGGGAGTGAATCTATTTTCATTCACAGTAAAGGAAAAACTGGGCTTATATCCGTGGAAGTAGAAATTAAACAGCCTGATGGATCTATCTTGAGAACCCAAGACGGATATTGGCAAGATACATTAGGTTCTATTTTTTATAAAAATTTTGAAAAGAAGCAATTAATAATTCGTGAAATTGTTTGGATGCAACCTTATTTAGCAAAAGAACCTAGATTGCCTACTATTAATTGGCAAATTTTTGCGGAGCAACGTAAAATTGGTAAATTTCAGTGTCAAAAAGCTCAAGCTCTATTTAGAGGGAGAAACTATACCGCTTGGTTTGCTCCTGAAATTCCTTTAAATGATGGTCCTTGGAAACTGCAAGGATTACCAGGTTTAATACTCGAGGTTTATGATGATACAGGTGAAGTAAAGTTTCTTTTTTCATCAATAGATATACCATCTGAATCACCTATCAAAATTATATCGCCCACCAATGGCTTAAAAGTTTCTTTTAAAGATTATAAAAAAGCAGATGATTTAGAATTTGAAAAAATGAAACGTAAATCTATGTCTGTAAATTCGGATAGAAGTAGTGCAACTGAGGTGAAAAGAGTAAACAAAAACTTAATCGAAAAAGAATATGAACAATAAAAACCAATGGCTCATATCATTAGTTTTAATATTCATCAGCATAAAACTAACAGGACAAAACGCTATAATACTGAGGGGTGTAGTTCGAGACACTTTAAATCAACCACTTCCTTTTGCCAATGTATATGTTCAAGAAAGCGATAATGTTCCCATTATCGCTTTTTCGGCATCGGATACTGAGGGGGTCTTTGAAATTAAATTGGACAATCCGACGAAGCAATTTTTAGTAAAAGCAGCTATTTTAGGTTATGAATCAAAGACAATTATTGTAGAAAATAGTGATAATCCATTACCTAAATTCAATTTCCGATTAGTACCTAAGTCTTTTTCTTTGAAAGAAGTTGTGGTATCAGGGAGTAATAAAATTGTTCAACGAAGTGATACTATTACCTTCAATGCCGATAAATTTAGAGATTCAACTGAAAGAAATTTGGAGGAACTATTGGCTAAAATACCGGGCGTGGATGTGAGTAAAGACGGTGTCATATCTGTACAAGGAAAACCCATTAAAAAAATACTGATTGAAGGGGATGATTTGACGGGAAGAAATTACCAATTGATGTCAAAAAATATGACGGCATATGTGGTAGATAAAATTCAAATTATTGATAAATTTACTGAAAACAAACTCTTAAAAGGCATTGAAAAAAGTGATGATAAGGTCATAAACATCACTATTAAAGATAAACATAAAAATTTGATTTTTGGAAATGCCGTTGCTGGTATTGGTACGGGTAGCCGATTCAATCACTCCTTAAATTTGATGACCATTAAAAAGAAATTTAAGTCCATTAATTTTGCAAATTACAACTCAATCGGACAAATATCAACAGCAGATAGGATGATGAATGATGGTTTTTTAGATGAAAACGAACACCAAAGCCGTGCCGCAATAGTCAATAGCGACAATCCACGATTAATTTCTATCGCACGCACACCCTCCATTAACCTTAATTCGCAACACAATCGGTTCAATAAAGCTGCCCTTATTTCAAGCCATTTTATCACAAGACCGAATGACAAATCAAGCCTAAAAGGTTGGCTGACACTATCACGCGACCGTGTACAGACGTATGTTAATAATAGCCTTCGCTATCGGCTTCAAGACTCTATTTTTCAACTCAACGAATCAAACGAATTGAGCAACAAACCGCAAGCCATTGAAGGGAAT
>JANLRG010000599.1:0-1668 GCA_031361545.1 Bacteroidota bacterium
GGACGAAGCAACTGAGGGGGTGCTTGTATAGCGGATTTCATTATGCCATTTATCCGAAGGAATAAAAGGTAAATATTGACCGCCTGACAAATGCCCAACAACTGTTGAAAATGCAGATTCGTATCGTATGTGAGGCATTGGGCTGAGCATAAAAGTAGCTTCACCTCCCCTCAGTACAGCGGCATATTGACGATAATTGAACACTTGAAAACCGAGATAATCTTTTCCCATAGGCGCGAGATAAATATAGTTTTTGAAAGCATTATTGAAAACATTGACTCCAAAACCGACAAAAGAATTGCTCAAATTCATAGATGCTTCTACTTGAAAATTTTGCTCAACTTTCATGTTTGGATCGCCTACTTCCCAACGCAAAGTGCCTTCGTGCAATCCATTTGAACTCAATTCAGCTAAATTGCCTGACCTAAAACCGGATGACGCATTGAGTTTAAAATTCAAAATAGGCAAAGGATTGTAGGCAATGCCAAACGAGCCATTGAGCGCATTTTGCCATTTATTGAAAGGTTGAATCTCTCGTTCAGGCGTATTCACGCCGCGTGTGAGAACAGTATGAATATTGCGAATACTCGTACCAATACCGCTTTCAATGATGATTTTACCGATATTGTTCTTCATAAATGCCGCAAAACCCGTTTCAAACATGTTGGCATTGGGAATAATAATGCGCGAGCCGAAATTATGGTTGTTTTCAAAAATGCTGTTATTACCCAAGATAAAAGTGGTATTACCAACCGTTTTCAACCATTGAAGATTGTACAATGCTGAACTCAACAACATACTCAAGCTGATTTTTGAACCGCCTTCATCTTCAAGTCTCAGATTAGATTGAAATCCTGCATTGAGTTTTAAGGTTGAGCTTTTAAGTGACAACGTATTTTGACTCCCTAAAATATTCAGAAAAACCAAGTGATGCGGTCCATCCATACTTCTACTTTGTCGCCCATCGGGTGTTTTAGCAGTCTGATTATCATCGGTGATAAAACCGAAAGTATCAAAAGAGAAACTAAAATGATTTTGTGAAATCCATTGAGTCGTATTCTTTCCCCAACCCCCTTTAGCATACAAACCACCAAAACGGGAGTTCAAGACCCGTTTATTATTGCCATCCGTATAATCTGCATTGGTATTCAATCCAAACCGAAAGGATTTATTTCGTTCAGTGGTGGCTTTTTTAAACCCATAATCAATATACAGTCCATAAGTGTTGGAGAAAAAACGGGTATTCAAATCCCTTTCGTGCGTATTCGCAATCGCTGGTTTCTCTTCTAAAATATTCAAAATACCGCCGACTGCCTCTGAACCATAAAGCAAAGCCGCCGGTCCTTTGATGATTTCGATGCGGTCAATCCCGACGTCGCTCAAACCCAAGCCGTGCTCATCCTGCCATTGTTGATTGTCAAAACGCAAACCCGATAACACCGCTTGAACACGACTGCCATACATGCCCCGAATCACAGGCTTCGATATACCCACGCCCGTATTCATCTGACTCACACCCGGTAATTTAGCCAAAGCATCCGCCACATTGAACGAACCGTTCTCGCGCATTTTATCCACGCTCACAGACGATATATTCAGAGAAGTTTCCTTCACAGGCGATTCTCGAATGCCTGAAATGGTGATTTCTTGCAAAACATGCGCCGTCGA
>JANLRG010000616.1:0-1168 GCA_031361545.1 Bacteroidota bacterium
ATATCAAAACCCGAAATCATACTTTCATTTCAATCGTCATTTGATGAGTACTGGGGGTGTCTTTTATTTTTTTAATAGAAACAATAACGAAAAATCATTTTTAAAACGCAATCCAATTTATGGCAATCGTTATCAAAACAGAAGCAGATGCTGCGGTAGGCAATTATGGCTTCGATCGAAGCTACATTTATCTTATTAGTGGCATAGCCGCTTTGGGTGGCGTATTATTCGGGTTCGATTTAGTCATCATTTCGGGCACTGTTTCTTTCTTCAAAACTGTTTTTCAACTCAATGAATTTCAGACGGGTTGGGCAGCCGATTAATAACTTTTCACGCTTTTGGATTTTGGCAGGCAGCCATGTGTTGTTCATCGTTGACCACATTGCTGCGCATCAACCTGTTACAACGCTTTGGAATTGGGTGGTCAACAATCGAGAAGGCAAAACGGAATGGCCAACAGAGAAGTCTTGCTTAACCATAAAACGGAAAGAGGCTGCTATAAAACTTTTTCATGGTGGCAGCGGCACTTGGTCATTCCCCGTACATAGTTTTTTGCACGATGCCTATCATACCGAACCCAATCAATTGGGTGAAGGCGGCTCTGGCAGCAGTTTGTTGTTTCGTTTTACTGAAAAACAAAGTAATACAAATCGTTGCGTTGTTCATGCTATTGCTTTAGATGAACCTAACTTAGTAGATAACTGGCAATTAAAGGAAGAAAATAATCAATATACTTTAAGAAGTGATACACGTCAATGGACGTTGCAACTGAATGATGCCGATTCTTTTTCAATAATATCAGGACACAACAGACAATGGGATATTGGAAAACAAGGAGAGCAATATGCATTAAAAAGACATAAATAGTGGCAGAACAAGTAGAAAATACATCTACCGTTTTAGGTTTCATAGGCATTGACCATCCTGCCGTAGCAGCCGATGATGTCGAGACATTGACAAACTGGTATTGCACTGTCTTAGGCTATGAGCGTTGGTTTGAACATTCAAAACCTATTTGGATGCTCAAAGCACCCGACGCCACTTTGCTTGAAATCATGCCGAAAGATGAGACTTTAAGACATCAACGAACGACTCGGACACCCGGTTGGTCACATTTGGCTTTACGTGAGAGAGATATTGAAGCGGCTATTAAATACTTAGATAACCA
>JANLRG010000621.1:0-1096 GCA_031361545.1 Bacteroidota bacterium
TAAGCCAATAATAGCACTATCAAACCAGAAGTTGCCTATTTTTTTAAATGAAATAGTACAAGGTGATTGCTCTTCTGTTGAAGTATCAAATATGCTAAGTTGATTAATTTTTTCTTTTATCATCTTCCAAATTTTTTACAAAGTTGAATCAATAGGTACAGCAACATCTGCAATACCCCTCAGTATTTTCAAAAAAATTATTTTAAGACTTCACAAAAACCGAAGCCGCTACTATTTTTCCCACCAAAACCAGCATCATATCCTACGCGCAGCCACTCGATAGGGGCAGTCACTTCAAAATCGAAAGTATAGCCAATGGTCTTGATGGGTCTGTCAAGGCTTTTTTTATAGGTGGTCAATCCTTTCATATGCGGCTCGCTCAATATCATGAGTGATGGGTGGTGAATAATGGGTGATGTGCCATTGAGATTGCCGTTGGTGATAGGTGATAGATGATGGGTGATAGCATCGTATTTGTTTTTCAGGTTGCTGAAAAATAGTTTTTCAAAGTGATTGTGTAGAGGCGAACGGTATTGTGGCTGTTTGTCGGTATCGGTTTGTTCGGGTATGCAAATGGGCATGGTGGCTTTGAAGCGCATGGTTTCAGTCAATATTGGCGGCGGTAATATTTCTACGCCTTGCACAGTGAAATGAACGCGCCCGTCAGGGGTGACGACTTCCAATGTTTGGTTTTGAAATAAACCTGTTATGAATTTTTCCATGCCCTCATCTACAGAGAACGAAACTTGCCACGTAACGGTATTGCCTCTAAAACAAATCGTTTTCGCTTGTTTATCAATTAAAAAAGGTGTTCCGCGCAATTCGCTGAATGTGAACAGTTTAAAGTTTTTACCTGAAGCCTCATATCCTCGCTCGTGTAGCCAGTGTGAAAACTCAGGATCAGCCCGCTCCAACACTTTATAAATCACGGCTTGCAAAGCGTAGTGATAATTGAGTGATAAAACACTGTTTTTTTGGCAATTCAAAAGGAGTTTTAGTCGCATTATTTTAAGGTTATTTTTTGTTTTTTAATTGGTTACAAAGGTATGGAATCGTGTTGTGCATTATATGCCATACCCCTCAGTATTTTGAAAAA
>JANLRG010000655.1:0-2065 GCA_031361545.1 Bacteroidota bacterium
CTGGCTTCATAGGACAATTCTTTATTTTGTAGATTCACGCCATAAAAATTAGCGACAGCAGTATTGAGCTTGAGTTGTTCTACTTTATCTAAACTTTTCTCAGGAAAATTTAGAGTTATTCGATTCAATGAATCTCTTGCATCATTGACTTTTTTATGCTTGATTAGAGTATCAACTTGGCTGAGTTGTCTTTGAAATTCGGTATTTGTTTGAGAGTGAATGGAGGATTGGCAAATTAAGATGATTAGTAAAATGGTGTAGTTTTTCATGGTTAAAAATTTTAATGGTGAGTTATCAAACAATCGGTTTTTAACTAAATTGTAAGGATTAAAGTTAAGCATTTTTTCTTATTTCAAAAGCAATAAAATTAAAAACTCTATGAGGATTCCAAAGACCTCATAGAGTTTAGTTATTCTAAGAACTGACGAAAGATACCCTCTTAATATCTCTGTCTTATTTAGTTACATTTCATATCCAATTTTGAAATCAAATCATTATTAGGAAAACATTTTCCTGACATCACTTGCTTAGGGACATACCTGCTTATATTAGGATCATATAAACCGGTTTTTAGAAATTCAGCTAAATCCTCTTTGTCTTTCGCCGTTAAATTCAATGGATGGAACGCCTCGGAGATTTGAGAGAGCGGGACATCTTTGTTTTCAATAATGCCCCTATCGAAATATTCTACGACATCTTCAAGCGATTTTTTACTTGCACCATGAAAATAAAAACCGATGTTTTTGAGATTATACAATTGAGGTACTTTGAATTTGTGCATATCTTCCGCTCTACCTGTGAATCCACCACGGCCCATATTGCGTTTATCAGTTGACCCAGTGCGGAATACGAGAAAGCCTGATTGATATAAATTATTGACACCAACCGCTTGGTAAGTCATTTGATTCAGTGCGGGACCCTTGTGGCAGTTGGTACATTGAGCTTTGCCGAAGAATACTAAAGCACCATCTTTTTGCTTCTGAGTCATCGCATTTTTATTACCTTTCAGCCACAATTGAAACGGTGCTTGATTGGTCAAAATAGTCCTAAAATAGGCAGCGATAGCAAAAGCTGTCGTTTGAATAGAATATCGGTCAGATTCAGGTATTTGCGGAAATGCCTTATCAAACAGGGCTCTATAGCCCAAGGTATCGGCAATATTTTTATTCATCAATTGACGATGCACCTGTAAAGCTCTCATATTATTGGCTTCCAAACCTTCAAGTCCCAAAAAGTTGATTTCAGTGAGGGTATCTTGATGCCACGCGCTTTCAGTGCCGATATTCGTGCCGAAGGTGCCAAAATTACCTGCCCATAACGCATTGGTAACATAAGCCAAATTGTGCATAGTCAAAGGTCTCGCACCTTGAGCATCTACATCGTCACCTTGATACAAAGGGCTTTTAAAACGACTTTCGCCACTCGTGCCAAAGCCTATTGCTCCATCTGCAATACCTTGAAAACGACCGGGTGTAAAGCCTTTATCAGGCACATGGCAAGATGAACAGGAATAGGTCTGTCTTAAAGCAATATTTTTACCGACAAGCCCAATACCGGGTTCGTAGAAAAGCATTTTTCCCAAAGCTATTTTTTCGGGCGTGAGTGGATTTTTCTTATCTTGATTGGGTATGGCAGTGAGGTCAATGCCATCAGGCTGGATGTATTCGTTGATATTTCCTGTTTTAGCAATAGCGTATGTCAATTCTATATCATCAGCCATAAAATCTTGGTGAGTACAGGAATAAACAACGCAAATACTTATAAAAAGTATGTAAATAAACTTATTCATAGGTTTTGTTTTATATTCAACAGTTGTAATTCAAATTTTATTTTCAAAAAAACTTTATACAAATTTAATAAATTAATACGAGAAAAACAACTTGAAAATTAGATTGATAACAAAAAAGCACCCCCTCAGTATTTAGACATTATCAGCATATGGAACTCTCCAAATAGAAGTTGCCCATTTAGCTAACTCTTGCTGTCTTAGTTCTAATGTAGTAGTGGTCCATTCAGGTGCAAGAACTTTTTTTGCAGTCTCATATTGACTTTTAGAAAATAAAAC
>JANLRG010000684.1:0-1047 GCA_031361545.1 Bacteroidota bacterium
TCGTCAGTCAGCGTTACATATTTTGTCGCTGTTGGGACATGTTCAAAATAGACGGCTGCGCCAATAACACCTTCTTTTTTTTCAGAAAATATTTGTCCATTGAGGGATGCGCCTGTTATTTGAGCGTTGATGTTTTCAATCAAAAAAATAAAAATGAATAGTGTGAATAGAATTTTTTTCATGATTAAAAAGTGTACTTTTTTGAATAGATTAGGAAAAAAACTATATCAGAAATGCTTTTAATTAAATTGCTGAAATATAATGTAAAACAAGCCACTCAAAACCGCAGCAATGGGCAATGTTAAAACCCAAGACAGCAATATTTTACCAATTTGAGAATAGTCCGCCTTGCCATTGACTAAGCCAATACCGATGAGCGAACCCACCGAAACATGCGTCGTCGAAACAGGTAACCCTTTTGTACTCGCCAAAATGACCAATAAACCCGTGACTAAATTGGCTGAAAAGCCTTGACCATGATTCATGGGGGTGATGTTGCGACTCATGGTCTCCGCTACTTTGCGCGCTTGCAAAATGCCACCGATTGCCATTGCCACAGCCAAAATTGCGATATTTACTGAGGGGGTAAAGAAGGCAACCGCCAAAAGCAAGCCTGCCATTTTAGGTGCATCATTCAAAGCTCTCGCAAAGCAAACAGTACCTGCGCTGACATAATGTAGTGTATCTAAAACTGATTGGGCATTTATACCCATCACTTTTCCAACATACATTTCATTACACCCCTCAGTAGAAGCCACTATTTTAGTTGAATTAGATAGGGCAATCGCTGGATTTGATTGAGACAAAACTGGCATTTCGTTGACAATGCAAACACAACTTTCTTTTTCGATTTTAGCAAACTGCTTAATGCGTTTAAAAACTAAATACACACTCAAACTCGCAATCACAGCTAAAATCGGGCTTAAAATAAGGGGTAAAAAGAATGTTTTACCCAATTGTCCTATATTTACAGATTGCGCCGCGCCTACAAAACCGGCTCCCACCAATGCCCCCACCAAGCCATGCGTAGTGGAAATAGGGAAACCA
>JANLRG010000691.1:0-1823 GCA_031361545.1 Bacteroidota bacterium
GGGTACGAAAGCTTAGATTTTAGACAGAATGACGGGATTTTAAGGATTTATAAATAAATAATTTTTGTCAACACGCACACATAGTGCTGTTTCAAAATATAAAAACAATGTTAAAAAAAGTATTAAAGAATAATGAAAAAATGATTTGCAATACGTTGAAAGTCAACACTTTGCAAATTCATCGTCCATCATTCATCATTCATCATTCTTTAAGTCGTTCTTTTTGCCTTTTGTTAATGGGTTGTTTTGTTTTAACAAATACCTATTCAAAAAACTATTATGTTGCTACAAATGGTAGCGATTCGCAATTGGGTACAAAAGAACAACCTTTTTTAACGATTGGCAAAGCGGCAGCAATGGCACAAGCGGGTGATTCGGTCATCATCAAATCTGGCACTTACACGCTGACAGCGAATATCAAACCTGCCAATTCGGGAACAGCACTTGCACCGATTGTTTACAGTGCAGAAGTGGCGGGGCAAGCGATTATTGATGGACAATCAACCGTTCCGACTATTGCTTCGCGTGAAGGGCTTTTCTTTGTTTCGGGCAAAAATTGGCTTGTTATTCAAGGTTTGCGGATTATCAATTCAGGTTTTTTCGGCATTTTGATGAAAGACAATGCGTCGAATATTACCGTAAAAAATTGCTCAACTTTTATGACAGGGGCTTCGGGTATTTGTGGTGCACAGGCATCAGACATAATCGTTTTAAATAATACCGTTCAAAAAGCCTGTCAAGCACCTGGCGGGTCGAGCGTAAACACAAGTGAGTGTATTACGATGGCTTCTGTCAATCGGTTTGAGGTTGCTTATAACACGGTTTTTGATAGATTAGTTGATGTCAATAATGGTGGTGAGGGCATAGATGCCAAAAATGCTTGTAAAGATGGAAAAATACATCACAATGTGGTCTATGACCTTGCACGTGTAGGGATTTACATAGATGCCTATTCCATGAATTTGAACAATATTGAAGTATATGCCAACCTCATTTACAATGGCTCGTCGGGTATTAACGTAGCAAGTGAAGTCGGTGCAACGCTCACAGGTGTCCAAATTCACGATAATATTGTGCGTGATATGAATGCCGTAGGTATCAGATTAGCGGGTTATTTGGATAATGGACCGCTTCAAGACGTGGACATTTATAATAATACGATTGTCCGTTGCGGCAAAACGAAAACCACAAGTCAATGGGAAAACTGCGGCATTTTGGTTGAAGCGACGAACACGGCTAATCGCAATTTTAATATCAGAAACAATATCATTACTGAATGTACCAACGGTATCCGTACAAATGGGCAAACCTATCCAATTATTGATAACAATTTGATATTTGGAACGACAACATTTACGGGTACAAATAGACTTACAGGCGACCCGCTTTTTATCAATTCGGCAGCTAATGATTTTCGTTTGCAACGTGGTTCTCCCATGATTGATAAAGCAGTTGGCAGTCCTCTTTCGATGGTTGATTTTGCAGGTGTCGTGCGACCAATAGATGGTGATGGAAATGGTAGTAAGGTTTCGGATATAGGTGCTTATGAATATGTACCGACAACAGGCATTTTTACGCTCAATGAAGCACCTAATTTGCTCATGTACCCAAACCCTGCTCACAACTATATTGTTTTGGAACAAATGATTATACATTCACAAATTGAAATATACGATGCTTTGGGCAAAAAAGTATTAAGCCAAAAAGCAGAAGAAAGCTCTGTTAGATTGGATATATCGCAACTGAGTAAAGGTATGTATGTAATCAAACTTTGGAACAAAAATACGGGCGTTCAAACGGGAAAATTAATAAAACAATAAAAA
>JANLRG010000714.1:0-1415 GCA_031361545.1 Bacteroidota bacterium
ATATATTATTATAATATATAAAAATTATTAGTTCAAATAATACGTTTCTAAAATATCATCATTGCTCAATGTTGATTCTCCTTCGTTAAAGGATTGTGCAATAGGATACAATTTAGAAAATCCTTTTAGATCACCAGAAGAAATATTTGAAGGTTTGGCAAAAACACCATTATTTTTTGTTAAAATTGTGATGATTTTTATTAAAAACTACTCACAAATTTAACATTCTAATAAATTGTACGTACATTTGTAGTAATCCACGGTTGTGGAGGTGGAAGTCCAAAGGACTTTGCCCTGCTTTGCAGGGTTTTTTTTTTATGGTAATAACTTTAAACCATATCCATCAATTTTATTCCCATTTTTATATATCTTCGGTTTTACGACTTCTATGATATCTTCATTGAAGGTTTGCCGTTTATCGTCTAATAAGCCATAAAATTTTAAAGCATATCTTCTAATGGGATAAGCTAATAAATCTGCTATTTGTAAACCAGCAATATTGGCTGATTTAGGCTTAATTTTTAGTTCTTTCGACGTTAGAGTTTCATCTATATCTTCGGCTTTGATATAATCCGTACCATCTTTAAAAATACCTCGATATGATTCTTTAAGCCGCATATCTTCCTTGCCACCTCTTGATTCAAACATCATATCCCCTTCTCTCTTTATTTCTTTAAGACGTAAATGATACCTTTCAAATAGGATTGCCATACAATAGTGATAGGGGTCATATCGCCAAATAGCGTATTTATTTTTATGCTCTTGCTTGTCAATTAAAACGGATATGATTTTATATTGCCATTTATCAAAATGTTCTAATAAATCTTTATTAAAGGCTTCATGTACTGAGGGGTCACGTAAAGCAGCAAAAGGTGGTTTCATATTCACTAACTCTTTGCGATGTAGTATAATTGGCTCATCCGGATGATTGCCAAAATATCGGCTTTTTAAGGCTTCGATGTCCGGTGATAATGTATTTTTAACATAATCAAGGTCAAAAACAACGCCTGTTAAACTCAAAAATCTGTGATTAGGGTCGTTTGAGCTTCCCATGTCATTATTACCAACTTCATCTATATAAATTCTGTATTTCATAGTATTGTACTTTCTTTTCAATTTTATCACACAAATATAAAATTAACCAAACTTAATGTTTTAAAAAATTATTAACAATTTGTTGAAAACTTTTTCAATTACTTCACCACCTTTTCTATAACCCCTATCTCATCCCCCGTCAAGCCATATAGCCCATACACCAGCTTATCTATCTCCGCCTCCAATTCTGCCGTGGATACTGAGGGGGTACTATCATTTTGCTATGAACTTCTATAAATATCAACAAACGATATAAAACGCCAAATGCAAGGTATATTATCTCGAAAATGATAGACTGAATATATAATAAATGCAACTAC
>JANLRG010000718.1:0-1340 GCA_031361545.1 Bacteroidota bacterium
ACAACGGCAATTACGAAAAACCCATTAGCCACCACAACATATTCTGTTACGGCTACGGATGTTAACGGTTGTGTAGGCAATGCCAGCAAAACAGTTGATGTCATTAGCGGACCAAGCGCTACAATTATTGAAGTTGATTCAAGCTGTACCTTTAATGATGATAAAGTTCTCAGCGGCGAAGGTGCTACTTTAACAGCCAGCGGTGGAGTCAGTTACGAATGGAGTAACAATGAGTATTCAGCAGATATAACGGTCTTTCCGAGCGTAACGACAACTTATATCGTAACGATTACCGATGCTAACGGCTGTACAGATATAGCGAGTAAAACGATTACAGTTATCAATTTGCCAACTGTTTCAATTACATCAAATGAAAACAGTTGTACATCAAATGATGATAAAATACTCAATGGTGGCAGTGTTAATTTAACAGCAAGTGGTGGCGTCAGTTATGCTTGGGACAATGGTTTGGGCAGCGGTGCTACTCAAACAGTGACCCCCTCAGTAAATACCACTTATATGGTCACTGTAACGGACATCAATGGTTGTTCAGATACAAGCAGCAAAACCATTACAATTATTCCACAACCGACTGCTGCTATTGCAGGCACTCTATCCATTGTCAGAGGCGATAGTACCATTTTAACAGCCAGTGGCGGCAACTCATATATTTGGAATACAACAGAAACCACTGCTCCAATCACTATTGCTCCAGCTATTACTACAAGCTACACGGTAACGATAACGGATATCAACGGTTGTACGGATACTAAAACGGTTGTATTATTAGTAGATGATTATGCTATTGCTCAGAGAGATGATATAACCATTTCAGAAGATAGCAGTTTGGTCGTTATCAATGTCATTATAAACGATATATTTGGAAATGATGGTCCAAGTACAAGTGCCATCACCATCACTCAAATGCCAACCAACGGCACCGCGAGCGTTGATAATAATGGAACACCTAATGACCCAACCGACGATAAAATAAACTATATACCAAATGCTAATTTTACGGGTATTGACACTTTAATCTATCGCATTTGTGATTTAGACGGTGATTGTGATACCGCTTTAGTGGTCATTAAAGTGACACCAATAAATGATGCACCAGTAGCCATTGATGATGTTAAATCAACGAATGAAGACACACCCGTCAGCGGCACAGTAGCCACCAATGACACTGATATTGAGGGGGATGCCTTAACATTTACAGCCATTACAACAGTGCCTCCATCACAAGGGGTATTAGTATTTAATCCAGATGGTACATATACCTTCACACCAGCGACTAATTTTAATGGTGTAGTCACCATCAGCTATCAAGTCTGCGATGC
>JANLRG010000736.1:0-2361 GCA_031361545.1 Bacteroidota bacterium
TTGAATAAATAATCTCTTGTATTGTTGTTGTCTGAAAAATTGTAAGAACCCCGAACCCGTGAGGCTTGTCCTTTAAAGAAATTATCCAAAGAAGAATAGGCTACACGACCATTCCATGAATTGACAAAACCGTAATCAATGGTATATAATTCGTTGTGTGTACCCACCAAAAAGCGGTTTTTACCTTTTGACCATGTGACATTGTCCGTAATTTCGATGGTATTCTGTTTCAAATTAAAAACAGTTGCTTCGCGGTCATTGCCCAAAAGGATTGTACCACCTCTATAACCAATCTCCGTTTGAGGAAAAGAGGCGTTTGTACTGAGGGGGTCTCTATAATCCTTAATTTGAGTATGACCTAAGATTAAACTATTGTTCAACTTATTGGTAATGCGGGTTTTCAATTCAGCAACTGTACTGATATTGACGTTGTGCTGGGCAAAATCCATGCTGGCAAAGCGGAAGTTTGCGGCATCACGTTCTAAGTTAGTGGCTTCCGATTTGATATAATTATTGCGAATAGATAAAGACGATTTTTCAGAAATATTCCAATCCAGACGGTTAAAAAACTTCGTACTTTTTGAGTAAATATTGTAAGCTCCATACGCTCCTGGGTCGAAGCCATAACGTGATTTTAAGGTATCAGTGATACGTTGTGCTGTCGTCACATCTACCAAACTTAATAAATTGCCATTGGCATCTTTATCGCCTGCCTTATAATTAAGCGGTTCTTGGCGTTTTGTTATTTCGGCATTTGTAAAAAAGAATAATTTATTTTTAATCAAAGGAAAACCAATGCGGAAACCCGTTTGATAATCATAATAATCATTGGACAATTTGGATTTATCTCCCGCATTGTTTTTACCCACTAAACTACCATTGCGTCCGAATCCATAGACTGAGCCAATAATATCATTCGTACCACTACGAGTAACAGCATTGATACTACCGCCTGTAAAATTGCCGATTTTAACGTCATAAGGCGCAACATACACTTGAATGTCTTGAATGGCATCTAAGGAAATAGGATTGGTACGGGTAGAACTACCGGGCATACCTGATGAGTTCGTTTGACCACCCAAAGACGGGCTAAAACCGATGGCATCGTTGTTAATTGCCCCATCAACGGTCACATTATTGTAGCGAAAATTAGTTCCTGCAAATGAATTATTATTATTTTGAGGCGATAATTTGGTCATGTCCGTCAAGCTGCGGCTCAAAGTGGGAACTGAACGCATTTGTTCTTGGCTGATATTTTTACCGTTAGAATTGCCTTCATTATCTTCTTTTTTGTTACCGACAACATTGACTATTTCTAAGAGATTGTTCGCATCAATTAATGTGAAATTGAATACCGTATTAGTACCTAAAGTTAAGGAAATGTCTCCTTTTTCTTCCGTTTTGTAACCTACAAAAGTAATAGACATTTTGTAAGGACCACCTGGGAGCATATTTTCAATACTGTAACGTCCGTCTAAATCGGTTTGAACGCCATATCTCGTACCCGTAGGCTGGTGAATAACCATGACAGTAGCACTTGGAAGCGGTTCTTTTTTGTCTTTAATTAAACCACTAATACTTGATGAAGTAACTTGTGCTTCAATAGTGGATGGGAAGCATAAAATGCTTACGAATAGAACTATAAGGAAGGTGCGTAACATTTTTTTCTTTTATTTGATTAATAATAAAATTAATTACGCTGCAAAGGTAATCCGCCCATAGCACTAAAAGGGAAATCGAATATTAAGTGAATGTTAAGTTTAATTTTCTGAAATTTTGAATTTGATTTTCTTTATTTACTTCCTTTTGTTTATCGAAGAACGGTATTTTTTTGCTTTCACGGAACTAAAGTATTCCCGTCACTCTATAGCGTGAATACTTGTTTATTTTGGGTATTTACGCCATAGAGTGACGGGAATACCCGCTTGGTACGCAAATATAACAGTTTAAATTATATATCCCAACAATCAAATGACTTTTTAATATTATCTCTATTTTTATTCAAAATAAGGATAAATATCTGAGTGGCTCTCAAACAAATCTTAAAATAAATGAGCTACAAATCGGCGCACCTTAGGCACATGATAACTCCTTGTGAGCTTTGAGTTATATTTCTAAGTGTTGGAATTATATTTCTAAGTTGAGTTTTAAGTTTTGCAAGTTAACAAAATTGTTTTGCAGAAAAGTTTTGGGCTTTGCAAATTAACAAAATCGTTTTGCAGAAGTGTTTTGGACTTTACAAGTTAACAAAATCGTTTTGCAGAAATGTTTTGGGCTTTGCAAGTTAACAAAATCGTTTTGCAGAAGTGTTTTGGACTTTACAAGTTAACAAAATCGTTTTGCAGAAATGTTTTGGGCTTT
>JANLRG010000801.1:0-17496 GCA_031361545.1 Bacteroidota bacterium
GGCAAGGGTTAAAAGTTTTTTTTGGGTAGGGAAAAGTGCAAAAATGTAATTAGGGAAAGTCGAATAGATTTTTTTTCAATTCTCAATTATAATAATATAACTTTTAGAAAGGACTTTTATTTTTAATCTACGCTTAGAATTTTTATTGATTCCGTTAAACATTTTTTCGGTTACTCCAATAACTATAAAATTTTATGTGATGAATTCTTTTTCTCATCTTTAATCATAGGACTTTTACTTTTTGTTTATTACTTCTTATTTATTACTTTTTTGACCTTTAATCTTTAATCTTTAAAACGTTGCATCTTTAAAACGTTGCATCTTTAAACTTAGCATCTTTTAACGTTGAATCTTTAAACTTGAAACTTTGAAACTTGACCTCTGTCCTATAACTTCAACACTTTAACCTATGCCCTTTTTCCCTACCTTGCAACCAGTATGGATCGTAATCAATTGCTGGGGTATTATACATCTCGGCCTATCGTCGTTTCTCTTGCAGAGAAAATAAAGGAACCTTTTCCTCATCATCTTCATGTAACAGGATTGGCGGGTTCTGCTGATGCGGTTATTATGGCTGCTGTTACATCCCTAACTTCTCATTCTCATTTGGTCATCATGAACGACAGAGAAGAGGCTGCATATTTTCTGAATAATCTTGAAAATGTTTTGGCAAACAATCAGCCGCTCTTTTTTCCAGCTTCGTATAAAAGAACTTTTCAATTGGAAGATTCTGATAATGCAAGTATTCTCTCTAGAGCGGAAGTTCTTAGTAGATTGAATAAAACTTCTCCAATAATTGTCGTTACATATTCTGAGGCTATTGCTGAAAAAGTAGTCACAAGAAAAAATCTGGAAAAAAATTCTATTGCCTTGAGAGTAGGAGAGAAGTTGTCGACGGATTTCATCAATGAATTTTTATTGCATCACGAATTTGAAAATGTTGACTTTGTAGCTCAAGCAGGTGAATTTTCTGTTCGAGGTGGAATCATCGATATTTTTTCTTTTGCAAACGAACTGCCTTATCGAATTGAATTTTTTGGCGATGAAGTTGAAAGCATAAGAACTTTTGATCCCTCAACTCAACTCTCTGTTCAAGCCATGAACCACATTACAATTATTCCAAATGTGCAAACGAAATTATTAGAAGATTGCAGGACTTCTTTTTTTGATTTTCTTCCAGCTGGAACAAGTATTTGGATTAAAGATGTTGATGCTGTTTTGAGTTTCATTCAAATCAATCTTAAAAAAGCAAAAGAGCTAGTCGATGAAAATAAATCGTATCCTTCTTCTAAATTAGATGAAGTCTTTGAAGATTCGATAAGTGTTTCTGAAAAAATTAACAATAAAACAACGATTGAATTTGGTAAAAGAAAATATTTTTCAGAAGCTACCGATTTTAAATTTTATTTCTCTCCTCAGCCTTCATTCAATAAAAATTTCGAAATGCTTATTAAAAATTTGCAGTCGAATCACGCCCAAAAAATAAAGAACATTGTCTTTGCCGATTCTTCCAAGCAAGTAGAACGGCTCTATGCTATTTTTGAAGATCTTGAAAAGAAAAATCGAATTGAAAATAAAGTAGAGTTTACAACTATATTGCTTTCACTACACGAAGGATTTGTTGACCACGATTTAAAATTAGCTTGCTATACTGATCACCAGATATTCGATCGCTATCATCGTTTTCGCTTGAAGAAAAATTATAGCAGGAATGAAGCGCTTACTTTAAAAGAGATTTACAGTTTAAAACCGGGCGATTATGTAACGCACATTGATCATGGAGTTGGACGTTATGCAGGATTGGAAATGGTAGTGGTGAATGATAAACCTCAGGAGGCGGTTCGTTTAATTTATAAAGACAATGATATTTTATATGTTAGCATTCATTCATTGCATCGCATTGCGAAGTACACAGGTAAGGATGGAACTGCGCCGTCACTTCATAAATTAGGCTCAACAACGTGGGCTACTTTAAAGCAGAAAACAAAAAAACGCGTTAAAGATATTGCCAAAGATCTCATCGCGCTTTATGCAAAACGAAAAGCAACAAAAGGTTTTGCCTTCAATCAAGATACTTATTTGCAAAATGAGTTAGAAGCAAGTTTCATTTATGAAGATACTCCCGATCAATTGAAATCTACTATTGATGTGAAGCGAGACATGGAACGAGAGTATCCAATGGATCGTTTGGTTTGTGGTGATGTCGGATTTGGTAAAACCGAGATTGCAATCCGCGCTGCTTTCAAAGCTGTTGCTGACAGTAAACAAGTGGCAATATTGGTTCCGACTACAATTCTCGCTCTTCAGCATTTCAATACTTTTAGTGAACGGTTAAAAGACTTCCCATGCAAAGTTGATTACATCAATCGTTTTAAAACATCTGCACAACAAAAAGAAACGTTGGCTGCTATGTCCGATGGGAAAATAGATATCATTATTGGAACTCATCGGTTGTTAGGAAAAGATGTTCACTTCAAAGATTTAGGTCTCATGATTATTGATGAGGAGCAAAAATTTGGAGTGGCTGCAAAAGAAAAATTGAAAGCGCTGCGGGTGAATGTAGATACACTCACGCTCACAGCAACTCCCATTCCACGGACGTTGCAATTTTCTCTCATGGGTGCAAGAGATCTTTCAATTATTAATACACCGCCGCCCAATAGACATCCAGTCACAACAGAATTACATGTGTTTAATGAAAAAATAATCAAGGATGCAATTGAATATGAATTAGCGAGAAATGGTCAGGTATTTTTTATTCATAATCGTGTTTCTGACATACATGAAGTAGCTGCTATGATTCAGAAACTTTCTCCTAAAGCGAGAATAGGAGTGGGGCATGGTCAGATGGACGGAGAGAAGTTAGAAGGAACGATCATGGAATTTATAGAACATCAATTTGATATTTTAGTTGCAACAACTATTATTGAATCTGGATTGGATATTCCAAATGCAAATACAATTGTTATTAATCAAGCACAGAATTTTGGATTGAGCGATTTGCATCAGATGCGGGGGAGAGTAGGACGATCTAACAAAAAAGCATTCTGCATTTTACTCGCTCCTCCTTTGGCTGTTCTTACCAATGAAGCTAAGCAGCGATTGAGAGCGATAGAAGAATTTTCTGATTTGGGTTCAGGATTTAATGTTTCCATGCGTGACTTAGATATTCGTGGTGCTGGAAATTTGTTGGGCGGAGAGCAAAGCGGATTTATTTCCGAAATTGGATTCGAAATGTATCATAAAATTTTGGATGAAGCTGTTCAGGAATTAAAAGATACAGAGTTCGCAGGAATCTTTGATCAAGAACCAATGGCGGAAAGAAAATTCGTTTCCGATTGCCAGATTGATACAGACATGGAAATTTTACTTCCAGCTAATTATGTAAATAGTGTTAGTGAACGTCTAGTCCTTTACAAAGAGTTAGATAATATTTCCAGCGAAGAAAAATTAGTTGAGTTCGGTGAAAAATTAAAAGACCGTTTTGGTCCTTTACCGAAGCAAGCGTTAGAGCTAATTTCAACAATCAGACTACGATGGTTAGCAGAGAAATTAGGCTTTGAAAAAATGCTCCTAAAAAATCAACGATTCATCGGATATTTTGTCAGCAATCAAACTTCACCGTTTTATCAATCCGAAATGTTCTCGGTCGTGCTTAAGTTTGTTCAAAAAAATTCTCATAGAGTTAGACTCAAAGAAGAAAAATCTAAACTTTCACTCACCACTAGAAATATTGAAACAGTCGATGATGCAATTCTATTTTTACAAGAACTAATCGGAAATTAATTTTTTTCCTGTTCTCAATTCTCAATTCTCAATCTTCAATTCTCTTCCATTATCAATTTTATAGAACTTCAAACCTTATTATTTTTCTGACCTTTGTCTTCTATAATGACCCTTGAACTTTAATTATTCAAAGTTATCTTAATCAAGCCTTCCGCTAATTCAAAGATCACCAATTTCCCATCGACAGAATATTTTCCTCCGCCTTCTATGGAAGTAGGAGTTGATCGGAGTGGAAGCATAATTGCTAATCCTTCCATTCTCTTGGGAACATTTAATGTCACAATTCTTTTATCTCCTAAATTAACAATGTCTAGAGTCACTTCGTTTCGTGCTGCCCACCACAATCCGAAATCTTTAAAAGTTCCAAACCATGCAATGTCTTTCATTGCTTTTATAAAAGCTTCTTCTACTTTCCAACCTATTTCATTCGGATGAACTTGGCCAATATAACAACCTCCGTAGCGTGCAATTTTTTTTGCTAATGTGATTGCTGAATTAATTCGACTTAAATTATAAGGTGGCAATTCATCATCATCTGTTTGTGGAAATTCAAATGCTTTTATTTCGCAATCGTATTCTCGATTGTAGTTCATTTGAAAAGGAAAATGTGTAAGTGCTAAATTAGCAGGAACCGAAGAACTGAATCGGTAGCCACTGGCAAGTAAACTTTGTGGGTAGGAAAAAGGTACATATTGATAAGTTCCTCTAAAACCAGAAGTATTATTTCCTGGAAGGTATGTGTCAAGCAAAAATCGACTCACTCTTAATTCTCCAAATACAGTTCCATGGTACGTTTTTTCATAAGCCATCATGTATGGTCGATAATCGGGATAGATTTCTGCTCCTGTTCCTTGATCAAACTGATCAAAATAAGGCGACCCAATAACAGAATTACTTTGGATGTCCATTCCTGTTGATGAAATTTGTTTCAGTTTATTGATGTCATCCTGTGAAAAAAGTATGGCGTCGGACCTGTCTTTGATATACTTTGTTTCAACGAAATAAGTTGAACGTATTCCAGCTGCTTTTTCTTTAGCGACGAATTCAGTGGCTTGATTAAATGCTTTCTTAAAATTCAAATTGTGAGTGATACAAACTGAAAGACTCTTGTTATAGGGCACAGTACTTATAAATGCAGCATCTCTGCTACTATTGATATAAATATTTTTGATCAACCTAAGCAAAACATCAATGGTCGGTTCAAAATTATTGGCTTGATAGCGATTGAAATCTTCATGTCGTATGTTGTGCCCCTTTAGAATTAAATACCCAAGATCAAAACCCAAAGCATAAGCTCTTCCATTCTCATATAAGCGTTGTGTAATTGCTGCCGATTTATCTTCATAGGTTGCAATCGGATTTAAACGTGTTTTGGAATAAGAATAAGTGCCAATTGTTTCTTTAAATTTTTGTTTGTTACCAATGGATATCGATTGCTCACTTTTGTCAGTGAATTCGGAAGTAATATTACTAGAGGAATCATTGATCATTAAAATTTCAAAATGTTGTTTACTTGGAACAGGTTCTTCGAAACCAAAAACTTCATTCAATGCGCCTAACACCTGACAACCGATAAGTGTGCCACCGTTTCTAGGGAATGCAGCTAAGGCTTGTAATGCATCTGGAGCCAAAGCTGCACCGGAGATAATTGGATAAACCATGACCACCTTACTTTGAAGCGCTCTGTGATAATCTGTCGTTATAATAAATGGAATTCCAATTGATGTTAATCCATGAGCAATCCCTAGCCAACTAGATGTAGTGTCCGTTAATAAAATGGCTAGTCGTCCCGATCCTCCTAATGAATATTTACTCCATGATGTAGCTATTCTTGGTTCCAAAACAGATCTGTCATCCGGTCCTTTTAAAGAGCCATCAATGAAGAGCTCGTTTTTTCGGGCATCATAGTTTTCTGGATAATTATTTTTCTTTAAAGCTCCGATTTCATCCCCTTGTCGATCGGATCCGCAACTTATAATGAAGAGATAAATTACTAAGCTTGCACTTAAAAAAGAAATACCGTTTTTGAAGAAGTATTTGAACATAAAGTTTTCTACCATTGTTGTTAATGCAAACTTAAAAAAAATACGTCAACTCAGTGTGTTTTTGACAACCCATTTTTCGTTTTTTATCCAAACAAAATCTCGAAGTAAGCTTCTTCTTTTGTTGTTCAAGAAAATTGTGAAGACTAACTCTGTTGATTGGAAATGAAAATGTATAGCGAATTATTTTCCAATTACAATAAGATTAAACTGATAGATTAAGTTTTTTGAAAGAAAATCGTAATCAATGGAAATGTTCAATTTGATCTGATAGCATCTACAGGATTCATCTGACTTGCTTGATAGGCCGGAATATATCCACTAATAATACCTACTACTGCACTTATCAAAATCCCTATAGAAATATTGGAAAAGGAAAGCCCTAAGGTCATCCCTGTTGCCATTGATATGGCAGTTGAAACGAGGAAAACTAAACTTAGGCCCAAACATCCTCCAATAATACATAATACCATGGCCTCAATTAAAAACTGAAGAAGAATAAAATAATTTTTTGCTCCTAATGATTTTTGAATGCCTATCAAGCTTGTCCTTTCTCGTACTGAAACAAACATAATGTTCGCTATTCCAAAACCGCCCACTAAAATACTGAACCCGCCAATAATCCAGCCTGCCAGTCCAAGCACATTAAATAATTGATCCAACGAAGACGCAAACATGCTGGTTTCGTTTAATGCAAAGTCGTCGGACTCTTTCGGACTAAGTCTTCTTACGCCGCGCATAATTCCGCGTAGCTCATCTTTCATTTCCCCGTTGGTTACATTTTCTTTTGCTTTAACGAGTATGTATGGGTCTAAATTATTTTTTCTTAAGTTCACTAAGTTTCTAGCAAAATTCACTGGAGTCATCACAACATTATCCATTGAATTATCAAATGTACTGGAGCCTTCTTTTTTTAGAACACCAATAACTGAAAGTTTGAAGCCCTTGATCGTAACAACTTTCCCAATTGCGACCTTATCTTTAAACAGTGCCTCTGATACTGCATTCCCTAAAATTACTAGTGGACGGCCACCTGCAAACTCTCCTTCTGTAAAAAATCTTCCGTCGAGAATTTCAAAATTTCTGACCCGATCAAAATCTTCGGAAACGCAACTGACTTGAATGTTTTCAATTGAACTACTTTCATACTTAATAATCTGACCACCTATATCAGCGGCGTAAGCAACCGAATTACTTGTTGAAACTCTTCTTCTTACTTCTACCATTTCGCGAAGGGAAGGTTCAGGGCGGTTCATGTATTTCCACCATGGATATTCATTGCCACCTTCTGGAGTCCAAGGCCATTTTTGAATGTAGATAACGTTATTGCCCAGCGTAGAAATGTCTGACCGTATTTTATTTTCTAATGCATCGGTGGCGGTAAAGACAGCGATGATGGCGAAGATCCCAATCGTAATTCCTAGTAAGGATAAAACTGTCCTCAATTTATTGACGCGCAGTGCCTGAAAAGCAAAAGAGAAACTCTCACCTAATAATCGCAAAAATAATCGGTAGTTGATTTTGGAAGCCACGTTACAAAAGTAAAATTCTATTCGTATTGAGAAAGTTTGTTAACGGAAATTAACCCAATTAATCTGCATTTTTTTCTGTCTTCAAATGTTCACAACAATCAGTATTTTTTTCGCTTCATACGTTTTTGCCGCTCCTAATTTTCATAAAATTGCACAACGATTTTCGGGGTAAATGAGCAATTTGAAAAAAATCACCAGCGCGCTGGTTTCAGTGTATTACAAGGATAATTTAGAGCCTGTTATCAGACAGTTGCATCAACTAGGAGTTACGATGTATGCTACTGGAGGAACTCAAGAGTTCATTGAAAAACTTTCTATTCCTGTTGTTCCTGTTGAAGACATTACAGAGTATCCTTCTATTCTTGGAGGCCGGGTTAAAACGCTTCATCCCAAAATTTTTGGCGGAATACTTTCTAGAAGAGGAAATTCGGCTGATAGTGTAGAACTAGAAAATTTCCATATCCCGGAAATTGATTTAGTGATTGTTGACCTTTATCCCTTTGAAGAAACTGTTAAATCGGAAGCTGATGCAAATTCTATCATCGAAAAAATTGACATCGGCGGTATTTCTCTAATCCGTGCCGCGGCAAAAAATTTCACAGACGTTCTAATTATTCCTTCGAAAGATCATTATCAATTTCTTTCTCAAATTCTCACCGACCAAAAAGGTCAAAGCTCTCTTGAACAAAGACAACTGATGGCTGCCTATAGTTTTGCTATCAGTAGTCATTATGACACTTCCATTTTTCATTATTTCAATGAGAAAGCAAAACTGCCAATTTTTCGTGAGTCTTTCAATGGTGAAAAGATGTTGCGATATGGAGAAAATCCACATCAAAGTGGAGTTTACTATGGCAATTTTGATGAGCTCTTTACTAAAATTAACGGCAAAGAAATTTCTTTCAATAATTTACTCGATATCGATGCTGCCGTTAACTTGATGGCTGATTTTAGTGAACCAACAGTTTGTATTTTAAAGCACAATAATGCGTGTGGTTTGGCAAGCAAAAAGGACCTTTCTACTGCTTGGGATGCTGCTCTTGCTTCAGATCCTGTGTCTGCTTTTGGTGGTGTAATTCATTGTAATCGTAAGGTTGATGAGGCGACTGCTACAAAAATGAATTCACTTTTTTTTGAAGTACTCATTGCTCCCGATTTTGATCAGGTAGCAATTGAACTTCTTTCTACTAAAAGAAATCGCATCATTCTTCAGCAGAAAAAAACGATCTTTACCAACAAATCATTTCGAACGGTTTTGAATGGAGTCATTGAACAGAGCAGAGACCTTCATATTGAAGAAGTGAAAGACCTTAGGGCGGTCACAAAATTAATTCCTTCCAATGCTCAATTCTTAGATCTGGTTTTTGCCAATAAAATTGCAAAGCATACCAAATCGAATACAATTGTGCTGGCAAAAGATGGTCAACTTTTGGCAAGTGGAACTGGCCAAACTTCCCGAGTTGATGCACTTCAACAAGCAATTGCAAAAGCTAAGGCATTCAAATCTGACCTTCATGGCGCTGTAATGGCCTCTGATGCATTCTTTCCTTTTCCTGATTGTGTGGAAATAGCAGGTAAGGAAGGTATAAAGGCAATCGTTCAGCCTGGAGGTTCGGTGAAAGATCAAGAGTCAATTGATTATTGTAATAGAAATGAAATTGCAATGGTGATGACTGGAATAAGACATTTTAAACATTAAATTCGTGAAATTTTTTAGTCCAAAAAATTCGAATAATAACATTACCTCAAGTGCTTACATTTTGTAAAACACATCTTGTTTGCATCTATTAAAATAAAAAAATTAAGAGAACAACACTTTCTTTCAAACAATTTCAACAAGGTAAAACTATCTGTTCGAAGTTGCGTATAGAGGAAACTAAAGTTGTTCAGAATATTCACTCCAACCTAATTAAAGGTTATAACCTAAATTGAACGCATGGGATTGTTCGATTTTCTTACTCAAGAAATTGCGATTGACCTGGGAACGGCCAACACGCTGATTATTTTAAACGATAAAGTTGTGGTTGATGAACCATCTATCGTGGCTATTGACCGTACCACTGGAAAGGTGATTGCTGTCGGTAAACAAGCCATGATGATGCATGGAAAGACTCATGAAAATATAAAAACGGTGCGGCCATTGAAAGACGGAGTTATTGCCGATTTTGATGCAGCTGAACATATGATCCGTGGAATGATCAAAATGCTTAGTCCGAAAGGAAGTCTTTTTACCCCTTCCTTACGAATGGTTATTTGCATTCCCTCTGGTATTACTGAAGTAGAAAAAAGAGCTGTTCGCGATTCTGCTGAACATGCTGGAGCTAAAGAAGTTTATCTAATTCATGAACCAATGGCTGCTGCAATCGGAATTGGAATTGATGTAGAAGAGCCCATGGGAAATATGATTATCGATATTGGTGGAGGTACAAGTGAAATTGCCGTGATTGCTCTTGGCGGAATTGTCTGCGACCAGTCCATTCGCGTAGCAGGAGATGGATTCACGAATGATATTTGGGATTATATGCGCCGTCAACATAATATTTTGATTGGAGAACGTTCGGCCGAAAGAATTAAAATTGAAGTCGGTTCTGCATTGCCTGAATTGGACAATCCACCACCAGATTTTGCAGTTCACGGTCGTGATTTGATGACTGGCATCCCGAAAGAAATTACAGTTAGCTATTCAGAAATTGCTCACGCTTTGGATAAATCTATTTCTAAAGTTGAAGAAGCTATTTTGAAAGCATTAGAAATGACACCTCCTGAATTATCAGCCGATATTTACCGAACTGGAATTTATTTAACCGGCGGAGGTGCACTCTTACGTGGACTTGATCAGCGTATAGCTCTTAAAACAAAACTTCCGGTTCACGTAGCGGAAGATCCTCTTCGCGCAGTTGTTCGCGGTACAGGAATTGCGCTTAAAAATATTGGAAGATTCAAATTCCTTATTCCGTAAATATTCGGATCATCCGTAGCCTGAAAATCTAGTTGATGAATGCGTAATCTGTTTCTCTTCCTTTGGAAGTACAATTTTTTTATTTTTTTTCTGCTGCTGGAAATATTGTGCGGTTATCTCATTGTGCAAAATAATAATTTCCAACGAGCAAGTTTCGTCAACTCTACTAATCTCGCCGCTGCAAAATTAAATTATGCCGTAAGTTCTGTAACTGAATATATCAATCTGGGAATTACAAACGATGCACTCTCACGAGAAAATGCAGGGTTCAAATCCTTGATGCCCGAAGTTTTTTATATCGATAGTGCAATTCGAAGAGTTCAAAGTGATACTGTGCTGCGTCAGCAATATACTTTCATGACGGCAAAGGTGGTCAATAACTCTACCAACAGGAGGAGTAATTATCTCACACTTAATAGAGGCAGTATGCAAGGAGTAAAACCTGAGATGGGAGTTATTTGTCCAAACGGAATTGTCGGAATAGTTAAAGATGTTTCGGATCATTATTGTTCTGTGATTTCATTTTTACATAAAGACTCTCGGTTTTCTGCACGACTTAAGAGAACAAGTTTTATTGGATCAATGGTGTGGGACGGATTCGATGCAACACATGGTACTTTGAATGATATTGAAAAACATGTAAAAGTATTGAAAGGTGATACTGTTATTACTACTTCATTTTCATCCATCTTTCCAGAAGGAATTATGATTGGAGTCGTTGACAAAGTAGATCCAAGTAGGGGCAGTACATTTCAAGATATTTCTATTCGTCTTGCAACACCTTTCGGATCGCTTTCTTATGTTTATATAGTAGAGAACTTATTGAAAAATGAACAACAGGCTTTGGAGGAGCCATTAAAAAATGATCGCTAAAACTCTTCAACAATTTTTTCGTTTTCTTTTTTTAATCGGCATACAAGTGATTTTATTAAATCACATTCAATGGAGTGGTTATGTTAATCCGTACGTGTATATACTTTTCATTTTAATGTTGCCAGTTGAAACTCCCAATTGGTTACTTCTTGTTTTGGCATTTGTTACAGGACTAACAGTAGATATGTTTGGAACTAGCGGAGGTATTCATGCTGCGGCTACTGTCTTACTTGCATTCGCTCGTCCAGGAATTTTGAGACTGATTGCGCCACGTGACGGTTATGATACTGAAACAAAATTGACGCCTGGAGCAATGGGTTTCAATTGGTTTATCACTTACATCAGTATCATGGTTATTTTGCACCACCTTACCTATTTTTACATAGAAGTTTTTAGGTTTAGCGAATTCTTCATGACTTTCCTAAAAGCAATCATCAATTCAATTATCACCATTGTTTTAATTGTCATAGGACAGTTCTTATTCGGAAGGCAGGGAAAGAGAAATGAACGTATCATCGGGTAGAACATCTGTAATTTATTTTATTTTTTTTTCCGTCGCCTTAATTTTTTTGATGAGGCTTTTTTATATTCAGGTAATCGATAAAAGCTATGAACTTTCTGCCAATAATAATGTCCTTCGTTTAGTAATTGATTATCCATCGCGTGGATTAATTTATGATCGCAAAGGGAAATTGCTGGTATTTAATGAACCGGTTTATGACCTAATGATTATTCCAAAGCAAGCTAAGAATATTGACACACTAGAATTTTGTGATCTCATTGGAATTTCAAAAGCTGACTATATTGAGAAATTCAGAAAAGCGAAATCATATTCACCAGTGAAATCTTCCATTTTTGAGAAGCAACTTTCAATTACGACGTACGCTACTTTTCAAGAAAAGCTTTATAAATTTCCTGGCTTCTTTGTACAACCACGAACCTTGAGAAAATATCCTGATCCAATGGCCGCCCACCTTTTCGGTTATATTGGTGAGGTCGATTCATCAACTACAAGAAAAAATCCGTACTACAGAGACGGTGACTACATCGGAAAAAGTGGAATTGAACAATCTTATGAAGAAATTTTACGAGGACAAAGAGGTGTTCGTCGTGTAATGGTCGATGTATTCAATCGTGAAAAAGGAAGTTTTCAAAATGGTCAATATGATACAGCTGCAGTTGCTGGTGAAAATCTTTCAATCACTATTGATGCCGAGTTGCAACGGTATGGAGAAAAACTATTTCAGAATAAAGTTGGTGCCGTTGTCGCAATTGATCCTTCTTCAGGTGAAATTTTAGCTTGCATTAGTAATCCATCTTATGATCCAAATCTGCTCGTCGGAAGAGCACGGACAAAAAATTATGCGCACTTACTTTTTGAACCGACAAAGCCATTATTCAATCGTGCACTGATGGCTTATTATCCACCTGGCTCTACGTTCAAATTGATCAATGACTTGATTGGTGAAGAAGAAGGAGTTCTTTTTCCAAGCACTAGTTATTATTGTGATGGTGGTTATCACATGGGATCTCAAACTGTGAAGTGCGATGCTCGACATGGTTCGATAGCTCTTGAATCTGCCATTTCCCATTCGTGCAATACTTATCATTGTTATGTTTTTAGAAGTATTATGGATCAGAAAAAATTTCGGAGCTCAGAAGACGGATATAAAGCGTGGAGAAATCACGTTCTTACATTTGGTATCGGTAAGCGTTTGTTTAGTGATTTACCACAAGAGCTAAAAGGAAATGTTCCGACAGTTGAATATTATGACAAATATTTTGGAAAAGGTCATTGGAAATCTTCTACAGTGGTATCTCTTTCTATTGGTCAAGGTGAATTAGGAATTACTCCTCTCCAAATGGCAAACACTATGTGTATAATTGCCAACAAAGGATATTTCTATATTCCTCATATCATGAAAAAAATTGGAGAGAAGCCTAACCACGATAAAAAATTTCTTGAAAAAAATCTTACTGATATTAATCCAAAATTTTTTGAAATTGTAATTGATGGAATGCAGAGCGCTGTCGATGCCGGTACAGCAGCAGCCTCTAAAATAAAAGGAATTACTGTCTGCGGAAAAACGGGCACAGCACAAAACCCTCATGGAAAAGATCATTCTCTTTTCGTTGGTTTTGCCCCTCGAGAAAATCCTAAAATTGCTATCGGAATTATGGTAGAAAATGGGGGATGGGGTGCAGAATGGGCGGCGCCTATTGCTACCTTAATGATTGAAAAATATTTGAATGATACCATTGCTCGTCCTGAATTAGAAAAGAAAATGTTCAATGGTGTGATTCTTCCAAAAATTTATCAGGAGAAAGCAACAAAAGATAGTTTAGCAAGAATAGCTTCTTCAAAAAAACCAAATCCACAATCTAATATCCTAAACCCTTTACCTTTGAAAAAATAAGATGGGAAGAGACGACCGTAGCATTTTACAGAATATTGATTGGGTTCTCGTTGGACTATTTTTAGTGATGGTTCTTTTTGGGTGGATGAATATTTATGCCGCAGTCTTTAATGATGAACACAAAAGTATTCTTGACTTTACACAAAACTACGGGAAGCAAAGTATATGGATCGTATGTGCCTTTTTAATTGCTTTCATGGTACTTGTTGTTGATGGAAAATTTTATGCTGCCTTTTCATACGCTATTTATGGCGCCATGATTTTACTCTTACTCTCAACTTTCGCTTTTGCTAGAGATGTGAAAGGTTCTTTTGGTTGGATTGATATCGGTTCATACAAATTGCAACCCGCAGAATTTGCAAAGTTTGCTACCAACATGGCCATAGCTAAATATCTAAGTACTCTTGATATTCGAATGAAAGATTTTCGAACAAAAGTTGTGTCCGCAATTATTATTGGTATTCCTGCTATTATAATTCTTCTTCAAAATGACACAGGATCCGCATTGGTTTTTGGAGCTTTTATCCTTGTCCTTTACAGAGAAGGATTGTCTGGAAATATTTTATTACTAGGATTAATTTCTGGTGCTCTTTTCGTGCTTGCATTATTGCTAACAAAGACTGTACTTTTTATCGTCATTGGAATCATAGCAATGCTCTTTGTGTTTTTAGTTAGAAGAAATAAAAAGAATCTGCTAATTATTGCTACTGGTGCTTTGGTTGCAGTTGCAATTGTTTTAAGTGTCGATTATTTTTATAATCATGTTTTGCAGGAACATCAAAGAACAAGAATAGATGTATTACTAGGTAAAGAAGTTGATCTGAAAGGCGCTGGCTACAATGTTAACCAAAGTAAAATTGCCATAGGATCAGGCGGATTTTTCGGAAAAGGATTTCTTCACGGAACACAAACGAAATATGATTTTGTTCCTGAACAAAGCACCGATTTTATTTTCTGCACGGTAGGTGAGGAGTGGGGTTTCTTAGGAAGTATTTTGGTAATGGGATTATTTGTTGCTATGCTCGCCCGAATTATTTATCTCGCAGAGCGGCAACGTTCAGCTTATACAAGAATTTATGGTTATGGAGTCGCTTGTATTCTGTTTGTACATTTAATGATTAATATCGGCATGACAATCGGATTGGCGCCGGTGATTGGAATTCCATTGCCTTTCTTTAGCTATGGCGGATCTTCCTTATGGTCCTTCACAATTTTATTATTCATTTTTATTCGTCTAGATGCTTATAGATTTCAAATTTTACGTTAAGAAACTATTTACAGCCGAACGTTATTATTTTTTATTAGAAGACTGACAATTTCAAGACACATTTTTCAAAATCGTTCTTTACTTTTAACTAAGTCTAAGCCAATATTGTTGTTGAGTTATTTGTTAACGAGTAAAAAAATAATTTCCCTCTTAATAGTCTATTTGTGAGAGAAGCAATCAATGGAAAACGGAATTATAATTGGCAATGATATTATATATAAAAGTTCATTTGATATAAATTCCTTTTCTGGCTGTCTTCTGACTCGTGCCGATAGAAATGGAAATGTATTCATCAGTGCAAATGAATCAGGTGCTCAATGCCAAAATCGTCGTATCTGTGGTACAGGCTCCTTGATAGATTTATAATTTGTTTTTATGTGGTTAATTAGAAGGCGTCAGATTCTGCATCTGATGCCTTTTTTTTTAAATAATTAGTGATAAAGAAATGTTTGTACTAAGTCAAAATTATTTCCTCTGGCATGGCATGATACACACTGTCCTCCTTTGTTAATTGATGAATAGGCAGCAGTTCCATTGGGTAAGTACTCTGCCCACACCCATCCAGAACCACTATTGGCCGATCCAGAAAATTTATACATGACTGCCAACACAAGCAATGCACTTCCGCTTTGATCATATATCTCTTTCACAATTAGTGATTCATTAGGGAAAAATATTTTTATTGGACTAGAAACCGAATCGTTCAATGCTGAAATAGCTTTTTGATTGAAACGAATGCGAACATAATTACCATGCGCACCATTCGTTGCTGGGTCCGCTAATAAAGTATCAATGTTGTTTTTGTAATAGGTAAATGAAGTTGATGATTTGACCAGATTAAATAGAACATCATCGGTAATGAATACCCCCTCTTGTTTCTTGGAAGTACATGCCAAGATTGAAATAATTCCAACAACTATTAAAAAGATAATTACATTTCTCATGATATGAAAGTAAGAAATATTTGAAAGCATTCAAAGAAAAATGCAGATGATAGTTGGGTTTTCTAAAAATATTAGTTGAAAATTAAATTTAACATTTATCACTATTACAAACGTTTCCACCCTGATTTTTAATTTCTGCCACATCATTCTTTATTCTCATTATTTTAGTTACTTTCATTGAATAATTAATTTACATGAAAACGACCCTGGATCCTTCTTTGGAATATTATACAAACCTTTCGTTAGAATCGAAAAGAGTTATCACAAGGCCGGTTAACAAAAATGACATAGAACCTTGGAGTGATTTTTTTTCTTCTGAAGAGGCGACAGAATTTTTTCTCCCTCTTGATTTTGCAACGAATCGTGAAAAATCGAAGTATTGGATAGAAAGACAAATGCAGAGATACAAAGAGTCAAAATTTGGACTGCATGCAATTGTAGAAAAAGAGTCTAAGGAATTTATCGGACTGTGCGGTTTACTTGCTCAAGATATTGATGGTTCTACACAAATTGAAGTAGGATATTCATTATTGAAAAAACATTGGGGGAAAGGATTCGCTCCAGAAATAACTCGTTTGTTTATTAACTATGTATTTGAAAAAAAAATAGCTGATTCTGTCATTTCAATTATTCATGTTAAAAATTTGAGATCACAAAGAGTCGCAGAAAAAAATGGATTAAAAATTGAAAAACAAATTCTTTGGAACGACTTGGATGTTTACATCTTTCGAATTACTGCTGCTGATTTTAATAAACAATTTTAATATGTTTGATGGCTTGTTTTTCTAAATCAACCAAGCTATGCAAAAGTTAAAACTTTCTGTTCGAGAAATGTTGGCGGAAGATATTCCTACTATCGTCCGTTACTGGTGTGAGTCAACTGATGAACATTTAATTGCTATGGGTGTCGATCTGAAAAAAAAGTTTTCACCCGAAGAAATTAATGTTATGCTGCATAATCAACTGCAACAAAGTTACCAAGAAAAAAAATCGTACTGTTTGATATGGTTGTTCGGGAATGAAGCAGTTGGTCATTGTAATATTAATTCAATCCTCTTTGGAAATTCTGCTTACATGCATTTGCATCTATGGAATTTTGAAAACAGAAAAAAAGGATTGGGTGTTCAATTTGTAAAATTGAGTCTGCCTTATTTTTTTAATAATATGGGCCTTCAAAAATTATTCTGTGAACCTTATGCTTTAAATCCTGCTCCTAATAAAACGTTAGAGAAAGCAGGATTCTCATTTGTAAAAAAGTACACTACAACACCCGGACCTATTAACTTCGAACAAGACGTTTGTCAATGGAAGATTGAAAAATTGAGAATTGAGGATGGAGAATAGAGAATTAGAATTATTAGTGTCATCTAGACTTTTCTTACTCAACGTTCTTCATTCCGTCGTTGTTGGGTTAATGGTTTTGGGAAATTTTATTTAGGAATGAAGAACGATTGATTATAAATTGAGAATCGTTATCCTTCAGGATCTTGTTAGTTAGATCGAAAAGAATAAAAAAATTGAGAATTGAGAATTAGAATTATTCGTGTCATCTATTTTCTTATTCAACGTCTTCCTTCCGTCGTTGTTGGGTTAATTTATTTATGCAATTCCCAAAAAAAAATAAGGTCAAAAACACAGACCGGATTTTTTTATATAATTAAAAATAAAATATAAAT
>JANLRG010000841.1:0-1492 GCA_031361545.1 Bacteroidota bacterium
AATAAAATGAAAGTTAAAGCCAATTTTTTATTAGAAGAACAAAAAAGGCAAATCGAGAATACTTTAGTAGAACTCAAAGCCACCCAAACCCAACTCATCCAATCCGAAAAACTCGCCTCATTAGGCGAACTCACCGCAGGCATCGCCCATGAAATACAAAACCCTTTGAATTTTGTCAATAACTTTTCAGAATTGAGTATTGAATTAATAGATGAACTCAAAAGCCCTCTAACTCCTAAGGGGGGAACTTTAGAAGCGGAACTTTTATCTGATATTTCTCAAAATCTTGAAAAAATTAACCATCATGGCAAACGGGCGAGCAATATCGTGAAAGGTATGCTTGAACACTCGCGTACAAGCTCAGGCACTAAAGAACCCACCAATATTAATGCCCTCATCAGAGAAACGCTACCCCTCAGTTACCATGCCCTGAGAGCGAAAGACAAGGCTTTCAATGCTGACTTCAAGATGGATTTGGATAATACAATTGGTGAAATAAATATCATTCCGCAGGATATGAGTCGAGTATTAATCAATCTTTTTAACAACGCTTTTTATGCAGTGAACCAAAAGAAACAAGTCTCAGATAACCTGCCGCTGACGGAAAGTTATATCCCCTCAGTATTGGTGAGTACGCAACGACTTGGTAATCAAATAGTTATAAAAATAAATGACAACGGAACGGGTATGCCCGAAAGCGTCAAAGTCAAAGTTTTTCAACCTTTTTTCACTACTAAACCAACGGGGCAGGGGACAGGCTTAGGGCTTTCATTGGCTTATGATATTGTGACGAAAGGACATGGCGGGACTTTGGAAGTCATTTCTACTGAGGGGGTCGGCTCGGAGTTTATTATTAGTTTACCTTTTAAAACCAATGGATGATGAAGGCTATAATATTGACTTTACTGGTTATTTTTTTAGCAAATACTTGTTTTTCTCAATCTTTTTCTTTTGACCAACAATTTGTAGATAGTATCACATCACGTTTATCAACGTATCCCGATGATACGGCAAAGGTCAATAATTTGGTAAAATTGGCTTCTATGCATTTGTTAGTAAAGCCTGATTTGACTATTCAATATGCCAAACAAGGAGCTGACCTTGCAGAAAAAATTAAGTATTTTGAAGGGAAGATTAATTGCTTAGGGCAATCGGCTGTTTGCCTTGCCTTGAATGGCGAATGGGCGAAAGCGACAAGAGATGCGAATGAAGGGGTTGCATTGAGCGAAAAGTATCAACCCGAAAAATTGATATACTGGAATAATATCTTGTTTCTTATTAGCACTTTTAAAGGAGATTATAAACTTGCTATTCAATATAGCCTTAAATCAATTAATAATCCTGCTTTTTCAAATCTTAGTGAAATCAATAAATGGCCCACATATATGCAAATAGGGAGAGCATATGAACTTGCTGGCAATTTAGATTCTGCTCAATTTTATGCAAAAATTGTTACCAACTATGTGTTAAAATATGGACATATTGTTCCTGA
>JANLRG010000894.1:0-1773 GCA_031361545.1 Bacteroidota bacterium
TTGGCAAATTCTTTCTTTTTACCATCCAAATTGGTGCGGCTCGGATGAATCAAACCCTTTGAATCGAACATAAAAATGTTCTTTTTCAAAGCGCCCAAACGACAATACAAATTAGTACAAGAGCTTGCAGAAGCACCCGCCCCATTGACGACGATTTTGACCTCTGAAATATCTTTCCCTACTATTTCAAGCGCATTGAGCAAGGCGGCAGCACTGATAATGGCAGTGCCATGTTGATCATCGTGCATGACAGGGATATTCATTTCAGCCTTCAATCGCTCTTCTATTTCAAAACATTCAGGTGCTGAAATATCTTCTAAATTGATACCCCCAAAAGTCGGCTCAAGGAGTTTGACCGTTCTAACAAATTCATCCACGTTTTTGGTATCCAATTCTATATCAAAAACATCAATATCAGCATAAATTTTAAACAAAAGCCCCTTGCCTTCCATCACAGGTTTGCTTGCCAACGCGCCAATATCACCCAAACCTAAAACAGCCGTCCCGTTGGAAATAACAGCAATTAAATTACCTTTTGCCGTATATTTATAGACATCTTCGGGATTTTCAGCAATAGCCAAGCAGGGTTCAGCAACGCCAGGCGAGTAAGCAAGAGTCAAATCCCGTTGCGTGGCGGTTTCTTTTGAAGGGATAACTTCTATTTTCCCCGGGCGACCTTTGGCGTGGTAGTGTAACGCTTCTTCTTTAAGCGTCTTCTTTTGATTCATAATTTTTTTTATTTAATTTTTTGATACCCCTCAGTATTGGGAGCTATTTAAAGGGTCAAAGGTCAACATTTTTATATTTAATTTGTATTCTTTTTAGTTTCAATCAATGAAAATGAAATATTTAGAGCCAAAACAGCAGCTATTGTTGCCACATAAAAAGGCGTTCAAAAATACAATGGCTAAAGGGAACATAATGCCTATCAAAATAAACAAACACGACAGAATGAGTCAGTATTTCGTTGAATTGTGGCGATAATATGCCGAATTTTATTTCAATCTTTATAAAGACGTAAAGACATAAAGATATAAATAGATAAATGTACCCCCTCAGTATATTAGCGATTTTTCGGCAAAAAATGCTTGAATTTACTTTATTGGATGCCGATTTCTTTTAAAAAATAAACTGACAACTTGTTTATCAAGTAGAAAATCAGTATTTTTGTATTGTAAAACATACATTTGAGCAAAACTAAAAACCCTTATATTGTGTCCACATTACCGACTATTACTTCAATTTATTTTGACCCGACAACCGATTTCGGTTTTAAAAAACTCTTTGGTACTATTCCTAACATTCTAAACGAACCTATTTTCATGAAAGCATTTGATGTAGCAAAAGTCTCAAATCTCGACCCGAATGACTATATACTCTACCAAATCAGTAAGAGTAAAAAATATGATATGGAACTTGTTGAAGAATCCGCCGAAAAACGAGGCATTGAGATAGGCGAAATAAATAAGACAATCAAAGTAATCCTAACTTTAAATCGAAAAGGTTATATACCGTCTCAAATAAGTGAGATGCTTGATATGACTATTCAAGAAGTAGAAGAAATCATCAAAAAACACGGTAAAATCAAAGTGAAATAGCGTATTTGACAAAAATTATCAAGTTAAATTAATAAAAATACCCCCTCAGTATTTTAAGCATTTTAAACAAATAAAGCCTGTATCAACTTGGGATGATACAGGCTTTATTTGTTTAAAATATCTAAATTTATTCAAAAATTTATTCATCCGCACTCGGTCCGTAGCTACCTGGTAT
>JANLRG010000896.1:0-1289 GCA_031361545.1 Bacteroidota bacterium
TGTTTCAACAATTTAAGTTGTGCTTTGTCAACAACGACTTTAAATGCTTCTGTGTATTTAAGTATTTTTTTATCCTCGTCCACGATACCCAATGCAAAACCATCTTTCAAATGATGGGCTTCAAGCATAGCTTTTACAACATTATTGCAACCATGTTTATGATTGTAACGAGATTTTGTAATGGTTTCTACCAAATTGGTATCTACATAACATTCGGGAAGAATATGCAAATCCATAATCAAAAGTAGTTTTCAATATTAGTGAAAAGGTCAACGCCATATTGATAAACTTCTTCGAGTTGTGCGTCGGTTAATTTTGTAGTTACGGTTTCTCCATTTTTCCAGTGGACGATATAAACTGCTAATTCTTTTCGTGCATTCTGCATCAAATCATCTAAAACAAATGGACTATGCGTTGTAATAAAAAACTGATTACTTGTCGCATTGATTATTTCCTGTGTGATATGTACAATATAAGGAGGAAATGAATGGGCTTCAGGTTCTTCAAATAAAAGAATCGAATCGGTATTGGATGCAATGGCAGTTTTATAAAAAATAATGCGCTGCAAAGTATCTGCGACTGAACCATAAGGCATTGAGAAAATAATAGGCATTTCGTCCACTTCATTCTTAATTTGCTTTACAATTCTTAAACTCCGAGTTCCTTTATCGAACAAAAACTGCAAATGATATTCTTTGAATAATTCCCGACAGGCTTTATTTAGTTTTGAATTGGTTTGAAGTATATTTAAAAGATTATCGCCGAAGGGAAAGGTAAGCGCACCATTTGAAATATCTGTTGAGATTAAATGAATATCGTTTGAATTGAAAACATATTTCTTAACGGAACTTTTATCATCAAAGAGGTCAGAAATTTGTTTATTAAAATGCAAGAATCCGTCTAAGAAATCATAAAAGATTTCGAAATTATACAAATTTGAACTCATTTTAATGGCGAGACTATCTTCACCGTCAAAAAATAATTCCGATTCATTGTCAATTCTAATTAACTTTTTGAATAAAGGTGAAGTAAATGGCTTAGACTCGTTTAGAATTCCAAACAAACTCAAAGCCTCTAAAATATTCGACTTGCCTACATTGGGTTTTCCAATAAGTACATTAATACGATTACAGTCTTTCAATTCGACCGACCGCAGAGATTTAAAGTTCTCAATTTTAATGTCTGTAAAAAAGGCTTTATTCATTAGAAACTAAATTTTGTCTTACAAAAGTAGAAATTTTTATTAAACTTTAATTCAACTTACTCTTCAAAGAAATACTGAGGGGGTG
>JANLRG010000897.1:0-1378 GCA_031361545.1 Bacteroidota bacterium
CACCCCCTCAGTATAAAGGCTTTCAAAAGGCTCTATACTGAGGGGGTATTCACTACGATACAGCAAAATCTGTAAGGTGTTGTCGTTGTTCAATATTTCGAAAACCTATGACAATATCCTTTTTAGGAATCCCTTTTTCAGCAAGCAACAGAGCTATTTTCAAATCTGTTCCATCGTGTTGAATCCATACTTTACCATCAGGCTTTACATCTATATGAACAAATGGTGCATATTCACGATAAGTATTAGCCCAACCCACAGAGAATAAGAGATAATGCCCATGCTTATCATCGGTTATCAATTGAGTTTCCACAGACTCATCTGAGGGGGAGATAGAAGCAATATATGTTGCGAATTCTCCCACGATTTTCTTATATTTATTTATTTTATCCATTTGACTAAACAACTTTTATTTTCATTAAAAGTAAGGATTTTGACATTGTAAGTTTCTAATACTTCTAAAAAAAACGGGTCATCAAAGAAGGTATCATAAAAAGCATCGGGTAAAGATAAATATAGAATTCTATCAGGCTCTTTTTTACGCAATGCTAATTTATAGACTAAAAACTGCCCAAGAGCATCTTCAAATTCATCGACATCTGATAAACCCATAAAACCTTTTATTTCAACGGCAATTTGTTCAGAGCCTTTTTCAGCACCAATCATTTCAGCCCTAAATCAATATAACCTTTTCGCTTACCAAGCCTAGGAAAATAAGGGTCGTGTGTAATAACCCAACCGTCAGCTTCTAATGCTTTTCGGACTGTTTCATGATAAAAATCTCTTGCTGGCATAACAGATTTAGTATTTTTGTGAGCAAAAATACTAAATCTATAGCTAATTTTCTATATTTTTTAACTTTTTTTTCAACATTAAATTGTATTGAATCTCGAATGAGACTTAGCCTTATCTCCCGATTTTCTCGGGATGTTCCATATGGGTTTTCGATTTTTCCAAATGTTTCTATCCAAGTCCTGTCTGAGTCCCTTTCCACTCAAACAGGGCTTTTTAGTAAAAAAATACTTAACTTTGCGTCTAATAAAAAGAATAATATAGTTATCATCAAACTGTTAAAATAAAAAAAAATGGTTGCAGAAAATCTATCAATCTTTGATGAGTTAGCTTATTTTTTGGCAAGCCTATCACCAAAAAAAGTATTGACATACAAAGTTTCGCCAAAAGCCCAAGAAAGAGTTAATTTCTTAATTGATAAAAACAAAAAAGCAGGTTTAAGTGCCTCAGAAAATGAAGAAATGGAGCGTTACATGGTCGTTGAACATATTGTTCAACTGGCTAAAGCAAAAGCTATTCAAAAACTTTGGTCGAGAGAAGAATATGACGCATATATATATGCAGGAATTAGAGAGCAAGATGAAAG
>JANLRG010000915.1:0-1316 GCA_031361545.1 Bacteroidota bacterium
AACTTGAAATTTTCCAAGATTGGTAAACTCCTCAGCCATAGGTTGCGGCAAATTGCTTTGTGGAATACGCGTAAATGTATTGCCTCCGTTGGTTGTATATGCAGCAAAAAAACCTAAACTATCAGGATCACCCACATAAACGCCGTTATTAGCATCATAAAAATGAATCAATCCGGGGAATGTTGTAGGTGCATATGGCATATTTTGCCAAGTCAAACCACTGTCCACAGTCCGACGGAAGAGAAAAGGTGGTTGACCCGAATGAAGCCCTGCCAACAGATAGGCTGTTTTGCTGTCGTAAGCCTGAATGTGGTAATAGTAATCGTCTGTAGTAAATACTGTACCTAATTTGTAGGTTGTGCCGCCATCGCTGGTTCTGATGAATTGAGTAACATGGGCGGAATCCAGCCCTCCTAAATTTTGATTGGCTGTCCACATAGTATTTTTACCAATGGCTTGCATGGTGTAAAGCCCCTTCATAGCAGGGGTATTTTGTTTGACCCATTGAGCCGAAGCAGATGATTGAGTGAAAAGGGAAAAGAAAAGGGATAGCCCTAAAAAGAGCGTGTTACGCACTGTAATAATTTTCATAGTTAAATAAATTTTCAAAAGGTTAATAAATGTTTTTCTAAATTAAAATAGTCGGGTGTTAAAAAGTATTGAGTTAGCAAATGTTGATTGGCTTGTGCAAAATTACCCTTGTTTCAAAAAATTGTATTGGATAAATGCGAACTAATGTGGAGCAACACCCATTTCATTCAAGGTCTTTATAAAAATAACTATTGATTTCATTTTCTACATTTTCAGGCATTAAACTCTTAAAAAATTGGAAGGGTGTTTGACCTGCATATTCTTTAAAATCTCGAATAAAATGCGATTGGTCGTAATAGCCGTAATCACTTATCAGTTTTGATAAAGATATTCCCGAAGGGATAAATGAGGGCGTCGTCACGACTTGCCCGACAATGGCTTTGAACCTCGTAATACGGGCATATTCCTTAGGAGAAAATCCGATTTGAGCAGCAAATTGCTTCTCTAACCATCGGCGGCTGATGTGAAATTTATCTTCTAAATGTTTGATTGTGACAACCCCTTTTTGTTGACAAATATAATTGGCTACAGGGGACATATCTTTTACCGAAAACGGTATCTTTAAATGGCTAAAATATTTGAGCAAATAGGTTTCTACTAACTGCAAGGCTTTTGTTTTCTCAACGACCGTTTCTAATTTTTCACTTAAATCAGCAAATCTTTTTTTCATACCCAAAGCATCTAAAGAAAAACCTTGATTGATAATACCTGTTGCGTTGTCTTTC
>JANLRG010000918.1:0-1583 GCA_031361545.1 Bacteroidota bacterium
GAGTACTGAGGGGGTCACAAATAACATGGGAATCGCAGCATTTTGTTCGGGCAAGGCATAATCAGATAGTTTTTTATCCAATCTATATGCCGTGTTTTCATGCCATTGGCGTTCAAACGCATAGCCTCTATCTTTTCGATACCGCAGCATACCCATCTTGTAGGTCGAGCGCGGCAAAAATAAATCATTGGTCAGTATGCTAAAAGAAATGGCATTCAAAAGGTCTTTGCTTATATCATTGAAAGGGGAATCGCCGTATAAATCCACAGGTTCAGTCGTCGAATGTGCGCGCAGCAGCAGTTCTCTAAAATAAGCCGCCCCCAACATGCCACCCGAAGCCCCAGTCATAAGCACCGTATGCGCCATAAATTGCCCGTTGCTAAGACTATCTGCCGTTTGCAAAACCCGCATTGACCAAGCTGCCGCTTTCAAACCACCGCCACTGACACAAACGATAATCAAAGGTGGCTTTTTGCTTTTTCTCTTGTTTTTGGTCTGCCATTTATTTAAGATATTTTTTGTCGTTGCCTTGTCTTTTCGCACATTCTCGGCATTACAAAGCACCCGAAGGCTATCTGTTGAGTAGGTGGTAGGTGTTGTGTTAAAATTTAAACCCGTCGCTTTACTGGTTTGGTTGAAATAATCGAGATTTGTGAAAAAATTGACACTTGCCATCAGTAATAATATCACTATAAACTGCCAACGGCGAAACCAAAACGACAATGCCCCCATTGCGGATACTGCCAAAGACGACAATAAAAAAATGCTTGCGCCCGCAGGCAAACGGAAGACCGCAAGGTCACTCATTTTACCTAAAAAGATAAAAGTTAAAACAATCGCAAATTGCAAAAATAAGGCATTGTAATGGTTTTGTTGCAATACCCGATGCCTCAAATCTCGATTCGAGGGTAGCGTGTCAATGGTTTTTCGGAGACGAAGTAGCTCATTGAAAAAAGTATCTACCCGCAATACCCGCCCCTCATTATGCTCTTGCTGAAGCTTTTCATTTGTATCCTCTACCAATGCTTCCAAAGGCGGTAAACTCAAAAAACTTTGGATATTTTTATTGGTAAAAGCAAAATATACACTCAATAATGCCACAATAATGACCGAACCAAACGCAAAAGCCAAGCTATACCTTAGATATTGAGACATATAAAGCATTTCAAAATAACGCTCAAATGAAATTTGATAAGATAAATAAATGAAGAAAAAAATCAAGGGTAAGAGCGAGTTATTGAAGCAAAATACTAAAAAAGGGCGTTTGATAGTGGCTAAAAAAGGGAATCGCCAAGCGTAGAGCAGATAAACGCTCAAATGCCAACACATAACAAAAACGCCATAAGCAATGCCAACTAAAAAAAAACTATATGTATTGACCGAACCCACGTATTCTGGAGAAACAAAAAGATAATACACCCCAAAGTCGCGCCCTAAATTGCCCGTTATGCCAAAGAACAATAAAATCCAAATAAATAGCAAGGCTAAATTATTGCGCAAGTGAAGCAGCAACAATTGCATAGGAAATGAATACGATAAACGAAGTCTGTATTTTTTCATCTGCTTTTCAGAATTGATAAAAC
>JANLRG010000023.1:0-8291 GCA_031361545.1 Bacteroidota bacterium
CAACAATTTCATCAACTGAATTTGTTGAGGTGAAAGTTTTTGAAGAAGTTTTTGGTTTAACCCTTGACGTAGATTACTCATATTATACTGGCAGTTGTTCTTTCTGCAAAAGTGATAGAATTTTGCTGAGCAACAAATTTAATAAGAAATGATGGGGAAAATTAGTAATTCCAGATCCAGCCTTGCAGATTATTTTTTTTCAGGCTATCATTCATGGCAATGGCTTCATTTCGGCTTTCAAAACCCTGATAATAAACGTACCAGCGATGATTGGCTTTAGTAATTGAAGCATTCGCAAAGCCTTCTTTGTGAAGTTGTTCAACAAAAGCCGATGCGTTTTCCTCGATTTTAAAAACGCCAGCCACAATAAAGTGATGCTGATTAATTTGTACTGGGGAAACGGCCATTTTATTTTTTTCCGGAGCAGCAATAGGAGTAGAGGATTCTATAGATGTTTTTAAATCTACCGGAGTTGTCGTCTTCACATAAACCGTTTCCACTTTTGAAGAGTGGTCGTTTTTAATAGCAGTTGGAGGAAAAGTGCTGGTGTCTTTTATTTTTAAAACGGATTGTGTATCGAATGGATTAAGAGTAGCGGTTTGAAATTGTTTTGGGTTTACTAAATATAAATTGAATGAAAACCACAATGCTGTTGCTGCTAAAGCGACCACACCAACTATTTTGCTGCTTCTTTTTATTCGAGAAGAAGTTACTCTTTTAGCGGGTTGTGAAGGTCGAATCTCTTTTAATATTGGTTTTAATTTTTCGTTACTAGAAACTTCACGATTCACAGGAATGAGTTGCAAAGCATCCATTCCAAAACTATCTTTTAAGTGATTAGAATTTCTTGAAGCTTCAAATTGTACGTTGTGTTCGCGATCATAAAAAATAGTTCCAATATTATTCAGGTAAATCTTTTTTCCAGAATTCATTTCAAAAAGACAAGTAGAAACAAATTTTTCAATTCGAACAAGAGCATCTTGATAGGAAATGTGATCGTATTCTACTAAATGATTCGCAAGCAATCCATCATTGTTTTTCAAATAAACATTGAAAGCAATTTTTCGAAAAGGAGGAAGTAACACTTGACTGGCAGTGATGACAGAATTCTGATTAGAAGCCAAAAATCCACCCAATGATGGAACAATCACGCAGTCGTGATCAAAAAGCAATTCAGATATATGTTGTTCGATTGTTGTCATTCGGGAGATGAGGCTAAAGTAGAACAATTTTTTTGCAAACAAAAAATATTTTGATTTTTTCAATCGACCATTTCCGGTCATTGTAGAGGTTTGAGGATTCTCTTTCAACACAATTGATTTCGTACTGAAGGATTACTAGGAACTCAAAAAAACAAACACGTTAATTTGGAAATAATTTTAATTATTGATGAATGGAATGAAGTCCGGAAAATTGAAAAGAAATTGAAGGCAAAAAAATAAGGATTCAGACGAAAATTAATTAACCTCTGAGTTTGTCTAATAAAAAGTTCAACTGTTTTTTTTCTGTCTCGCTAAGATTGTTGAAATGAGTTTCCGTTTGGACATTGTATTTGTCAAGTTCGCTGAGAAGGTTCATTCCTGTTTGTGTTATGAATACCTGACAAGCTCTGCGGTCGTGCTGACAAATATGGCGTTCTGCAAAACCCTTCGTTCGCAATTTTTCCACTATTCTGGAGGCATCACTCATTTTATCGAGCATTCGCTCACGAATGAGTTTTATGCTGGCCGGTTGCATTTGCTGACCTCTTAAAATTCGAAGTACGTTGTATTGTTGGTAAGTAATATCATGAGGTTTTAAAAAATCGCTTTGACTATTGTTTATCCAATTGAATGTATAAATAATATTAACCATTAATTTGTGGCTTTCATTTCGAAATTTTTTTTGATTGATTTCTTTTTCCAGTTCCATTGTTCATTTCATTGGGACTTCAATAATAATCAATTCAGATGATTCCATGGCGTCAATGGAAATATTATCTGTCTCGGAGATACCGATAGCATCTCTGGACTGAAGTTTTGTTCCGTTTATTTCAATTTGTCCATTGATGACCATCAAATAAACACCATTATCTTTTTTATTCATAGAGTAATTGATGTTTGATTTCGCATCAATGTTTGCTAGTGAAATAGCAGCATCTTGATGAATATAGAGTTCATCTTCTTTTTTAAATCCAGAAGCGACAGTTTGTATTTTGTTTTGTCTCTCTGAAGAGTAAAAACTTTTCTGATCATATCTAGGAGAAATATGATTTTCTTTCGGGAATATCCAGAGCTGAAAAAGATTAGTTTCTTCACTAGGTGAAGGATTAAATTCAGAGTGCATAACGCCGGTTCCAGCGCTCATAACTTGAACGTCGCCTGATTTGATGATATCGCCATTGCCCATATTATCTTTGTGTTGCAAAGCACCCTTTAAAATGATGGTTATAATTTCCATATCATTATGCGGGTGTGTACCAAAACCTTGTCCGGCCGCCACGACATCATCATTCAAGACACGCAACATTCCAAATTGAATTCGCGATGGATCATACCAGTTTGCAAAACTAAAACTGTGATGAGCATTTAACCACCCGTGATCTGCATGTCCACGCGATGATGCAGAGTGAAATATTGTTTTCATTTTGATTTTTTTTCAAAAAAGTAATTTTATTTTTAACTCTCCTAGTAATCATCCCCCACCACCTAAAATAACTTTCCCTAAATAACTTTATTATTTATTACTTCTGAACCTTGAACTCTGAATCTTGAACTCACTTCCCTTCCAACCACTCCGTCTTAGAGCGATGTGCCCCATCACAGAAAGGTTTGTTGGCCGAATGTCCACAACGACATAAAGCGAATGATTCTTTTGTTTCAATTTTATTTCCGTTAGCATCAGTTAATTCAATGCTACCTTTTACGAGATAAGGACCAGTTCCTGTGATTGTAATATTGTTTTCCATAAATTTATTTAGTTGTTATTTTGTTAGTTTATCTTTTAACTATTTTTTTCACCCTTCAAACTTCACTGCTTTTTATATTACTTTATATCTAATCATCTAACTTTTTACTTTATTTCCAAGCTCCGATCTTTAACCTTGTTATTTATTACTTTTTACTTTATTTCCGAGCTCTGATTTTTAACCTTATTATTTATTACTTTTTACTTTTTATTTACGATGAACTATGACCTCTTACCTCTGATCTTTAACCTTATTATTTTCCCCCACCCTCCGACCTTCAATTGAGTGATGGTTCAGGAAGAATAAATGTTGCACTTTGTTGAAACATCAATTCTATGATATCCGATTTCATATATCTTGCTAATGGAAATTTATTAAGTTGTCTTTGTACATCTTCTGGATCTTCAGCGCTCATCGTAATCCATAACTTTGAACGTTCAAGTGAGAGAGCATAATTAATAATTATTCCTTCTTTCATAAGCGTGCTCACCGTTTTTCGTTGATCAGAAATCAATGACATGAAACGAGGAGAGAAAATTTCAGGAAGAGAAACGACGATCATAAATTCCTTCATAGCAATTAAGTTAAAAAAAGCCGGTTCTTTTCGGAGACCGGCTTTAAAGTGATTATTTTTTTGCTTCTTCTTTAACCAAAATCAAGTCGATAGTGAAATCTACATTATCACTGACAACTGCTTCACCAGTTGCAGTAGAGTTGGTCCATTTCAAACCATATTCCTGACGATTAATGGATCCTGTTGCTTTAAATCCTGCTTTTGTATTTCCATAAGGATCTTTAACTGTACCACCATAGATTAGTGGAAGCGTTACTTTCTTAGTAACATCACGAATAGTAAGATCACCTGTTAAGGAATATTTTTTGTCACCTAAACTTTTTATTCCTGAACTCTTAAAAGTGATGGTTGGATATTTTTCTGAATTAAAAAAATCATCACTCTTTAAATGACTATCACGTTTTTCGTTATCAGTTGAAATACTATTGACATCGACAACTACTGTTGCGGCTAAGTCACTCCAATCTGCTTTCGTAGAAGTCGCTTTGACATCGAATTTGTGGAACTCACCATCTACATCCGAAATCAAAAGATATTTGGTAGTAAAACGAATTTTTGAATGGGCTCCATCGAGATTCCAGTTCTGTGCGAAAGCAGTTGCAGTCATTGCAATCATCGCAGCCGCTAAAGTGATTTTTTTCATAACTTTTTTGTTTAAATATTGTTCTAGTGTAGGATTGATTTTCTTATGCAAATATATGTTATAACATTTAATGTTGCAACATCAAATAGTTAAATACTTGTTTTTTAGGTTTATAATTTTCTGAGCCCATACTTTTTTTCATTAACCCTAATCTTATCGCCAGAAATTTCCTTGGTGAAACCTCAAGTTAGTTCGGCCATATTCAAGAAAAAACAGTGAATGAATTTTGAAAGAAGGCTGATAAATAAGCCGTCTGTCCCTGCTTTTTTGTTATTTTCGCCACATGTCAAAAGAGATCGTCGTAAGTGGCATTCGCAGTACTGGAAATTTGCATTTGGGGAATTATTTCGGGGCAATTCGAAATTTTATAAAAATGCAACAAGAATTCAATTGCTTCTTCTTCATTGCCGATTATCATTCATTAACGACACATCCAACACCATCCGATCTCCACGATAATGTAAGACAAGTTTTAGTTGAATATTTAGCATGTGGTTTAGATCCTGAAAAAAGTACATTGTATGTTCAAAGCGATTTACCTGAAACAACAGAATTGTATTTGCTTCTAAATATGAATGCTTATGTCGGCGAATTAGAAAGATGTACTTCTTTTAAAGATAAAATAAGACAACAGCCGGACAATATAAACGCTGGTTTATTGACTTATCCGACCTTGATGGCAGCCGATATTTTGATTCATCGCGCGTTGAAAGTTCCGGTTGGAAAAGATCAAGAGCAACATTTAGAAATGGCGCGTCAATTTGCAAATCGATTTAATAGACTATACAATACAGAATTATTTCCCGAACCTTATGCTTTCAACTATGGAACTAATTTGGTAAAAATACCGGGATTAGATGGCTCTGGAAAAATGGGTAAGAGTGAAGGAGAAGTCAATGCTATATTTTTAGCGGACAGTCAAGAAGTGATTCGAAAAAAAGTAATGCGAGCCGTTACAGATGGCGGACCGACGCAAGAAAACCAAAAAAAACCAGAAGTGATTGAAAATTTATTTCAACTCATGTCTGTTGTTTCAGAAAAAGAAACAGTCGCTTTTTTTGAAGAACAATATAATTCCATGAAAGTGCGCTATGGAGATCTCAAAAAACAATTGGCAGAAGACATGGTAAAATTTACTTCACCCTTCCGCGAAAAAATAGAAGAAATTAAAAAGGACGAAATGTATTTGCAAAAAGTAGCTCAGCGCGGAGCAGAGAAAGCAAGAGAAAGTGGAGCAGCTACAGTTCATCAAGCAAGAAAAGCCATTGGAATACGAAAATTCTAATATCAACAATTATCAATCCTCCACCATCACTTATCAATTCTCAAAAAATAAGATATAAATAATGAATAAGTAAAGTAATAAATAATAAGTAATAAATAATTCATTCATTCTCCATTCTCCATTCTCCATTCTCCATCCTCAATTCTCCATCCTCAATTATCAATCCTCAATTATAAATCTTCCATTCTCCATCCTCAATTATCAATCTTCAATTATCAATCCTCAATTATCAATCCTCAATTATCAATCTTCCGTCCTCAATCCTCAATTATTTATTCTCCATCATCAATCATCAATCCTCAATTATTTATTCTCCATCATCAATTATCTATCCTCAATTATTTATTCTCCATCATCAATCATCAATCATCAATTCTCAATTCTCAATTCTCCATCTTCCATCCTCAATTTTATATCTAACCTATGACATCTGGCCTCTGGCCTACTCCTCCCTCTATGGAAAATAAAATAAAAATACTAGAAGAAAAAATTAATGAAGCACATAAAGGTGGAGGAGTTAAACGGGTTGAAGCTCAACACAAGAAAGGAAAATTAACTGCTCGTGAAAGAATTCATTTTTTGTTAGATGAAAATTCGTTTGAAGAAATAGGAATGCTCGTCACTCATCGTGCGACAGATTTTGGAATTGAGAATGAAAAATATTTAGGTGATGGAGTGGTAACTGGCTTTGGTCGAATTGATGGTCGTTTAATTTACGTTTTTGCGCAAGACTTTACAGTATTCGGTGGATCACTTTCAGAAACGCATGCAAAGAAAATTTGCCGAATCATGGATTTAGCTATGCAGAATGGCGCACCAGTTCTTGGACTGAATGATTCTGGCGGAGCCCGAATTCAAGAAGGAGTAGTTTCATTAGGTGGTTATGCCGATATTTTTTATCGGAACACATTGGCTTCAGGAGTCATTCCACAAATTTCTGCTATCATGGGACCCTGTGCGGGCGGCGCAGTTTATTCGCCTGCCATTACAGATTTCATTATGATGGTAGAAAATACTTCTTACATGTTTGTTACCGGACCCAATGTTGTAAAAACAGTAACTCACGAAGAAGTAACTTCTGAAGAGTTAGGAGGAGCGATGACACATGCAACAAAATCGGGTGTAACTCATTTTACATGTGCCAATGAAATACTTTGTATTCGTCAGTTACGAAAGCTAGTTAGTTATATTCCTCAAAACTGCGAAGAAGAAGCTCCTCGTCTGCCCTATGAACTAAGCAATGAGAAGAGATCAAAATTGAATTCTATAATTCCAGAAAATCCAAATCAGCCTTATGATATTAGAGAAGTGATTTCTGAAGTGATAGATCAAGATACTTTCTTGGAAGTACATAAAGATTTTGCTGAAAACATTGTTGTTGGTTTCGCTCGGTTAGCTGGACGAAGTATTGGCATTGTTGCGAATCAACCGATTCATTTGGCGGGTGTTTTAGATATTCATTCTTCAACAAAGGCAGCACGCTTTGTAAGATTCTGTGATTGCTTTAATATTCCATTGTTGGTATTTGAAGACATCCCTGGATTTTTACCCGGAACAGACCAAGAGTGGAATGCAATTATTTCTAACGGAGCAAAATTATTGTATGCATTCTGTGAAGCAACAGTTCCACGCATAACAGTCATTACTCGCAAAGCTTATGGTGGAGCTTATGATGTGATGAATTCAAAACACATTGGAGCAGACATGAATTACGCTTGGCCTTCTGCAGAAATTGCTGTGATGGGTGCTAAAGGAGCTGCAGAAATCATTTTCAAAAAAGAAATTGCTGAAGCGAAAGATTCAACAGCAGCATGGAAGGAAAAGGAGAATGAATACAATCAATTATTTGCCAATCCATATAAAGCTGCTGAACATGGATATATCGATGAAGTAATTCGTCCTGACGAAACTAGAGTGAAATTAATTAATGCATTTAAAATGTTAGAAAATAAAGCTGTCAAATTACCAAGGAAGAAACACGGAAACATACCTTTATAAAACCATAAAAAGATTTTTTAAAATGAACCCTATTAAAATTCTTCTCATTGGGTCAGGCGGAAGAGAACATGCTTTTGCCTGGAAACTTTCTCAAAGTAACAAATGTGAGAAGCTTTTTATTGCTCCTGGAAATGCCGGAACTATTTCATGCGGTACAAATGTTGACCTTAACATAGATTCATTTGTTGAAATAAAGAAATTTATTCTAGACAATCAAATTACGTTAGTTGTTGTTGGTCCTGAAGGACCGTTAGTGAATGGTTTATCTGATTTTATTTTTCATGATAATGAATTAAAAAATGTTTCTGTCATCGGCCCAACACAAGGGGGAGCTTTCTTAGAGGGAAGTAAAGATTTCGCCAAAGAATTTATGGGTGTCAACAAAATTCCTACAGCTGCTTACAAAACATTTACAAAAAAAACTTTGGACGAAGGATTTCGATTTTTGGAAACACTCAAACCACCTTATGTTTTGAAAGCTGATGGCTTAGCAGGAGGAAAAGGAGTAATTATTCAATCAACGCTTGTGCAAGCGAAGATTGATTTCGAAGAAATGTTAACCTCTGGAAAATTCGGGCAAGCCGGAAACAAAGTGGTTGTCGAAGAATTTTTAGACGGAATAGAGTGTTCTGTTTTTGTTCTGACAGATGGAGTTTCTTATAAAATTTTACCTGAAGCAAAAGACTATAAGAGAATTGGAGATGGTGATACAGGTTTGAATACTGGAGGAATGGGTGCAGTTTCACCAGTTTCATTTGTGGACGAGAGCTTCATGAAAAAAGTAGATTCGAGAATTATTCAACCGACAATTGAAGGGCTTAAAAAATCTAACATTCGGTACGAA
>JANLRG010000029.1:0-31543 GCA_031361545.1 Bacteroidota bacterium
AATTTTTATTAAAATGAATTTGGAATATATAAAACAAAAAATCCGGCAAACTGTTATTCAGTTTGCCGGATAATAATTTTAAATAAATTTTACCACCCTAAAATCCAGCCGAACATGAGCGGCGCCACGATGGAAGCATCAGACTCAATAATAAATTTTGGTGTATTGATATCTAATTTTCCCCACGTAATTTTTTCATTGGGAACAGCTCCAGAATAAGAACCGTAACTTGTTGTTGAATCACTGATCTGACAGAAGTACGACCAAAAAGGAACACCGTGCCATTCAAGATCCTGATACATCATGGGCACAACGCAAATAGGGAAATCGCCCGCAATACCTCCGCCAATTTGAAAGAACCCAACACCTTTTCCACCAGAATTCTTTTTATACCAATCAGCCAACCAAACCATATATTCAATACCACTTTTCATTGTAGTAGCTTTCATTTCGCCTTTGATGATGTACGACGCAAAAATATTTCCCATAGTAGAATCTTCCCAGCCCGGGACTACAATCGGCAAATTTTTCTCTGCAGCAGCAAGCATCCATGAATTCTTCGGATCGATTTCATAATATTGTTCGAGTTCTTTTGATAAAAGCATCTTGTACATAAATTCATGAGGGAAAAATCGCTCACCACTATCATCTGCATCTTTCCAAACTTTATGAATATGTTTTTGCAAACGACGGAAAGCTTCTTCTTCCGGAATACAAGTATCAGTAACTCGATTGTAATGGTTTTCTAAAAGATCCCATTCATCTTGTGGACTTAAATCGCGGTAGTTCGGAACTCGTTTATAATGATTGTGAGCAACCAAATTCATAATGTCTTCTTCAAGGTTTGCACCGGTACAAGAGATGATTGAGACTTTATCTTGGCGAATCATTTCAGCAAGAGAAATTCCTAATTCTGCTGTACTCATCGCTCCTGCTAATGTGATCATCATTTTCCCCCCTTCATCCAGATGAGAAACGTAACCACGTGATGCATCCATCATCGCTGCTGCATTAAAATGGAGATAATTCTTCTCCATAAATTGTGAGATTGGTCCTTTAGACATTTTTTGGTCTTTGTTCGTTATTTTAGATGGATTGACTTATATTAAATAATAGGTAAAAAGTAATAAGTTCAGAGGTAATAAGTAATAAGGTCAGAGATCAGAGGACAGAGGTCAGAGAAAATTAATTGACGATTGTAAATTGAGAATTGAAAATAATTAATACTTCTCTATCATCAATTCTCAATTTTCAATTCTCAATTTTCCTTATTACTTTTTACTTATAACTTTTGACCTTTCACCCTTTCAACTCCCTTACTACATTACTTTCTTCAGAAGGACAATATAAGTTGGGAAGTGATCACTGTAACCTGATATATAATTATCGAAATCATACGTTCTCTTTGGATAACCTTTATAGCGGCCGTCAGTTTGTAGCATCCATGGCTTACTAAAAATATGAGCTTCTCTATAGAAAAATCCATTTTGATCTTTGCTTAAAAAACCACTGCTAATCATAATTTGATCAAACAAATTCCAGCTGTCATTATAAGCAAGTGTTCCAATACCTTGTTGAAATGGTGCCACCCAAGGATTAAAAAATCCTCCTCTTGCAACTTTGTCTTTATCGCCTTTCGAACCGATGACTTTGGCCACACTCGGGCTAACAGGGTCGTCGTTCAAATCACCCATGATTACAATTTTTGCATCAGGATTAACTTTGGTAATTGAATCTGCTTTGTGTTTGCAAATACCTGCTGCAATAGCTCTGCTTGGTGCACTCGCTTCCTCTCCGCCTCTTCTGGATGGCCAATGCCCAACCATCACAATCATATCTTCTCCATCATATTTTCCATAGACAAAAAGAATGTCCCGCGTGTAACGAGGTTTTCCATCCGAATCAAAGAGCGGAACAAACAGTGGCTCGCTGCTTATTACTTGAAAGTATTTTGGATTATATAAAAGTGCAACGTCAACTCCCCTAATGTCCGGAGAATCGTAATGCACGATTTGGTAGTTTCTGTTTTTTAATAATGGATGATTTACGAGATCGTGAAGTACCGTTTCATTTTCAATTTCTGCATCGCCTAACAAAGACAAGCCATCGGGTGTTACATCCGTTCCAATTTGAGAAATTACTTTTGCAAGATTGCCAACTTTATCCCAATATACTTCACTGGTATATTTTTTTGTTCCTAATGGCAAAAATTCCTGATCACTTTTATTTGGATCATCAATGGTGTCATAAAAGTTCTCCAAATTATAAAAGCCAATTATTCCAACTTTGTAATTTGTTTTCTGGGCGCTGACATTTTGAATGAAGAGCGAAAAAAGAAGAGCAATAATTATTTTAATTTTCATTTACTTTTTTTTGGGGGAACAAACATACAAAAAGCAACAACTGATTTTGATTTTTTTTAACGTTCATCAAGAGATTCGATTGGTTGGCTTTTCCTTTAAAAAGATTGAACAAGTCAACTATCAAATGTTAAATAATTGCTTTTGTTCGTATCAAAAATGTCACATTGTCTTGAAATGTAAATGTTTACAAAATATTTATTAACATTGTGTGAATAAACAAACTAAATTAGAGCCATTTTCTGAAATTGATTAGCTTTGGCACCCTTAAAACATTATCAATAGTAATTAAATCTAACTTATGAGTTTAACCAAAAAACTATTACTCCTTCTCGTCTTTTTCATCCCGGTATTGGCATTTGCTCAAAACGGTACTTTGAAGGGTACATTGAAAGATGAATTGAATCAACCCGTTGCACATGCAAAAGTTACCATTAAAGGTACGAGCATGGAGACAATGACCGATTCAACAGGTGCTTACGAACTTAAAAATGTTCCCTATGGCACAGTCACTGTCATTGTAAGCGACAGCAAATCAAATTTGTTAACGGAATCAGTAGTTGTTGATCAACCGATGGTACAAAAGTCAATGACTGTATCTGGTTTTCAACCAACTGAAACAGCAGATTTACCTACCATTTCCTTAGGAGATGATGAAATCCGTGAAAGTCCAAATCAAAATGTGTCTAGTGTATTGAATGCCGGTCGCGACCCATTTAATTCTGCAGCCAGCTTCGTTTTTAGCGTTGCTCGTTTTCGAGTTCGTGGTTATGATGGTGATAATGCTCCCGCTCTTATGAACGGTGCAATTATGACAGATTTAGCGAATGGCAGAAATGAATTCAATGCATGGTCAGGATTGAATGACGTAACTCGTTCACGAGACAATTCAATCGGATTAAACCCAACTAATTATGGTTTTGGCGGAATTGGCGGTTTATCGAGCATTGATAGTCGTGCTTCTCATCAGCGTAAACAATTATCTGTTAGTTATGCAGCATCAAATAGAGTTTATGATAACCGTTTAGTAGTGACCTATGGCTCTGGAGTAAATAGTAAAGGCTGGTCATATTCTATTTCTGGTTCTCGTCGTTGGTCAGAGGAAGGATACATCAAAGGAACTTTCTATGATGGCACTTCCCTATTTGCTTCAGTTGAAAAGAAAATTAACAAAGAACACTCTTTATCATTAACAGCATTTGGCGCTCAAACAAAATCAGGACGTAATGGAGCTGCGGTAAAAGAAGCTTTTGATTTAACTGGAACACATTATTATAATCCTTCATGGGGTTATCAAAATGGGAAAGTTAGAAACTCAGTTGTTGCAGAAAACTTTCAACCAATATTAATTTTCTCTCATGAGTGGAAAATTAATGACAAATCTGATTTAGAGACTTCTGTGTCTTATCAGTGGGGAAAAAATAAAGTTTCCGGAATTGATTGGTACAAAGCTGAAGATCCTCGCACAGATTATTACCGTAATCTTCCAAGTTTTGATCCTGCTCATGGTGATTATCCTCCTTCCCACATCCAAGATTCAACTACAATTGCAAATAATATCACTTCTAATCCTGATTTAATGCAAATCAATTGGAACAAAATTTATGAAGCCAATCAGATTCATGATACCGCAAAATATGTTATAGCTAACCGAGTGACTGATTCAAAACGTTTTGGTTTCAACACAACCTATAATACCGAAGTAAATGATCATTTAGCTTTTTCTCTAGGCTTAACTTATCAAAAACAAGATTTGAATTACTACAAGCAATTGACAGATCTTTTAGGCGGAAAATATTTTGTTAACTTAAATCAATTTCCTGATCAAACAACTTTATCGAATCCAAATGTCATTCAGAATGATGTCAACAATCCGAATCAGATAATTCATGAAGGTGATAAATATGGATATGATTATGTAGCTCATTTGCAAAAATCTGCAATCTGGTCTCAAGGTTTTTGGAAATTCAACAAGATTGATTTCTTCTTAGCAGCACAATTGACTATTGATGCATATTACAGAACAGGAAATGTTCGTAATGGAGTTTTTGCTATTAATAGTTACGGAGATTCTCCAACTTCAACATTTGCAAATCCGGCATTCAAAGGTGGAATCACTTACAAATACAATGGAAGAAGTTACTTCTATGTTAACTCAGCTTACATTCAACGCGCACCACTATTTGAAAACGCTTTTGTTTCTCCAAGAACAAGAGCTTTAGAAGTGAGTAATATAAAAAATGAAAAAATATCTAGTATAGAAGGTGGATATATTTTCAGATCACCTAAAGTTAAAGCTCGTGCCACCGCTTACATGACGTCTTTCACAGATATTACCGATACACGTAGTTTTTACACAGACGAATACAAGACGTTTGTAAATTATACTTTAGTTGGAATCAGTAAGCGTCATACAGGATTAGAATTAGCTGCCGATTTCAATCTAGGTAAAGGTTTTGGAGCAACTGCTGTAGCTTCTATTGGAGAGTTTGTTTATACTGATCGTCCAACGGCTACTATTACACAAGATAATAAAGACACATTATTAGCTGATGGAGCAACGGTTTATTCTAAAAACCTTAGAGTTGCTGGCGGTCCTCAAAAAGCATATACCTTAGGCCTGAGCTATCGTTCAAAGAAATTCTGGTCTGTTTATACGAATTTTAATTACTTCACCAATATGTACACAGATTTCAATCCTGCACGTCGTACATTGTCTTCACTACAATTAGTTGATTCGAACGATCCACGTTTTGTACAGATCTTAAGTCAAGAGAAACTTCCAGCACAATTTACAATGGATGCATCTTTCTCTTATAGCTGGAAAGTAAATAACAGAATAAAATCTCTTAAGAATAACACTTTCTTAGTTTTCAATTTAGGAGTTCAAAATATTCTTAACAATCAAGATATAACAGGATTGGCATACGAACAATTACGTTTCGATACAACTACAAAAGATATCAATAAATTCCCGGCAAAATATGCTTATTCGTATGGTGCGACTTATTTCGCCAGCATTACTTTCCGTTTCAACTAATCAACTAAAAAAAAATCCTTATCATAAATAAAATGAAAAGATCAACTCAAATCCTCCGTTCAGCAATCATCATGATGCTAACAGCAGTTGTTTTTACATCATGTGTAAAAAAAGAATACGATGACATTTCAACAGCAAATGTAGATCCTGCACTAACAACAACAAAAACGATAAAGCAGTTACAGTCGTTGGCTGCTGGTACTACTGGGACATTGATTACTTCTGATGAAATCATTGCAGGAGTTGTTGTTGCAGATGATGCTTCAGGAAACTTTTACAAGAAAATGATTCTTCAACAAGATGATGCCGGAATTTCTATTCAAGTAGATATTACAAGTTACAATACAGAATATCCTATTGGAAGAAAAATTTTCGTAAAATGTAAAGGCTTATACATTGCCAACAATGGTGGAAATTTTGAATTAGGTACATCTCCAACTAATCCTGTTGGTCGAATTCCTGCGAATCTTCTTGCCACATATTTAGTAAAAGGCAAGTGGGGACAAAGTGTAACTCCTTTAGTTTTCACATTAGGTGCAACAAATGTTCCTACGAACACACTTGTAAAATACAGCGATGTCGAATTTGCGTCTGGAAATTTCGGTGTTGCGTATGCTGCAAGTTCTCCGGCGAATTTAACTCTTGAAGATTGTGCAATGCCAGCAAATAATTTAATTCTTTACTCTTCTACTTATGCTACTTTTGCTTTAACACCTACTCCAACTGGAAAAGGAACAATCCAAGGAATTTATACTGTGTATGGTGGAGCTGGTGAATTACAAATTCGCGATACTTACGATGTAAAAATGGATGGACTTCGTTGTGATGGAACTTCAGGACAAACAACCTTAACGACTTTAGATTCTATTCGCGCATTGGATCCAGGAGCAGCAAATATTGCTTATGCACCAGCAGGTCGTAAAATATCTGGAATCGTGACCTCAAGTTATGCGACTTCAATGATTACTAGCAAAAACATTTATATCCAAGACGGAACAGCTGCAATTCAAATTCGTTTCTCTGCAGCTCATACATTTGCAAAAGGAACTCAAGTTGAAATCAATATTTCTGGCGTAGAGATTTCTACTTTTGGAGGTGTACTACAGTTAAACAATGTTCCAATTGGAAATGCCATTGCGGTCGGTACAGGGTCTGTGACTCCTCGCACGACAACTATTGCCGATATCAACACTAATTATGATGCATGGGAAGGCCAATTAGTTAAAATTTCAGGAGTGACAATTACTGGTTCAGGCGTTTACTCTGGAAGTAATACTTTAACAGATGCGACTGGAACAATTTCTTTGTTTACCACTGCAACTGCAACTTTTGCTGCAACTTCTTATCCAACAGGAACAGTAACTGTAACAGGTATTTTGACAGAATACAATGGAACTAAAGAAATTTTAATTCGCGATACTGGCGATGTTCAGTAATAAACAAAAGTTTTATAAAAATCCCGCAATGAATATTCATTGCGGGATTTTTTTTGGAGAAATATTATTGAATTAAAAATTTGACCGTTTCTTCAAAAAACATTTTCGGATTTTCTGCATGAACCCAATGACCTGAATCAAGTATGGTAATGATCTTAACTTTTGTAAATCTATTTTTGATTAATTGAATGTCATTATCATCGATGTATCCAGATCTTTCTCCTCTTAGAAATAAAGTTTCCACATCTATTTTTTGAGTCCCTTCTAAAGCAGCTCCGATCTGATCTATGTTTTTTTCAATTTCTTTTAAACCAAATCGCCAATTAAGTTTTGTATCTGTTTCCCAATATAAATTCTTTAATAAAAACTGAATTGTTCCTTCATCACTCAGTGACATTCTCAAAGTGTTTTCTGCTTCCTTTCTAGTCAATTGCTCTGTCAATTGAACAGAATGTAGTGCCGCTAAAACCGAAGAGTGATGCGGAGGATAGTATTTAGGTGAGATGTCGGCCACAATTAATTTATTCAATTTTTCAGGAAACATCAAAGCGAATTGCATTCCAACTTTACCTCCCATTGAATGCCCGATAAGATCTATTGACGAGACCGATTCCGTTTCCATTAATTCAAGGATATCATTCGCCATAGATTCATACGTGAAAATATTACTATGCTCGCTTCTTCCATGATTTCTAAGGTCAATTGCAAACACAGAAAATCCTTTTTCAGCATAACCTTTAGAAAGAGTTGACCAATTATCGCTTAATCCGAAAAGCCCATGCAAGATAAATAATGGTTTACCGTCACCAGTTTTTTTAAAAAAAAGATTCATTTCAATTGTCGTAAATAAAGTTGAACTGTATTTTCTAAACCATAATAAAGTGCATCAGAAATTAAAGCATGACCAATAGAAACTTCCAAGAGATTCGGAATATTTGACGCGAAATATTTTAAATTTTCAAGACTCAAATCGTGGCCAGCATTGATTCCCAAGCCTAGTTCCGTTGCGGCATTCGCTGTCAAAATAAATGGCGCAATTGATTTCTCTTTGTTTGATGAATATAACTTAGCATAAGATTCTGTGTACAATTCAATTCTGTCGGTTCCCGTTTCCTTGGTATGAATCATCATCTCAACATTTGCATCAACAAAAACAGAAGCTCGCACGTTATAAGAATGGATTTCAGAAATGCAATCGGAAAGAAATGATTTATGTTCAAGAGAATTCCATCCTGCATTACTTGTTAAAACATTTGGAGAATCAGGAACCAAAGTTGCTTGTGCTGGCCGAATTTCTTTTATCAATTGTAAAAAATCGGTTGAAGGATAACCTTCAATGTTCAATTCAGTGAATACAATTGGTTTCAATTCATATACATCTTTTCTTCGAATATGGCGTTCATCGGGACGAGGGTGAACAGTGATTCCTTCGGCACCAAAACGTTGAAGATCGATTGCTACTTGAATAAGATTTGGAATTGTACCACCACGTGCATTTCTCAAGGTGGCAATCTTATTGATATTTACACTTAATTTGGTCATCGTTACATCAGTGAATTGTAAAATTGAGAATAAAGTTCGGAAATGAAAATAATTGGCAACTAAGTTCACGTATATTAGTGAAAACAACAGAATTAGAAAATTATTTATTTCTGATTCCAAGGAAGTTAAATAAAAATAGATTATTTCTTACAAATGTCCAAGAACAAATAAATCGTGCAAGTGTTTTAAAGATAGAAATTATGAGACTCTTAGATGAAATTACTTATAAAATAATTGACTCATTCAGAAACACCAACCTATTTATTCATGTAAGAAAGACTATCCGCAATTGAAAGAGGATAAATTTTCTTAAGTTTGAACAATCAAATGCAGTTCTTCATTAGAGTAAAAACGAATAAATTATGATTGCCAGAGAATTAATAAATGACTCTTACCCTCCGCTAAAATTGAGCGATACAGGATTGAAAGCCTTGAATTGGATGGAAGAGTTTCGCTTAGAACATCTACCTATTGTAGACGGTATAAGCTATGTAGGAATGGCAAACGAGGAAGACATATTAAAATTAAGCGCATTAGATCAACCATTATCAAATCACAAACTACCTTTGATAAGACCTTTTGTTCGGCAGAACCAACCAGTTTTTGAGGTTGTAAAATTGTTGTCAAAAGATAAACTAACGCTCATTCCTGTATTGGATAAAGAAGATCATTATTTAGGGCTGATAACATTACCTGATATTTTGAAACACTATTCTGATAGCGGAATTTTTGAGGATGGTACGGGGGTAATTGTATTAGAAGTTGGAGCCAAAAGTTATTCGCTTAGTGAAATATCTGCACTCATTGAAACAGAAGGAGCACGAATCCTAAGTAGTTATGTAACGCCCAATCCAGAAAGTGAAACATTAGATTTAACTCTCAAAATTAATCAACAAGAATTATCACGAATTCTTTCTTCATTGAATCGTCGTGGATATAATGTAAAGGAATATTATCATCAAAGTGAATTTCATGATGATGTTCAAAGCAGATACGATTCACTTATGAATTATTTGGGAATTTAATCCATCATGGGATTACACAGAATAATTACTGTCTTTTTTTTCTTAATCTATGTGCAACTTTCACATGCACAAATTCCTTCCAGTCCGCCACCGCCAATTCTCGTTTCTGATTCATCAGCGATTGACTCAACCAAAATAATATTATTGGTTGATCAAATAGTTTTAATTGGAAACAAAATAACTGTACCTCGAATTATTTTTCGCGAACTTGAATTTCAAAAGGGCGATACAGTGAGACTTTCTGAAGTAAAAAATTTAATAAAAAGAAGTACAGATAATTTACACAACACTTCCCTATTCAACAATGTTGGTATTAACTGGCTACAAGACGGCAATAAAATTAATTTTTATGTAATATTAACTGAGCGATGGTATATTTTCCCATTACCAATTTTTGAAATTGCAGAAAGAAATTTTAATGTCTGGTGGCAAACAAAAGATTTTTCAAAAGTAGTCTATGGCGGAACTCTCAATTGGTATAATTTCAGAGGAAGAAATGAAGTTTTAGCGATCACAGCTAGATTAGGATATACACAACGATTGAGTTTTTATTATAGTATTCCCAATTTAAGTAGAGGACAAAAAAGCGGACTGACTTTTAGTTTTGCATTTTCCAGAAATCATCAGACAGCAATTAGGACAGATGAAAATAAATTATTCTACTATAAAGATCCGAATCAATTTTCAAAAAAAGAATCTGGTGGATCAATTGTTTATTCTTATCGGCCGCAATTATATGTGACACATAATTTTGAATTAGCTTATAGATATGCAAGTGTTCAAGACACCGTCGTTCAACAGAATCCTTTTTACTTTTTAGAAAACAAAAAAAGCATTAACTATTCAATATTTCGTTATTATCTAAAAGTTGAACATAGAGATCTTGCAATATATCCTATGAATGGTTACTTTTTTGATTTCGAAATTCAAAAAAACGGATTATCGATTTTGAAAGATGATATTGACATTTCTTTTTCTCAGGCTCATTTCAAATATTTCATTCCACTTTCCAATAGATTTCATTTTGGAACAGGTTTATCAACTAAGTATTCATTTCAAAGTAAAGTTCCTTATTATTTCATTCGTGGCTTAGGATATAATCGTGACTTTATTAGAGGCTACGAATATTATGTGATGGATGGCGAACATTATGTACTATTGAAAACAAATTTAAAATACACACTTCTTAAAAAGCATGAAGTGTATGCGCCTTTTATTCCGCTCAATAAATTTGCAACAATTCCTTTTGCATTTTATCTCAATTTATATTCCGATGCTGGCTATGTAAAAGATTCGCAATTTTTTCTGAAAAATAAATTAAATAACAATTGGCAATATAGTTACGGAGCGGGAATCGATTTTGTAACCTATTATGATATGGTATTTAGATTTGAATATTCTATTAATAAATTAGGAGAATCCGGGTTTTTTGTACATTTTACGTCTCCAATTTGAACAATTTATAAGCCAATTCTGAATGAACATTTGTATTTACGGCAGACCAGGACAAATTAATCAAACCGAATTAACAGCTGGAATCATTTCGATATTATTGAAACAAGGTCATCAAGTTTCGATATACCTACCTTATTTTGAGTTTATGAAAGCTCAAATTATAATGCCATCAGTCGTAAAATGCGTCGGCTCAACAGCAGAATTAGCTATAGGAACGGATTTCCTTTTTAGTATCGGTGGAGATGGAACATTGCTCGACACAGTATTCATTGTGAAAGACACTAACATTCCGGTTGTAGGAATTAATACTGGACGACTTGGATTTCTTGCTTCTATTTCAAAAGACGATATAGAAAATGCAATTGAAGGTTTAGAAAAAGGGCATTATGCACTTGATCCAAGAACGCTACTTCGGTTAGAATCCAATCTCCCCATTTTCAATCAAGAAAATATAGCATTGAATGAATTCACCATTCATAAAAAAGAAACATCAAGTATGATTACCATTCACATGTATCTAAATGGTGAATATTTGAATTCTTATTGGGCAGATGGTATTATGATTTCAACACCAACAGGATCTACCGGTTATAATTTGAGTTGTGGTGGACCGATTATCGTTCCGCAATCTGAAAGCTTTGTCATCACACCAATTGCTCCACACAACTTAACTGTTCGACCGATTGTAGTCTCCGATAAAAATGTCATCTCCCTTGAAGTAGAAGGAAGAAGTCAACATTTCATGGCAACGCTCGATAGTCGTTCTGCGACCATTGACAATTCTTATCAATTGGCAGTTCGGAAAGAAGATTATCAAATAAATTTAGTTCGATTGAATTCGGAAAATTTCCTTCACACCCTTCGCAAAAAATTGAATTGGGGCTTAGATACAAGAAACTGAAACTAGAAACTTTGAAATCCCTCACTATTTCATTTCATCGTGAAAAATAAATGAAATAGACTGGAACAAAGCAACAGGAAGTCAACGTATATAGGACGGTATTTTTTATTTATTATATTTGCCATTCTCTTGCCAGAACATGAAGAAATCAATACTTATCTTATTAACCATCACTCTGCTTTTACCAGCTATTTCTGATGCACAGCGATGGAAGCGTCAGCGCTATGAATTTAGTTTTGGTGCTGGTGTCAGTAATTTCTTAGGGGAATTAGGAGGAGCGAATCAAATTGGCACACATTATTTTCGCGACCTAGAATGGTCGATGACAAGGTTAGCAGTTTCTGTTGGTTTGAGATATAAATTGAGCAATTATTTTGCGTTGAAGTCCCATTTATCGTATGGCCGAGTAGCTGGAGACGACAAACTCACAACAGAATATTTCAGAAATTATAGAAACTTGAATTTCTATTCTGACATCTACGAATTCAATTTTAATTTTGAAGGAGCTTTCCAGCAGGAACAAATAGGACATCGATACCGGTTAAGAAAAGTAAAAGGGTTAAAGGGGTATGAAATATACACGTATCTCTTTGCTGGAGCCGGAGCGTTTTATTTTGATCCTAAAACAAATTACCAAGGAACTATCATCCGCCTTCAGCCAATAGGAACTGAAGGTCAGGGATTTGTTGCAACCAGAGCAAAATATTCACTTCTTCAATTTGTGATCCCAGTAGGAATAGGTTTCAAATATACTCTTGATCGAGTTTGGGGAGCTGGGCTAGAAATTGGATTCAGAAAAACATTTACTGATTATATTGACGACGTTAGCACAACTTACTTTGATTTTGCAAATTATTCGGGAGCTGATGCGCTTTCAGCTGCATTATCAGATCGATCCAACCACTCTCGTCCTGAAATTACTTCTGCCGGAGCTCAAAGGGGAGATCCTAGAGAAAATGACTCATACATGTTTGCTATCTTCAGTTTGAATTATAAACTGACAAATGGTCGGGGTAGCCTACCTCGCTTCTAGAAATTCAATTTTTTTGAAATTTCACCGTTAGTCCATTCTATTTGTTTCCATCAATCATGTTTCGAATTATTAGATACAGCCTTTGTGTCGCCTTACTTTTTTCGTTTTCAAGCGTCAAGGCTCAATACAATGAATTTGGTTTGATGATCGGAGGTTCAAATTATAAAGGTGAACTTTCAGCACATACTTTCAATAACGATTTTCTACATTTTGCTTTTGGTGGTTTCTATCGTCATAATTGGGATCGCCGTTGGGCATGGAAATTAGAAGTTAATTATGGTAAAATCTCTGGTAATGATGCCTTTGCCACTACCGCCTATGAAAGGGACCGAAACTTAAGCTTTGAATCAAATATTCTAGAAGTTTCTCCTCAAATAGAATTTAATTTTTTCCCATACGAAACTGGCCATCCCGATTTTCCATTTACACCTTATCTCTTCACTGGTCTGAGCATTTTTAAATTCAATCCTCAGGCATATAATGGCAATAATTTAGTTGACTTACAACCTCTTGGAACGGAAGGGCAAGGGATGAATGGTACAAAAAAGTATAAACTAGTAGCTTTGGCCATTCCAATTGGAGGCGGATTTAAATTTAATGTGGGGCACTTTGGCGTTGGAATAGAGGTTGGAGCGCGCCGCGCATATACTGATTACATTGACGATGTGAGTACAACTTATCCCAATCCCACCCAATTGCTTGCTGCAAATGGTCCTCTGGCGGTTATCATGTCTGATCGGTCTTTTTCTTCAGCAGATACAAGTTTGAATCATCCAGTTTTCAATTTTAAACAAAGAGGTAATTCTCAAGATAAAGATTGGTATGTATTTGGAGGAATAACAATCTATTTTAGGTTAACGAGCTTGCTCAAAGATATTTGTCGGCCATTCAGACATAGAAGGTACTAGCCATTGAAGATACCTTTACGTTAATTAACTCTTTCCACTCTGAAAATTGCCCCACTATTTCATCAGTTTTCCACCAAAACGAACGCCATAAAGACTCTATATTTTAACAAATATTATCATTCTAAAAACCTAAAAAAGAGGGCTATTTTATTAACTTGCGCCGCCTTCCATTTTCGAGAATGAGTTTAAAAAACAAGATAAATATCGATAATCTACCTTCGCACATTGCCATCATTATGGATGGAAATGGACGTTGGGCGGAAAAACATGGAGAGCAACGAGTTTTTGGCCATCAAAATGGTGTGAAAGCAGTTAGAGATACCACGGAAGCGGCAACGGAGTTGGGAATTAAATTTTTGACCTTGTATGCATTTTCGACCGAAAATTGGAATCGTCCTATCGAAGAAGTTCATGCACTTATGGAATTATTAGTTCTAACTATTAGTCGTGAGAAAGAGACATTGAACAAAAACAATGTCCGGCTATTGGCTATAGGTGATATCGATTCGTTACCTCCAAATTGCAGAGAAGAACTCAAAAATGCAATTCAAGAAACATCTGGAAATACTAGAATGAGTTTAGTTTTAGCATTGAGCTATAGCTCAAGATGGGAAATTACTCAAGCTGTGAAGAAGATCGGAAAAATGATTCAAGCAAAAGAAATTACTCCTGATGAAGTGACTGAAGAATTAATTAGCTCTCAGTTGACTACCAATGGAATTCCTGACCCTGAATTAATGATTCGAACGAGTGGCGAAAGTAGAATCAGCAATTTTTTATTGTGGCAATCAGCCTATACAGAATTATATTTTACAGACTTATTATGGCCGGAGTTTAGTAAAGAAGAATTTTATTCAGCTATTATCAACTACCAAAATCGCGAACGTAGATTCGGAATGGTAAGTTCTCAAATCACCAATCCTAAATTATGAAACGCTTAATAGCAGTTCTTGCTCTTCTTATTTCTATTCTTTCTGCGAATGCACAAGTGCAAGTTGGCGGTGACGAACAACGAGTTGATTATGGCAATCCACATACATATTCTATCGGCGGTGTAGTTATCACTGGTACAAAATATTTAGATGAAAATGTTTTAATCAGTATTTCTGGTTTAAGTGTTGGAGACTCTTTAGAAATTCCTAGTGAAAAAATTGCTGATGCAATAAAAAATCTATGGAAGCAAGGTTTGTTTTCAGATGTTCAGATTTTAATGAATAGAGTTGTTGGAAATACAGTTTTTATCGAAATCAAATTACAAGAGCGACCTAGACTCTCTACATTTAAATTTAATGGCGTAAGTAAATCTGAAGCAGACAAAATTAGAGAAAAAATTAAGTTAGAACGGGACAAAGTAATCACTGAAAATGTATTAGTGACGACTAAAAATTCGGTTCGCGACTTTTACATTGAAAAAGGATATTTGAATGTTGTTGTCGATGTCAAAGAAGTTAAAGACACTTCATTTGCTAATAGAGAAATATTGATTATTGATGTAGATAAAAAATCGAAAATAAAAATCAACAGTCTTGAATTTTCTGGAAATAGTTTTCTAACATCTTCAAAGTTGCGTCATGCAATGAAGGATACGAAAGTAAAAAAGTGGTATAAAATTTTTACCTCTTCTAAGTTTTTGGAAGAAAAATATCAAGAAGATAAAAAGAAGGTTATCGTTAAATACACAGACAAAGGTTATCGCGATGCAAAGATCGTAAGCGATACTGTGATCAAACATGATGAAAGTTCGGTAGATATTCGAATAACAATTGATGAAGGGAAACAATATTTCTTCAGAAATATAAATTGGGTAGGAAACGTAAAATATTCTTCTCACTTTCTTGACTCATTACTTGGAATTAAAAAGGGTGACATCTATGAACAGTCTGTCTTAGATGAAAGGTTGTTTATGAATCAGAGTGGGCGAGACATTAGTTCGCTGTACATGGATGATGGATATTTATTTTTCTCAGTTACACCAGTTGAAATTAATGTAGAGAAAGACAGTATTGATTTAGAGATGCGAATTTATGAAGGCAAACAAGCACGGATCAATAAAGTAACGATAGTTGGAAACACTAAAACCAATGATCGTGTCATCATGCGTGAAATAAGAACTAAGCCAGGCCAGTTATTTAGTAGAGCTGATATCATTCGTACACAGCGAGAATTAGCACAGCTAGGATATTTCGACCAAGAAAAACTTGGAGTGAATCCAAAGCCAAATCCGATAGATGGAACAGTTGATATAGAGTACACAGTAGAAGAAAAACCCTCTGATCAATTGGAACTTTCCGGAGGTTATGGAGCGAACCAATTAGTAGGAACTTTAGGTTTATCGTTCAATAATTTCTCTGCAAGAAATACATTCAAGAAAGGAACCTGGACTCCATTGCCTTCTGGTGATGGGCAACGATTAAGTTTGCGTGCACAAACCAATGGAAAATATTACCAATCGTACAATGCCTCTTTCACAGAGCCGTGGCTAGGTGGTAAAAAACCAAACTCATTAAGTCTGTCAGTTTTTAGGTCAATTCAATCCAACGGAATTTCTTCTTTAGAAGCGGGCCGACAAGCGATTTACATTACAGGAGTTACAGTTGGATTAGGAAAGCGTTTAAAAAAACCGGATGATTTTTTTACAATCTTCCATGAAGTCAGCTACCAATATTATACTCTAAATAATTATGGTGGAACTTTTCTTTTTGCAAACGGTCATGCAAATAATTTGAGTTTTCAAGAGAGCATTTCAAGAAATTCTATTGATGCGCCTATCTTTCCAAGAACTGGATCTCAAATTACATTATCGCTTCAATTTACTCCGCCTTATTCTCTATTCAACAACATTGATTACACAACTGCAACTGATGCTGAGAGATATAAATTTATTGAATACCATAAATGGAAATTCAGTTCTAGTTGGTTTACAAAATTAGTGGGGAATTTAGTTTTGAATACAAAAATTCAATATGGATTGTTAGGATTATACAATCACAATTTAGGTGCGTCACCATTTGAAAGATTTTATTTAGGAGGAGATGGACTGAGTGGTTATGCATTAGATGGTAGAGAAATCATTGCTTTGAGAGGTTATAGTAATAACTCATTGACCCCTCGCAATACATTAAATGCACAGGTGGGTGGCACAATCTTTGACAAATACACATTAGAATTAAGATATCCTGTATCATTGAATCCCTCAGCTACTATTTACGTTCTTGCATTTGCAGAAGGAGGAAATTCATGGTTAAAGTTCAAAGAATTTAATCCTTTTAGTGCTAAACGTTCTGCAGGAATGGGTGTAAGGATTTATCTCCCGGTATTTGGTTTGTTAGGATTGGATTGGGGTTATGGGTTTGATGAAATTCCAAACGATCCAGCAGCAAATAAAGGTCAATTTCACTTCTCTATTGGTCAACAATTTTAATTTAGACAATTGACTTCCATTAAAACTGACAACAAAAAATAATGATCATGAAAAAATTAAAATCGATTAAAGGCTTAGTTGCTCTAGTAGCAATTTTTTTCCTTTCGCTTGGCGCAGCAAATGCTCAGAAATATGCCTATGTAAATTCACAATACATTTTGGATAATATTCCTGATTATAAAACTGCAATGCAATCTCTCGATAATCAGTCGTTGACTTGGCAGAAAGATATCGAAGATAAATATGCAATCATCGATAAATTATACAAAGCTTATCAGGCAGAACAAGTTCTTTTGACAGAAGAAATGAAAAAGCGTCGTCAAGACGAGATTACACAAAAAGAAAAAGACGTTAAAGATTTACAGAAGCAACGCTTCGGTTATGAAGGAGATTTATTTAAAAAGAAACAAGAGTTAGTCAAGCCAATTCAAGATAAAATATATAATGCAATAAAAAAATTGGCAACAGATCAGAGTTACGCTGTAATTTTTGATAAGTCGAGTGACTTAACGATGCTTTACACTAATCCCAAATATGATAAAAGCGATGATGTCCTTTTAGCAATGGGATATAAACCTGCAGCGAAAACAACACCAGCAGCAGGTACTGGAAAAGCTGGCAGTGGAGCCTCAGGTGGAACAAAAACACCTCCTGTTGTCAATCCAGATACCAAAGAACCTAAAAAATAATTCTAACTTATATTACCACTATTATGAAAAAACAAATTTTGTTTGCAGTTGTCTTGATTATGATCACCGGACTGACTGCAACTTCACAAACACTTAAATTCGGACACATTGATTCAGGAGCTTTGATTCAAATGATGCCACAAACAAAACAAGCAGATAGCACTTTAAAAAGATTCGGTGAGTCATTGGACGGACAATTAAAAGGAATGACTGCAGAATATCAAACGAAATTGCAAGCTTATCAAGGCAAAGCTGATTCTATGCCTGAATTAATTCGTACTACAAAAGAAAAAGAGTTAACTGATTTAGGACAAAGAATTCAAGATTTTCAACAGACAGCTCAAGAGTCAATTCAGAGCAAGAAACAAGAGATCTATGGACCGATTTTAAAGAAAGCTGAAGATGCTATAAAAGAAATAGCCAAAGAGAAAGCATATTCATATATCTTCGATACGAGCCTTGGTTCTGTAATCTATGCACAGGATAGCGACAACATCATGGCTTTAGTAAAAGCTAAATTAGGAGTCAAATAATATTTCAAGTTTCTTTTAGAAAAGCCCCTTCTTTCGAAGGGGCTTTTTCATTTCCAAAAATCTTCAATTTATAAGTGCCAGTTTCGTTTGTCGGAGATGGGGAATCACGTATGAAGAACAATCTTCCACTCTCAAATCAGAACTTAACTAAAAGTGCTTTTAATTCTTTTGTTTGTTGACATTTTTTCCGTGAAACCTAATTCACCTATGTCATTTTTCTAAATTTACACCAATCAACTACTTCTATTAAGATGCGGCTCTTAGTAATAATCATCCTTCTTTTTGTGACAGCTTTTGCTGAAGGACAAGGCCTAAGCAATCTTCGAATAAAATTGATAGAAACTTCTGCCGATACCATTTCAATCGACACTCTTAGCATTGCACCTGGAACATTTAAAATGAAAGCAAGGGGCAATCTAATTGACACCTCAGCTTTCACACTAGATCTTATCAATGCGAAATTAATTTGGAAAAAAAATAGCTCGGCCTATTCGGAATTTAAAAACGATTCAATTAGTATTTCATACCGAACATTTTCCTTTTTGTTTTCAAAAGAATATTCTCACAAGAACACTGGAATCATAAGTCACAACAACTCAATTCCTTTTTATTATTCTACTCCTTCCAATGAGCCAGAAATTTTAAAGTTGAGTGGATTAACAAAAAATGGAAGTATTTCAAGAGGAGTATCATTCGGAAACAATCAGGATGTATTCGTCAATTCAAGTTTGAACTTACAATTAGCAGGAAAGATCAGCGACAATTTAGAAATATTGGCAGCAATTACTGATGAAAATATTCCTATACAGCCCGATGGAAACACACAACAGTTGCAAGATTTTGACAAGGTGTTTATTCAAATTTCGAATGCAAATAATAAATTAATAGCTGGTGATTTCGAGTTAAGAAAGCCAACAGGATATTTTATGAATTATTATAAGAAAGGTCAGGGCGCTAGTTTTTCTTCATTAATAAATATTGATACCACAAAAAAACAATTGTATAAAGTAACTGCAGCAATTGCTGTTAGCAAAGGCAAGCTTGCAAGAAATACTATAACTCCGACTGAAGGAAATCAAGGTCCTTACAGACTGATTGGTAACAATGGAGAGTATTATATAGTTGCTTTATCGGGTACAGAAAAAATTTACTTGGACGGAATTCTCTTAATCAGGGGCTTACAGAACGATTATGTAATCGACTACAATACGGCGCAGGTAACATTTACAACTAGAAGACTTATTACAAAAGACTCGAGAATTGTTGCAGAGTTTGAATATTCAGATAAAAACTATGCAAGGTCATTGTTGACATTGAATAACGACTACGAGAGTAAAAACATAAAAGCACATTTTAATATTTTTTCAGAACAGGATAGCAAAAATCAATCTCTTAATCAAGAACTTGATAGTGCACAAAAAGCTTTGTTAGCATCAGTAGGTGATAGTATTCAAAATGCTTTCTACCCAACAGCAGACAGTGTAGCTTTTAATAGTAGTTTGGTTTTATATATGAAAAAAGATACCACTACCTCGTCGGGAGTTTACTCGATATATTTTTATTCAACTCAGTCCGATAGTGCGTTTTGGCAAGTTAACTTTAGTGATGTGGGAGCTAACCATGGGAATTATATTCAGGATATAAATTCAGCGAATGGTAGAGTGTTTAAATGGGTCGAACCAAATTCAGGAATTCCACAAGGCAATTATGCTCCTGTCGCTTTAATCATTACTCCCAAAAAGCAACAAATGGTTACAGCCGGTGTCGAACTAAAATTGGACGATAAAAATTCTCTTTATGTTGAAGGAGCATTAAGCAATTATGATATTAATTTATTTTCAAATTTTGACAAAAAAAATGATGCTGGATATGCGGCCAAATTTATTTACAAAAATCAAGTCAATTTAAGTGTAGATAGTATTAAAGGATGGAAATTAAATAATTCTGTTAACTATGAATATACAGGAAAAGATTTCAAACAAATTGAACGGTATAGAAACGTAGAATTTGAGCGTGACTGGAATCTTGGATCGAAAAATATTTATAACGATGAAAACATTATTGCTCTACAAAGCACACTTTCCAAAAATGAATTTCTTTCATTGACTTATCAAATAAAATCATTTCAAAAAGGATTGGCTTACAATGGTCTCATCAATAGTGAATCAACAAGAATATCCTATAAAAAGTTTAATATTAGTTCTGATGCAAGTTTTCTACTAACGAATGGTATTTTATCTAAGACTAATTTTTTACGTCACAACACAGAAATATCTAGACCAGTTTTCAAATTACTCATTGGTCTAAAAGAAAATTCGGAACAAAATAAATTTTTTAAAAGCAATTCAGATTCATTGGGAAGTGGCAGTTATAGTTTTCATGAACTGTCTGCTTTTGCAAATACAATTGATAGTTCCAGATTGAAGATGTCGTTACAAGTAAAAGAAAGAATTGACCAAGCTCCTTATTTAAATGAATTTAAAAACACAGCGAAAGCACAAGAAGCGACTTTCTCAACAGATTATTCCGTTAACATGAATCATACGATCCGAACAACATCTACCTATAGAACTTTAATACCACAAGACACAAGCGTGTTAAAAATTGAAGCGGCTAAAACGTTCTTGAATCGAATTGATCATTACATCAACCTATTTAAAGGAATTGTTACTGCAACCACTTATTACGAAATAGGAACTGGTCAAGAAAGAAAACAAGATTATTACTATTTAGAAGTTCCCGCTGGACAAGGGGTATATAAATACATTGGTGACCTTAATCAAAACGGAGTAAAGGACCTAGATGAATTTGCGCCCGCTGCTTTTCCAAATGATGCGACCTATATTCGAGTTTTTTTGCCGACCACCGAATTTATTCTTACTAGGACAAATTTATTATCAGAAGTTTTGACAATTACTCCAGCAGGTAAACAAAGTTCTTATCAAGGAAAAGAAAAATTTCTATTTAAGTTTTCAGATCAACTTTCAGTTCGTTTCGACAAAAAAACAAAAGGTGAATCATTCTTGTCTTCGCTTAATCCATTTTCCCTATCTCTAAATGACAGTGCTTTAATTTCAAATAATACCTCATTGCGAAATACGGTGTATTATAACAAAAACAGTCCCACTTATGGATTAGATTTTACACTTCAAGAAATCAGGAATAAAATTTTGTTGAGTAATGGGTTTGAATCACGATTGAACAGAAGTAGAATATTAAATTTTCGTTGGAATATTAATCGAGAGCTATTAACGAATTTCAACTATGAGAATGGTGAAAAGATAAACAAGTCCGACTTTTTTTCAACTCGAGATTACCATTTGTTTAGCAATGCTGCTGAGCCCAAACTTACCTATCAGCCAGGTTCAGCATTCAGAATCTCATTCTCCTATCGGTACAGTGAGAAGCGAAACACAAATGGCAATGAAGGTGAAAAAGCATTCTTGAATAAACTGAATCTGGAGTCCAAATACACGACAGTTAATTCTGGTAGCATAACGGCTAAAGTCAGTTATATAAATGTAAAATTTAATGCGGGTGAACAAAGTTTACTTGCCTATGAAATGTTGGAAGGGTTCAAAGCAGGAGAAAATTTTGTCTGGAATCTTTCCTTACAAAAAAATATCAACAATTACATGCAACTAAGTCTAAATTACGAGGGAAGAAAATTACAAGATTCGAAAATTATTCATACGGGGGGAGTTCAATTTAGAGCTTTCTTTTAAAAACAAAATGGCCCGATAGAGAACTATCGGGCCATTTTGAAAATGCTTTTATTACTTCAAATCAATGAGAGATCTGCCTATTAAATTTCCGGCGTGATAGATTTCCACATTGTATTTACCTTTTACAAATTGGGAGCCTTTGGCCCACGCAACATCAACAGGAGTGTCAGAGTTATTATAATCAATAGTCTGCTTTACAGTGAATGTTAAATCTTGATTGTTCCCTTTAAATGTTTCAGTATTGGCAGACATTACAGCTCCATCAGGACCTAAGACACGAAGATAGATATCGACAGATCCGTTATCGATCACATGATTTTCAGACAAAGTGAAACGAGTTTTTACTTTTTGAACTTGCTTTGCCTTATTAGTGACAACTTCAGACCCATTGCTTTTAAATCGGTATCCTTCCGTTGTTACGTTAATCGCTTTTAAAACAGATCCTGCAACGATTTTGGAAGAGAGGCGATTATTTTCAGCTGAAAGATTTTCATTTTTAGACTTTTCTTGTGTCAGAGTTGAATTCAAATCTTGATTTTCAGAAAGCAGTTTTTGATTCGTCTTATTTAAGGAATCGATTTGAACCGTGAACACATCATTCATCTCTTTCAATTTGGCTAATTCAGCTTTTGCTCGAGCAATCTGTGCAGGTCCGCCAAGAAGAATGAGTTTTTGGATTTCAACAACCTTTGCTTTTATCTGCTCATCTTTTTCAGTCAGTTGAGTTTGAAGTGTTGAATTATCAGTCTTCAGTTTTTCGAATTCGACTTTGAATTGGTTCAACTGAAGTTGTAAGGCATCCTTCTCAGCAGTTGTAGTTACAATGGTCTGATTGGCTTGATCAAGATGATTCTTCTTATCAAAAAATTGCCATAGTAAAAGTCCGTTTGTTCCTAAAAGAATAGTTATAACAATAATCACAATGCCTTTTTTGGGGCCTTGCTCCTGATAATCTGCTTTATTTATTTCTTGAGAATCCATAAGTACTAATCAGGTTAATTATTAAGAAATTGAATCTTTCTTTTTTTCATCCACAAAATTTAATCTTAAATCTGTTAGTATACTCTCCAACATCTTAATTTGTTGCGCTGAAAGATTTCCCGCCGTTTTTATTTTTATCATTTCAAGCATTTCGATAGAATTCTTGGCTTGCTCTAAATCTCTCTCAATTTTATCTGTAGATGGGTTTTTTAATTTACCCAAAGCCACCATTGCAGATGAATAAAAAATGGAAAGAAGTTGAGTAAAAAATTGTTCCTCGTTTTGCATACAATTTATTCTGAAATCATGACAAATGTAATATTTTTTTGATGTTAAAAAATTTATTTGCTTCGGCATAAACTACAAATTTGGGGTTTAAAAAGACCTAAGGATGTAGTAACTTACCGCCAGATTAATTTTGGAATGAATACACGTACAAATTCGAGTAGTAACATCAAACCTTATGTTCCTGGCAATTCAGCGGAGTGGATGGAAAGCGGTCAGAAATATTTTCAAAAATTATGTGATTTGATTGACCTTGCGGAGGAAGAAATTCATTTACAAACTTATATTTTTATTGACGATGAGACGGGCAAGAAAATTGTGAATGCCTTGATAAGAGCGGCCGTCAGAGGTGTTTCAGTTTTTATCCTCATTGATGCATTTGGGTCAAATGGAATTTCGGGAAGCTGCCTCAAATCCTTTGAAGGTGCAGGAATACAAGTTAAAAAATTTGGAGAATTTTATTCAAGTGGGAGATTCCATATAGGTCGGCGTTTGCATCGAAAAATATTGGTGATCGATCAAAAAATAGCTGTTGTCGGAGGAATAAACATTTCTAATCAATATGCCGGGACAAAGACCTCATTGCCATGGCTTGATTTTGCGATAATTGTGAGTGGGCAAATTTGTTTTAGACTAGCAGTAATATGTAGGAAGCGATGGAAAGAACATGTTTTTACTAAAAAAAGGCTCAAACCTATTAAGATTCCAATGAAATTTAATTCCGTCCTTTTAAGAGTACGAAAGAATGATTTTATCAGGAATCAAAATGAAATAGCAATTGGATACAGACAATCAATTCGTACTGCTGAAAAATCAATTCTAATTGTAGGCGGTTATTTTTTACCCGGTGGCTGGACGAGGAGATTATTTAGAAATGCTGTAAGAAGAGGTGTAGAAGTAAATATTTTGGTTGCCGAAAAATCCGATGTTGGCCTTATGGTCAATGCTAGAAAATATTTGTATGGATGGCTTACTGAAAATGGAATAAAGGTTTTCGAATACAATCCATCTAATGTACATGGCAAAGTATTAATCATCGATAACAAATGGACATCAATTGGTTCGTACGATTTAAATAATCTGAGTTCGTATAGTAACATTGAGTTAAACCTCGATATAAAAAACGAGAACTTTTCAGAAAATCTATCACACTATATTAACGATTTAATTATTCACAAGAGCAAAGAAGTCACTCTTCAATCAACGTTACTTCAACAGACTATTTTTGTAAAACTAAAGTGCTTTTTTGCTTACCGTTTTGTCAAGATCATGTTCGTACTTTCGTTTTTGCTCGCTGGGAAAAGAAAGGTTTAGGGCAGAGGTGAGGAAAAAAGTAATAAGTAAAAAGAAATAAGGTTAGAGGGCATAGGTCAGAAAATAAGTAAAAAGTAAAAAGTAAAAAGTAAAAAGGGTTAGAGGGCATAGGTCAGAAAATAAGTAATAAGTAAAAAGTAAAAAGGGTTAGAGGGCATAGGTCAGAAAATAAGTAAAAAGTAAAAAGGGTTAGAGGGCAGATGACAGAGGGCAGAAAAAAAAGATACTTTGATTTCAATAAACCCTAAAAAGTTGAAACTGTAATCTTGAAACCTGAAATTTTGAAATTTGAAACTAGAAACCTGAAACTATAAACCCGCCAGGGCAAAAGAATCTATCTAACCTAAACCGCTAGCGCTTTAATTAATGTTCGCTTTGCGAGAGGAAGAAATGTTTCAGTAAAGGGCACTGTCAAGTTAGTTTCAATGGCAAAAGCTGCGGGGTTAGGAAGTTTTTTATTGAACAATATTAAATCGCTTTTTATGGACTCAAACGTATTCAACAGACTTTTTTCATAAGTGGCAAAATAACTAAAATGCACACCTCTGTATTTTTCTGTAGGATTTTCAAAAATGGTAACTCTGTATTCATACACTTTTGTCTCAGGGCAAGTTCCTTCCTTCAAAAATACATAGCCGAATTCGAAGTTCAGTGGCATGACCCCAATTGGGCTAATCTTTATTCGGTCTTCAATGTAGTCGTATACTTTTTTCCCTTCGCGTAAATAATCAACAATTTTTGGAATTGAAAAGTCCAAAATGTCTTCTATTTCTTTCATCAAAGAATCGTCTCCCGCAATTTTTTCATAAACAATTTTAAAGTTTTCTAAGTCGGCGTCTTTTATTCGCTCCGGAAAAAGATTATAAAGTTGATGCTTGTTATCTTGCAAGGCACGCAAACTTCTATAATGCTCAACTAAATCACTTAAATAGGGATATAACCGATTGTCAGTAAAATGCTCTGAAACATGTTGAAGATAAGCCAGCAATACATATTTTTTGTATTCGAAGTCAATCGTGTTTTCAGTCAACCAATTTTTACTTAGAGATTGCATGTCTGTTTAATTAGAGATTTGAAATACCTTAAATACCGTAAATTAAATACGGATTTTAAGCCTAGATGTTCCACTTTAACTGTTGAAAATTTAGTTGATAACGTTGAACTTTTGGTTTTATTACAACTAACTTAGCGGATTATAAAGTTAACCACTAATATAAGGATTAATGAAAAGAATAAATAACAAATTCGTCAATTTTCTTGCAAGTTTTATACTATTAAGTGCCTTTCAGTCATGTGTACCAGGCAGAAAATTTGAAGATCTTCAAAAGATGGAAAAAACTTGTCAAGACGAGAATACAAAATACAAGAATGACAATCAGCTCTTACAAACAGAAAATACTGAACTGAAAGCATCAGGAGCAGAAATGCAAAAAAACAATCTCCAGCTGATTAAGGATACAACAGATATGGGAAATGCCTATCATCGACTTACATCTTTGTATGGTGAGTTATCTAAATCATACGATAAACTTCTTTCAAACAATGAAAAACTATTGGCAGGAAATACCGAAGAAACAAGAAAATTAATTGGCGAATTAAATTCTACTAGAGTAGAATTACAACGACGAGAAGACAGAATGAAAAAAGATTCTCTTGCCTTGAATGAAAGAGAAAAAAACCTAGCTGAATTAAAAGAAGGGATAAAGTTAAAACAAGAAAGAGTAGATGAATTAGAAAGCATCTTGAATAGAACAGATAGCACCGTCAACGGATTGAAGAAAGCAGTTGGTGATGCATTATTAGGATATGAAAACAATGGTCTTTCAGTTTATCGGAAAAACGGCCAAGTTTATGTATCAATGGAAGAACGATTATTATTTGGTTCGGGAAGTATCACTGTTGAGAAAGAGGGAGAAAAAGCATTAAAAGATTTATCAAAATTATTGGGAACAAAAAAAGATATCAATATAGTAGTTGAAGGACATACAGATAATGTTCCGATAAATGGAGCATTAGCAAGTGGAGCAAAAGACAATTGGGAGTTGAGTGTATTAAGAGCGACTTCAGTAGCAAAAATTTTACTAAAGGAAGAGGCAATTGATCCATTAAGACTGACAGCAAGTGGAAAGGGTTCATACTTCCCCATAGATGCTGCGAATACAGCAGAAGCAAGAAAGAAAAACAGAAGAACAGAAATTATTCTTACTCCAAAGTTAGATGAGTTAATGAAAGTCTTAGGTATTGAAAAATAATTCGTCGCTCTGATTAATCACTATGAATGGAGTTAAAAAAATAGTGGGCAGCAAGAATAGCGAGTTCCCTCCTACCCGACTATCAGCTTTGAGAAATCAAGGGAGGTAAAGTTTAGAAAAGCAGTTTATACTCTTTCGAAAAAAATTGCATAAAAAAAGGAGACCATGAAGTCTCCTTTTTTTATGCAATTATAAAACAGAAAGAATAATCTAATTTTTTTGTACCAATAAAATTATTGGCCATAAACTCCTTTTTGCTGCCAAGTAAATTTATAAGCTACTTCTAAACTCAAATAAGTAAAAGAATCTTTTCTATTTGGGTTTCCTCGAATACTAGTAGCGGGACCTATGTAACCATTAGTTCCCATACCAGTTGGATCTGAAATATACTTTGCCAATTCATATTGTTTTGCATCTGGGAAAGTTGTTTTTAATTCATCATAAGTAGCATACCGGCCACTTACATCGTCCAGATAATCTGAAAGGAAAACATACCAGTTTATTTCGGCCGAGACTGTTAGAAATTTATTATAAACATACCTAGCACCGCCACCTACAGGAAATCCGATATTCAAATTACTATACTTGGAAGGTCGCTTTGCTTCAGAGCCATTTCCTTGTCCCTCAGTTGACCATTCTCTCAAGTCCGTTTCATACACTCCGTCTTTTTCGATTACATCACCAAAATTTTTAGAGTTCTGGGCAACATTCCGAATAGTTCCATCAGTCCACATAAAATACCTATTTTCTATAGCTAAATCTCCATTAAAAAGATCGGCAATTGGCTTTCCATAAAAAGCACCCACACCAGCAGTAACGAATAAACTGAAACGAGGTTTACTTAGTGGAGCAAAACGATTGATATAAACATTATATGTAAAATCAATTTCGGACCCCAACTGATCATTTCTAAATCCAATTCCTCTTAAGTAATTTCGAAGTTGAGTGCCTACTTTATTGCCTATGGGAGTTGTTTCATCGTACTGTAACCGATGCCAGCTCAAACGAACTTGCGCATCCAAAGCAGGGTAAAGGTTATGAGATTTTTTCGGGTTATTAATAAAATTACGAAGCGTAATTGCCAATCCAGGACTTGCTGAGCTAAAGGGGAAATATTTTTCATTTCCTAAATCACCAGTATAATTAACGACTCCACCAGATAAGCCAACATTTGCTGTTCGTTGTCCGAAAGTATCAATAGTGAATATGCAGCTTGCTAAAACAAGAAGTAGAGGTAATTTCATAGAGAGAGAATTAATGAGATTGAAAGTAATGGAAAAAACCTTTGCAAAAACCGGTATTTGACTAAACGATTAAAATGAAGGGTGAAGTTAAGATCTCAGTAGGTGATTCAAGAATTGGAATACTTTTTTTATTTTTAGGAATGGTACATCTAAGTAAAGAATGATAGCAGTAAGTCAAAAATGAGTGAGAAAGGAATTCTATCTTATGACAGCTAAAAAGTGGATAGTTGAGGAATAAACTAGTGAAAGAGCAAGAGAACCGACAAACATTCTAAGAACTCTATGGTTATCTATTTTTTGGTGCTCTCTCCTATTTACTTCTTCTAAATGACCAAGAGATTTAAAATTATAAAGATGAAAAAAACCGAAGATGATACAAAACTTCGTCCTAATCTCATTGATTAAGACCAGAGCACAGAAAGTTGAAAGTAAGAGTGAAATCCATAAAATAACAGAATCTGCATGAAATAAATTAACAATTGTAAATATTACAGAAAGAGGCAAAAATAAATACAAAAATTTCTTTCTAACCGAAATTTCTCTATAACCAATATTACACTTACCTGGAGAATAGATTTGATTTGTTTTATTTCCTTCGGCCATAAAAAACTTAACAAGAATGAGGCAAAATAGTTTTGACAAAGAAAGAATAATATTCCTAATAAAAACAATTTACATAGCTAAAATCAATTTTTATTCCGTTATTCAGAATTTAAATCCTAAGGTTAGAAAAGGAATTTCATGGCTACTTCACAGGTGTCCTAAATAAAAGCAATAGATTTAACAAAATTAATAAAAGATGAAAAAAATAATTTTACACTTACTAGCAGTTTTCATAGTTGCTACTCCTATAAAAAGCTTCAGTTGGGGAAGAAAGGGACATGAAATTGTTGCTGAAGTTGCATTCCATTATTTGAGCGACTCAACAAAAAGTGAAGTATTGCATTACCTTGGGAAAACGAGTATAGAAGATGCTGCCAATTGGATGGACGAAATGAGGTCGAATGATTATTACAATTACATGAGAACCTGGCATTATGTTAATATTGAAAAAGGAGAAAGTTATACTCCGAGTGTTACAGATAGAAACATTCTAATTATTCTTAACTCAGCTATAGCAGAATTGAGAAATTATAAAACGATGAAAGACAAAGACGTTAGAGAACGCTTGTATTATATTTTTCACTTGATTGGTGATTTACATCAACCTTTACATGTTGGATACGGAATTGACAAAGGGGGAAATACTATAAACGTTTCTTTCATGTTCAAAAATAGAGGTTCAAATTTACACAGGGTTTGGGATACCGATATAATTGAACAAAAAAATATTCAATTAGAAAATGTTTTGCAAGTTGAAAAAAATTATACCTTAGAAGAATTGAAAAATTTTAAACAAATAAAAATAATGGAATGGACTAATGATTCGAGATCACTACTAGATTCCATTTATGCATTTAAAGAAAATTTTCTGGATCCGGAATATGTAGAAAAAAACACTCCAGTTATCGAAAGTCAACTCTTTTTAGCAGGGATTCGATTAACAGCGATATTAGAAAAAATATTTAGTCAACCAATTAATTAAAGATTGGTAAACCAACTAACTAAAGACAAAATGAAAAATAATACTCTAAAAAGATTTAAATTATTATTGACACTTTTTTTCTTACTCTCCTTTTTTAGTTCACATAATTTATTTTCACAGCCAATTTGCGATTCTCATTTTTCTCATTATTCATTGAGTAATCCAGACAGTGTTCACTTCTACCCCAATAGTACTGCGGCTACTTTTTATCACTGGGATTTTGGCGATGGAACAACTTCTAACCTTCCATTGGTGTGGCATCAATATTTAAGTCCTGGAAATTATTATGCTTGTTTAACAGTGTATGACACTTCAGCTGGTGGTCCATGTACAAGCACTACTTGCGACTCAATTCATGTAATGAACTTGCATTGTGATGCCCATTTCTCTTTTTACTCCATAAGTAATCCTGACAGCTTACATTTTTTTCCTACTGGTCCAACAGCTTCGCATTATTTTTGGAACTTTGGTGACGGAACATCTTCAACTGATCAATTTCCGTGGCATGAGTTTCCACATCCAGGAGAATACATTGCGTGCTTAACTATTTACGATTCTACTTCCGCCGGTAGTTGCACTGCCACATTTTGCGATACTATTCACATCCATCCCATTCACTGTGATGCTCATTTTTCTTATTACTTCAACAACACAACTACTAACCCCGACAGCGTTCACTTTTACCCTACTGGTACGACTGCATCACATTATTTTTGGGACTTTGGCGATGGATCACAATCTACACAACTAAATCCTTGGCATCATTATTCAAGCCCTGGGATTTATTTTGCGTGTCTCACTATTTATGATTCTACAGCTAGTGGAATATGTACATCTCATTGGTGTGATTCAATTCACTTTGGCAACCCTAATTGCGATGCACATTTTTCACATTACATCACTAACAATCCTGATAGTTTACATTTCTTCCCAACAGGTGCTAGCGCGACAAATTATCATTGGGATTTTGGAGATGGGACCAACTCTAATCAACAATACCCATTGCATTTTTATACAGCTCCTGGAAACTATTATGTTTGTCTTACAGTGTATGACACTACCACTACTCCTTTTTGTACATCTCATTGGTGTGATAGTGTAAGGATCGTTAGTTCTCATTGCGATGCACATTTTTCTCATTATTCAATTAGTAATCCAGATTCAATTCACTTTTATCCAACAGGTACAACTGCTACACATTATCATTGGGATTTTGGGGATGGCAGCACTTCCAATTTGCAGTTGCCATGGCATTTCTATACTATGCCAGGCAATTATTTAGTTTGCCTTACAGTATATGATTCAACAAGTACAGGAATTTGTACAGCTACAAGTTGCGACACAGTTAGAATAGGAAATATAAATTGTAATGGACATTTTTCATTTTACCAATTATTAAATCCAGACAGTGTACATTTTTACCCGACTGGCCCAACAGCTACAAGTTATTATTGGCATTTTAGTGACGGTACTAATTCTACATCGCAATATCCATGGCATCTTTTTTCACTTCCAGGAGCATATTATGTTTGCCTGACTGTGAGAGATTCTTCGTCACATGGAATTTGCACTGATACTTGGTGCGACAGTATTCACATTGCTCCTTTCAATTTAATTGAAGGACCAATTAATTCTCAAGAGACTTTTATAATTTATCCCAATCCAGCGCATAAAAATGTAACAGTCAAAATAAATTTGGCATCACTTCCAAAAACATTAGAAATTCAAATTGAAGATTTGAATGGTCGAGTAGTTTATAAAAATGAAATAAAATCAAATGAATATCAACTGAATCTTGAAAACTACAAAGCTGG